>JAURGZ010000016.1 GCA_030833525.1 Bacteroidota bacterium | reverse complement strand
TCGATGATCTCCGTACGTCCTTTTCTAATCAGTTGTTGTATGGTAGGCATATAGTTCTCCCAAAAAGGACGGCAAAAGTACGCCGATTATTTCGCAATATCAACAGGTTCCTGAAATTTTTCGGGCAATTTGAAACGCCCCGCCCTGCTTGGGTTCGAGCCGGGAGCATTCCATGCAAAATGAACCCGTAGGACAGTCGAAATTTCATTGATAATGAGTCACTTGAGTCTTACACCTCGCTCAATGGGCTCGCCAAGGCAACTTTTCAACCTTGATTTTCGTCTCAACCCAGCAGCCTTACCTTTGTATATATGCGTACAATCACCTCCATGATTCTGAGCAGCCTGGTCTTTTCGGCTCAGGCACTACTGGCCCAAGTTCCCCATTTTGGTCCAGGCCCTAAAATCGAGTTCAGCAACCGCATGCACGATTACGGAAAGATTCAGGAAGAGGACCATTTTGCGGTGCATCGATTCGAGTTCACGAATACGGGCGACAAGGACCTTTATATACAACGCGTAGAAAGCAGCTGCGGATGCACCACCCCGGCATGGACCGAAGGGGCCATTCCTCCCGGCGGGTCAGGCTTTGTAGAAACCTCGTATGAGACTACCGGGCGAATTGGCACCTTTAGCAAATCGGTAACGGTTTATTGCAATGCGGTCAATACCTCTTTTGTGCATTTGGACATTCGCGGCGAAGTGGTTCGGGAGGGCGTTCAACATAGTGGCGTAGAAATCCCTGACTTGGGACGTCTGGAATTCGACAAACCCAGCCTGAGTTTTGACCCCCTGTTTGACAACCGCATCGACACCCAAAGCATTCGCATCACCAACCGCACCCCATACAGCACTCATTTCACAGCTCCCAATGAGAGCGAACTTCCACCTTATATACGCATCGTGCAATTGCCCAGTGGCATTGAACCCGGCCAATCGGCTCGCATTTTGATCGCGGTAGATGGCAGCGCATTGGACCCCTATGGTTTTGGCGCTACGCAAATTCCCTTGATGACAGACAACCCTGTCATGCCCTATACCGGCATCTATGTGACCTACAACCGCAAGCAATACTTCCCCACCTACAGCGAACGCCAATTGAAAAAACTGGGAAAACTCGAAATGAGCACGGTTGAGCATCAATTTGGCCCCGTGGTACCCGGAGACATTGTAGAAACCCACTTTGTATTCAAGAACATGGGAAAAGGCCCCCTGCAGATCAAAGAGCTATTTCCCGAATGCGGTTGTTTGAGCCTTGAATCCAGCCAATTCAAAATCATAGGCACCCAAAAAACCTACCCAGCGGCTACTCTGGCCCCGGGAGAATCCTTAGACATGTTGGTGCGGTTCAATACGGCTCAAAAGACGGGGTATAGCAACCAGAGCATTTGGGTGGTAACCAATGACCCCAGAAATCCAGAGTTTCGCTTGCGCGTTGGGGCTATTTTACCCGAGCCCAAGACTCCAGAATGCCTGACTTGCCCCCGTTAGATTAGCGCAGATTGTGGTAGACGTTTTGCACGTCGTCATCGCCTTCCAGGCGATCAATGAGATCCAATACATCTTTGGCTTGTTCTTCGTCTAGATCGACGTAAGTACTGGGAATGTATTGCAATTCGGCCGACTTGGCTTCCAACTTCAATTCTTCCAATGCTTTCTGCATGGTACCAAAATCGGTAAAGGCCGTATATAGGTATACCAACTCGTCATCAACCGCCAAATCTTCCAAACCGTGATCGATGAGTTCCAGTTCGAGTTCTTCCAAATCCCAAGCGGCCAAACCGGCCTTATCGAAGGCAAATACCCCTTTGCGTGTAAACACAAAATCCAGCGAACCGGTCTTTCCTACGCTTCCTCCGCATTTATTGAAGTGCATGCGCACATTGGCAACGGTACGCGTGCCGTTGTCGGTCGCTGTCTCCACCAAAATGGCAACGGCATGGGGACCGTAACCCTCGTATCGAATCTCTTCAAAATTACCTTCGCCTTTGCTGGTCGCGCGTTTGATGGCCGCCTCAACTCGGTCTTTGGGCATATTCACGCCCTTTGCGTTTTGAATAGCTGTGCGAAGCCGAGGATTGTTATCAGGGTTGTCACCGCCCTGTTTTACGGCAATGGCAATCTCTTTTCCCAACTTCGTGAATTGTTTCGCCATGCGGTCGAAACGAGCAAACATTTTGTGCTTTCGCTTTTCAAATACGCGTCCCATAGAGTGCCGCAAATTTAGTAGGATATTTACGTACATGAATGCCGAGTTTTGGAATGAGCGTTTCTCAGAGGCAGAATGGGCCTATTGACAAGAACCCAATGATTTTGTGCGCATGGTCTTTTCTCAACCAGGCCAAGGCCGAATTTTATGCCTGGCTGAAGGGCAAGGCCGAAATGCCGTTTACCTAGCCAAATTGGGTTACGAGGTTTACGCCATGGACTATTCTTCGGCAGGCTTGCAGCGCTGCCAAGAATAGGCGGCCTCTCAAAACGTACACGTCCATACCCTAGAGGCCGATTTAACCCATTATGTTTTTCAGCCCAACGCTTGGGACGGGATCCTGAGCATATTCGGGCATCTGCCTTCTGCCCTTCGCAGAAAGGTGAACGCCCAATTGCATGGCGCTTTGAAACCCGGTGGCGTATTGTGCATGGAAGGCTATCACCTGGATCAATTGAACTTCAAAACCGGGGGGCCTGGGCATCCTGATTTGCTCTACACCGAGGAAGCCCTGAAAATGGAATTAGGAAATCCGTGGTCAACGGCTATTTTTCAGCAAGCCCACCGTCAAATCAAAGAGGGCCCGTACCACGACGGACCCTCCTCTACCTTGCAAATTTTTACTCGGGTTTAGAATTGAAATTGCAAGGCAATCGATACAGAACGCCCGGGCGCTGATACGCCTGAGGCAAACGTGCGGTATTGCAAATCAGCCAAGTTTTCGGCATTGACCACAGCGTTCCAATGCTCTCCGAGAGCGCTCGTCCAACGAAGATTATGAGTCCACCAGGCAGGATTGAATTGCCCACTGGGCGTTGCACTGAGATTGTCTTCACCGCTATTGGAATAATCTTCGGCTCGCTTTTGACCTTGGAACAAGGCATAATACTCGATCTGTCCCCACTTTGTTTGGGATTTGACCCCTACTAAGCCATAGATGGGAGGAATGTGATCCAGGGGTTCGTACCTGTTTTCGCTGTTTCGGTAACGGCCTTTTGTCCAGGCCACTCGAGCTTCTAGGCTCAGGCTCTTCACCCTTCCTTTTTCCCGAGAAAAAACAAGCGTCTTACCCGAAGCATATGCGCCGCGCACCCATCCGCCTGAGGCATTGGACATGACGTAAACCGGGGTAAGCAGCCCTCGGTACATGACCGCCACGGGCAACTGATAATCGAGCGGGGCCGGTTGATCGATCAGCAAGCCTTTGATTCTCGTGCGGTAGGCTCCCGCCTCTAGCTGCCATCGACCCACCTGAATGCCCTGTATGCCTGCATCAAGTGTCTCACTGAATTCACTGCGCAACCGGGTATTGGGCATGATGTATTTCTCACCGGGATTCGATTCAAACAGCTTGGTCAAATCGTCGAGGTTGGGGTTTCGAAAAGCCGTATTCCAAGACAATTTGAATTGCCAATTGGTGTGAATGCTCTGATTGAGACCCAGATTGAAAACAGGGGCCGTGGTATTCACCTTGGCCACCCCGTAATCGAGGCCCCAGATGTTATTGTCGGTAAACTGGGCATGGGCTTGATAATGGGTCAAGCGCGTACCGCCTTGAATGCGGGTATGGCCGCCCAGGTGCGCCTGAAATTGCATATACAGCGCGGCACTGCCCGTGTAGGCGAAGCTATCGGCATAGCGTGTATCCCGGCTGGCCCTGACTTCAGACGTAGACACCTCGGTTTCAAAGGCTGTGCTTTGCAGGTCGTTGTACACGGCTTCTGCCCCAAATTGGATTCCAAGGCCGTTCCAACGGGCTTGTCGATCCCAATTCAGGGTGTATTGTTGCAATTGATCCAGTTGCGTTTGACCCCAATCTTGACCGAATCGGCGCGAATAACGCCCCACTTCAAAAGCTTGTCGAGCCAGAGAAAGGCTTTGAACGACGCCGCGATCAGCACTCGCATCTGACTCATTGGCAAAGGTTCGAAGGCTTAGAGCCCACAAACTGCGGTTTTGGGGTTGGTAATTCCATTCGGCAAATTTGGGAATGACTTGATCCAAAGGGCCCCAACTGAATTGACTGAGCCGATCGAATCGGGGCACAGCTGAAGAGCGAGAAACTGAGGCCAAGGCCGTCAATTTGTGCTTTCCAAACCCATAGCTCCATTTGGACAGCGCATCGCGTTGGCTGTAGCCTGAGCCCAACAGCTTTGCAGGCTGAGCATTGGGAAGCATCGAGTCTACACCGTTGATACGCGACACATACCATGGCCGCAATCCAAATCCTTCCACATCGGTGTAGCTGCGGGTAGAGCCGGTTTTCAAGTCGCCAAATTGACTCTGGGTGTATTGTCCCATCCAAGACCAGCGGCTACCCGAGGCCTGTAAGCCCACCGAATTCACCATGGACCCAAAAGCCGAAGCATAACGCGAGTTCACTGAACCTCCTAGGCGGGTTTGTTCCCTGTAAGGAACCGCCTTGGTTTTCATATACACCACACCGCCCAGGGCATCGCTTCCGTACAAGGTCGAACCTGAGCCCATGTACAGTTCGACTCCTTCCAATGAATGCGGGTCAATGGTAATGAGATCTTGCAAATGACCGGCTCGAAAGGTGGCATTGTTGATGCGAATGCCGTCCAAGACTAGGAGCACACGGCTGGCTTCAAAACCTCGCAATACAGGCGAGCCCCCACCCACTTGGCTTTTTTGCACAAAGACTTGACCGGTTTGGGCCAACAGGTCAGCGGTCGTAGGCGCTTGAACAGCCGCTATTTTTTTAGCATCGATCGACTCTATCTGACCGACAGCATTTCGGCGGGAACCCCCTAAGCGGTTAACCGAAACAAGAACTTCGTCGAAGGATTCGATTTCGCTCCTCGAGCTATCGATCTCCTGGGCTTTCAGCGCTGGCCAGTAAGCCAATACTGCGACGAAACAGCCCCATAAAGGCATATTTCTGTTGATTTTTTTCATCTTAATCTAGGGACTGGAAATTCCAGACATGATGGGTTATTGCGCGATTATATCGGACGCAATTCCTCTGGAGGAGGGGATTCCCTAGTGATGTAAACTTCGTATTCAGGTTCGGCAAATGCGGGAAATACCCGCTTTTCTTCCATGGGAAAGAACGCCATTAAGCCCCATGATTCTGCCACCCAATGCTTATGGGGGAGCACGATGCTCCTGGTCGGCGCCCAAGGTTGAGAGCCGCTTTGGTTTTGATAAAACGAAAGCAGGGCATTTTTCTCCAAATCATCTCGAATGGCTTGCACGCGAAAGCCCGTTCCTTCGTCTTCCACCTTGAAAACATCATACAGCTGTTGGCCCACCCAAATCTCACTGCCTTTTTCCAAATCCCGATATTCGGCTTTCGAGACCCATAGCTCAACGCCCTGATCGGCTTCAATGCGGTGCATATAGCCTTTTCGGCTTCGCTCTGCCTTGGACCACATGCCGCTCCATTCCACCCAGGAAGTACCCAAAGTGGACAAGAGAAATACGAGGGCGAACCAAGGCCGCAAGCGCCGCATAGGCGCAAATCTATGTTTTACTCCAAGGCGGGCCTATGCATTCCCAAAAAAATGACCAAATTTGCGGCATGAATGAGGTATTCGTGCTCGATATCGTGCGCACCCCAGTGGGGAAATTCGGCGGCAGCCTTGCCATTGTACGCCCCGACGATTTAGCGGCCATGGCCATGCGCGCGCTGTTGGAGCGAAACCCCAGCATCGACCCTTCCAACATCGACGAAGTCATCTTGGGGGCGGCCAACCAAGCCGGAGAAGACAACCGAAATGTAGCCAGAATGGCTTCTTTACTGGCCGGCATTCCCGAGACAGTTCCGGGATACACCGTCAATCGCCTCTGTGCCTCGGGGCTACAAAGCATCATGAACGGCAGCATGGCCATTGCCAGTGGGCAAGCCGAAATTGTGCTGGCTGGAGGCACCGAATCCATGACCCGGGCGCCCTTTGTAATGGCTAAAAGCGAAACTCCCTGGGCCCGCAGCATGGAAATTCACGACACGACCATCGGTTGGCGCTTTACCAACCCTGCCTTGAGTGCGCTGCACCATCCCTACTCGATGGGAGAAACCGCTGAAAACGTGGCCGAAAAATTCGAAATCAGCCGGGAAGCGCAAGACCAATTTGCATTCGAAACCCAACGCAACTGGGCGCATGCCCATGCCCAAGGTTTGTTTCAAAACGAAATCGTACCCGTTCGAATTCCCCGCAAAAAACAAGAAGACCTGATCTTTGATACCGATGAGCACCCTCGCCTGAGCGATGTTGAAACACTGGCCGGTTTAAAACCTGCTTTTCGCAGCGGTGGCACGGTAACAGCTGGGAATTCAAGCGGCATCAATGACGGTGCAGCGGTTTGCCTGTTGGTTTCGGCTGCGGTTGTGCAGTCGCTGGGGCTCAAGCCCATGGCCAAAGTAAAAAGCATGGCGGCTGCCGGTGTAGACCCTGCCATCATGGGCATTGGCCCTGTTCCCGCCTCTCAAAAAGCCCTTCAAAAGGCGGGATTGGAAATTCAGGACATCGACACCTTTGAACTCAATGAGGCCTTCGCTTCGCAAGTACTGGCCTCGATGAAACTGCTGGGCATTGACCGAAACAAGGTCAATCCCCAAGGGGGGAGCATTGCCATTGGCCATCCCCTGGGCGCATCAGGGACGCGCATTTCAGCCACCCTGCTGCACCGCATGCATCGCGACAAAAGCCTGAAATACGGTTTGGCCACCATGTGCATTGGCGTAGGCCAAGGCGCTGCCATCATTTTTGAAAACCTCTAACCCATGCCGCGGGTTCGAATCGACTTGTCTTACGATGGAACCGATTTTTCGGGTTGGCAACGCCAAGACAATGCCCCCAGTGTTCAAGGGGAAATCGAAACCCACTTGAGTCGTTTGTGCCAAGCCCCCATCGAAGTGGTGGGCTGCGGTCGAACCGATGCCGGCGTGCATGCGCAGCGCTACTGCGCCCATGCCGACCTACCCGATAAGACTCCAACTGACCTGGCCTATCGATTGAACAAGCTGCTACCCCTTTCGATTGCCATACAGCAATGGGAGCCTTGTGCCGCTGACTTTCATGCGCGATTTTCCTGCCTTGAACGGGGATACACGTACCGCATGCACCAGCAGAAAGACCCTTTCCTGGCCCGCAACAGCTGGTACTTCCCCTATGAACTGAATGTACGTTCCATGAACGAAGCCTGCACGCACTTGATTGGCAAGCAGAGTTTTGCCTCCTTTTGCAAAGGCGAGATCCCCAAGGGAAATCCCTACTGCGAAGTTCGCGAAGCCCAATGGATCCAAACTCCTCAAGGACTGGAATTTCGCATGCGCGCCGATCGCTTTTTGCGAAACATGGTGAGAGCCACTGTAGGCACGCTCCTAGAAGTCGGCATGGGCAAAATTTCAGCCGCTGAACTGCCCGCTATTTTGGCCCGAGAACAGCGAAGCGAAGCGGGAAACAGCGTCCCTCCCCAAGGATTAAGCCTGAGTCACTTGGTTTATTGACCGGGCTTCTCAGGGCCTCAGCATGCCCATTGAAAAGAAAAGCAGTATCCACACTGCCAGGCCTGCCTCAATCTCCAATTCGACGCAATATGCGTTCAACAGTAAAATAGGATCAACTACCAAGCCTGCCTCAATCTCCAATTCGGCGCAAGAAGCGTTCAACGTTTCGCTCGGTCGTGGGTCTGATGTAGAAATTGTCAGCCTTGATTTTATCTGCCGTTTCTGCCAATAGCATTTTCATATCGGCATTGTTGCAGTAGATATAGGCGATGGTCTTGGTCAGGTTGACATAGAAAAACTCACCTGAGCCCAAATCCAAATACAGGTGCAAATTCTCACCGCTGCGCTTGTGTTCCAGCATCATGGTAGCCGAAACGCGTTTGCCCAGCGAAACTCCTCCGGCGGCGGCCAAGGTAATGTCGTCGCTGCACCACATGCCCCGCATGCGGGAATCCCAGCGAAAATCAGCATCGCTGATGACGAATGTGTAGGCCAACTCATCTTTGCACACCAGGGTTCCATCGAAGTCCAAACGTTCAACCGCCGACTTCACCGTCTTGGGATTTTCCATCATTTCCAGCAAATCGGCTTTGAAAGCAGGGTTGTTGAGGTTAGCGTTGGGCAGTGAATTGGTTTCCATCAAACGCAGCAAACCCGCCATGTAATCTTTGTGCATCGGGAAGTCGAGCATCAAACTCATGTTGAAGCTGAAGCTCGAATCGCCAGGTTTCAAATCGGCCACACCGGCATTGACCATGCGCACATTCTCGGTTTCCAACCCGAATTCCAAAGGCCCTTCGGCATGAATGCTGTGGTTGGATTCGTTGAATTGAATGAAAGAACCTTTGGGGGCTCCGGCCCGCAAGCGTGCTGAATCGCCAATCATGAAGCTGCTCGTGGCGTCATCCCAATACAGAATTCCCGTATCGCTGGTCACGGCAGGATCGCTGTAACGACGTTTCCATGAGAACATAAGGGGATACACATGACTGGAATCGCTGGCCAAGAACAAACCCACGTATTGCTTTTTATTCAACTTATCACGGGGATCGTACAAGGGAATGACCACATCTTTGGGGTTGACCCGACCGCTGAATTTCAACCACTCACTGGGCAGCACATTCTTAAAGGTGTGCAAGGGTTTTACGTAACCCGTAAATCGAATCAAGGGCTCTACAGAAATCACTTGAGCAAAGCCTTTGTAGCCAATTTTGGTATCCAAGGTAAAGCCGCGTTCTTCGGCAATGTAGCCCACCCCTTCGACTTGCTTGTCTCGGTTTACGATTACACTGTCTAGGAAGAACTCTTGCTTATCACCCTTCTTATTGACGTACTGATAATAGGCCTTGCCCCGAATTTTATTGCGCCCATAGATCTTCAAATGGGCTTTGTAAATGCTGTGCAACTGACTCTTGCGAGTGGCCACAATGCGCGCGCTATCGACCTCATCGATGTCGGCGTTCTTGCGAATGGTCAATTTTCCATCGGCCAAATACATGCGCGAATCGGCAATGTCAACATGGGGAATGGTCGACACTTTCAGGGTATAATCAGTCAGGCTGTAGGTGGCTTTTTTGGATTCGAAACGCAGCGAATCTTGCGTCGGATTGGTAGAAACGAAATCAGTACCTGGCTCCAATTGCCCCGTCTCAATGTTGGGACGAACCCCGCGAAAGCTAGCCCCCTGTATCGCATCGATGGTCTTCTTGTTCATGTCCCAGACGTAATCGCTGAGATTGGTCTTGAACATGTTGTAAGTGAAGTCGGTGTAGGCGTTGGGCTGATTCGAAGAGAAGGTGCCCATGCGCATGGCAAAATCCATGGTGCCTTTGATGTCGCTGGTTTGGAACACCTTTTGGCTAGAATCGGCGGCATATATGTCTAAAGAAGCCACAGCAGCCGTGCTCTTCATTGGACCGAACACCATCTCCTTGGAGGCGAAGGTCGCCGCATCCCATTGCAACAAACCATTCCCTTTCACATTCACCGGGCTCTGGGTCAAAGTCCCTTTGAAGTCATGACCCACAGAAAATACGCGATGCGGAATGCTCTGGCTGGTCACGTTGTATTGGTCATCGTAGGGTTTCCAAAGCAACTCAGAACGCAGGGCGTGGATCTCTGGGTATTTGCCGCTTTGGGCCAAATCATAGGTATTGAGTTGGCCACTGGCTTGATCCAACAGAAACAAAGTTCTGTCGAAGGTGCTGCGGCTGGTTTGGTAATCGATGTATCCCGCATCTCCGAAAAAGCCTTGCTGCGACAAATTCATGGTAAACTCACCCTTGCCTTTTCCCTTGTACAGGGGGTATCCTCCGGTGGGAGTACGCGTGACAAAACCCAAGGAGTAATCGGGCTGAATGGTCACGTAATGACGGAAATCGGGCACGATCCCGCTGCTGTAAAACATACCATCAAAGCGCAATCCATCGATGGTGAAATTATCCAAACTGTCGATGGTGAATGGGTCAACCGTGAACTTGAATTTCTCTGCCAGATAAGCCCCATTGTGGTTGTAGGGCTGATTGTACAAGATATCTCCCCCTTTTTTGGATACGAAAATGGGATATTCAGGATAGTCGATCAATCCTGATTTATTGGTCGGTTTGTCAATGTAAAGGGTTCCGTAAATGTTACTCAGTACCGACCGAATGGGGACCAAACGCTTGGTTTCCTTATCAGGGAAATACATGCGCATGGAATCAATGTTGGGCAAGTCTACCTCAAATCGATCGTAATTGAAGGTGAAGCCCTTTCCGTAAAAGTCGAATCGCCCCGCGCGCACCATGCCCCCGAAGCGCATGGTTCGGTTTTTCTCCAGCACCACCTGCTGTTCTTTAGGCAGAACGATCACGTTCTGTGAATCAGAGAAGTAGAACTTTTGAACCCCCTCGATGTTCATTTCATAACTGAGCAGATTCAAGGTTGCATTGGGTCGACCGGCAATGACACTCGACAAACGAATGACGTCGTAGTCGCGCAGCTTTTGGTGGGACTGAACCCATTTGAACAGACGCATTTCAATCGTGGCGCTGTCTACTTCGGGATGATAGGTGATGAATCCGCGGTCATGCAAATCGATGAAGGGCGATTCCAAGTGCTTGGCTTCGGTACCCAAAAATGCGGCGTAGTCGTCAAGGGCAAAGGTCAAAGACTTGCTCTTGCGGTTGAATTTCAAATAGTAGGCATAAATGTCTTGCAGCGGATTGGTCTTCAATGCCCCTTGCTGGCGCAAGTACAAAATGTCTTTGAAAAAGTCGTTGCTTTCAAACCGCGCTTCGCGGTCGTTGTTCACGTTATCAAAATCGACAAATGGACCGTCCACTTTCCAGCGAACCTGTTGCACATCGATCGACATGTTGTGCATGTTATCGGCAAAGGGGACCCTTTGCAAACCCTGCTCACCGCGGTTGATGGTCAATTGATTCTCGGCAAATAAAAAGTTCACCCCCACGTTGGGATGTGAGATCGTCTTTCCACTGTCCAAATGGAGTACGAAGGAGCAGTTGTTCGAACCGGCCACCCCGTCTTGAATTTTAAAGGACTGCGCGGTCAGCGTCACCGCGTCTTTGTTCTTGTATTGAACCTGGATGATCGTGGGTTTGCCGTCTGTGGTAGCCGTGTTGATGGCCTTGCCCTGTATGGAAAAACCACCCACGAAGGTGGAATTCTCCCCGACAATGCCGCGAATGGACAAATCGTTTTGAAACGAGGTGAATTTGGGATACCCCTCAGACTGCACTCGCAAGGAATCAGTAGCAGCCGAAAGTTTATCGATGAATGAACCTGAAATGGGTGAAGCGAAGAAGCGGCTGTAATTCAATTGAACCGTATCGATGCGGTAAGAGGCGATCTCAAAGTCAATTTGGTGGCGTTTGAAATCTACCCAGGCCGCTTCGTTTTTCAGCACTCGGCTGAAGTCGGCCTGCCCTTTTTCACCCCTCCAGACTTTATCGCCGGGAAAGTAAGCCCCCTTGGCTCCTTTGACCACCATTCGATCGATGGGCCCTTGGCAGATCAAATCTACCTCATCAAATCCAATGGCGATGGCCCCATTTCGATAGAGGATGTCAAAGTTGGCGGTATCGGCCTTCCAGGTTTTGGTGCTGGAACGATACAATACATTGTTGGCAAACAGGTCTTGGGAAGTCTTCAGAAATGCCAGGTATTCGGTATTGCTGGAACCCAATAAGCTGCTGGTGACCTGCTGCCATTGCTGCAAATTTCGATCGGGCAAATGGTGCTCAAAAAAGGCCGCCAGCGAGCCCAAGAAATATTGAAAATGGGGCTGAACCGACATTTCTTCGGCCAGCATTTGGTTGGAGATATCGATGATAAACTTCTGCTGGGTAGGAGTGAATTTCCCCATCTCCCAACTCTCCTTGAATACCCCGAAATCTTTGTTCAAGTCACGGTCTTCAGCTCGAGAGATGAAGGTTTCGAACTCGGCAATGAATACCAAAGGATCGCTCGAAAAACTGCGAATTTGCTGAGCCTGTAAAGAACTGACCCAAAAGGCCAGTGCGAAGAACCCTAATCTCAATGCTCGTAGAACCATTGTGCGCACCTACTCAAATAACGCGCCAAACCCTGAATTATCGCAGGGCCTTGGCGATATCTATAAAATCACGAGCCTTCAAACTAGCTCCTCCAATTAGGCCCCCGTCAATGTTGGGGCACATGAACAGTTCTTGGGCATTGTCAGGCTTCACACTACCTCCATACAAAATGCTGGTGTCATCGGCTATTTCTTGTGAATACTGATGAGCGACCAGGCGGCGAATGTGCGCGTGTATTTCTTCCGCTTGACTGGGGCTGGCGTTCAGACCCGTACCAATGGCCCAAACAGGCTCATAGGCAATGACCACTTGACCAAATTCTTTGCGATCCAGGCCAAACAAACCTTCTGAGATTTGCTTTTCAATCACGGCGAAGAAGGATTTGTCTTCGCGCTGACTCAAGGTTTCACCCACGCAGTACACAGCTGTCATGCCCTGGCGAATCACTGACTTGATTTTTTGGGCGCAGGTCTCATTGGTTTCACCGAAATATTGACGGCGCTCGCTGTGACCCACCAATACATATTGAGCTCCAACCCGCTGAAGCATAGAAGCGCTTAGCTCGCCCGTGTAGGCGCCACTTTCTTCCCAATGGCAATTTTGGGCACCCAAACCAATACCCGTTCCTTCGAGCAAACGAGTAGCCGAAGGAATAGCTAGGAAGGTTGGAAACAAAACCACCTTGCTCTGACCGCGGTGCTCATCGCGCACCATTCCACGAATTTCTGTAATCAAGGCTTGGCTTTCCTCCAAACTCTTGTTCATTTTCCAATTGCCAGCGACTATGCGTTTTCTTGCCATAACTCTTTTCTAAAGTGCTGCGAAGTTCGCCTTATGCAGCATGAGGTTATGCGCAAAATATCAACGAAGGTTGACCAAAATGGCATCAACCCAGGAAAGGGCCAATTCCAATTGCTGTGTGGGGTTTAAATCTGAATTATCCAAAACCCGATAATCATCGGTCAAGGTCAAAGGACTGTGGTCCCGAGATGAATCGATGCGATCGCGTTCTTGCAAATTGTCAAACACCTCTTGGAAGCTGACCTCAATGCCTTTCTTCTGGGACTCATCGAACCGTCTTTGAGCCCGCACCTCGGGTCTCGCGGTCATGAAAATTTTCAGCTCGGCGTCTGGGAATACCACCGTACCAATGTCCCGCCCATCCATCACGATGCCTTTGTGCAGACCCATTCGACGTTGCTCGGCAACCAAACGCTCACGAACAGCGGGCAGGCTAGCCACCCAAGAAACATGAGCCGCCACTTGGGGCTTGCGAATCTCCTCTTCTACCCAACTGCCGTTCAGAAACAACTCATTCTGCCGGCCCGCATGAGCTGCAAATTCCAACTCAACGTTAGGCAGCATATCCAGCAGTGGCTGTTCCTGCCGCATATCCAAGCCCGCCCTCAAGGCAGCCAGGGTAACCCCTCTATACATGGCACCGCTGTCAATGAAACGGTACTCAAGCTTGGCCGCCAAGGCCTTCGCCAAGGTGCCTTTACCGCAGCTGCTGTACCCATCTATGGCTATGTTGATTTTCAAGGCTTGGAGAATAAGGCAGGATTGATGGTAATGCTCAGTAAATTGGAGTTTTGCGATGGGAAGTACGAAGCCGATGAATAGGTCAAGCGAAACTTAGATACGCGAAAACGCAGCCCCCAACTGAAACCGGCAGTACCCCGGCGAATGTCGCTGCTCATTTCCATGCGGCGTTGGTGGTCGTACCCAAACAAGACGGCGCCGAAGGGCCCGGTGACCAATTCTGTCCCGAAACTCAGGTGACGCATGGCCTTTTCAGCGAATGAGGCGGGCTGGGCCACCACGGGATTCCCGTTCAAATCAATTTGGCCCCCACCATCCAGGAATTGGTCGTATGTCAAATCCCAGCGCTGCAAATCGTGCCAGACAAACTGAAATCGAAAGGGCATGTGAACAGGTTTAAAAGTAACGCCCGCGTGCATCTGAAAGGGCAAGGGCTCCTTGCCGGCATCGCGGTAACTCACTAGCGTGGTTCCTATGTTTCGGGCCGCAATGCCAAATTGCAACACCGAATCAGGTCGCTGGTAATACAATCCTGCATGGTTGTACCAGCCGTTTGAAACATAGGGGCCTAAAACGCTGTATACGACCCCGCTTTGAAAACCCATTCTCCATTGGGGGAACCGCTGCAAGGACCGAGCGGCTACCACCCCTATTTGAGATTCGTTTGCCGACACGGTGCCCAGGGCATTTCCACCAGGGTCATAGGCATCCATGACCCCATAGTCGATGTAGCGCACCTGCATGCTATAGGTCCACGCCGGGGCTTTGGGAAATTGGAGGGCATAGGCCGCAGACGCTTGGCTGATGGCAGATCCTTCTAAGACCGCGGGGTACAGATGCCCATAGCACAGCCCCCCTACACGGGCATCTCCTTCGCGAAGCAAAGCAGGGTTGGAATTGGACAACAAGGGATCGCCGTCTGGATGCGAAAGCATGTAGGAGCCCCAGGCCATGGTGCGCGAATCGGCCGCTTGATTGAGAATGGAAAATACACCCGAGCCTCCCGTTTGAGCATGCGCTCCCGAGTATAAGCCAAGTGTCAGTGCCCAAAACGCCCACCGGTACATGCTTCAAATGTACAACCAAAAAAAGGTCTGAATGCCCTGCAAATCCCCGATATAAATAGCGAAATTTGCAGCCTTCATGAGCGGAATCTTGTTGCAAGGCCTGAACGCCCCCTTCCCCCTGGAGGAGGTTGTGCTAACCCAAGGCACCTTCGACGGGGTCCATTTGGGTCATCAACATGTGTTGCAGTCGGTCGTCAACCGGGCCCGCTCTTCCCAGCGAAAAAGTGTCTTGTTGACTTTTTATCCGCATCCGAGGCATGTGGTTCAACAGCCTGACAAACCCGTTCAACTGCTCAACAACCTGGAAGAAAAAAGCCGCCGCATTTTTCAGCAAGGCATCGATTACATCTGGGTCCTCCCCTTCGATCAAGCCCTCTCTGAACTGGAACCCGCCGCCTACATACACGATGTGATATTGGCCCGGCTTCGCGTCAAAGAAATGGTCGTGGGCTATGATCACCGCTTTGGCAAGAACCGAGCGGGAGGACTGGCCGAACTCGCCTCCATCGGCAACCGAGCCGGCTTTGTCGTATCGCAAATACCCGCTTCTGAAATCGAAGCCATTGCCGTGAGCAGCAGCCGCATTCGAAAGGCCTTGCAAGAAGGGCACATGGACGTTGCAAACTCCTTGCTGGGCGAACCCTATTCCCTTTCAGGCATTGTCATCAAAGGGCTGCAACTCGGCCGCAAATTGGGATTCCCAACCGCCAACATCGAGCTCAACGAGATGCACAAACTCATACCTCCCTATGGGGTTTACGCAGGGTATTGCGAGTACCAAAACCAGCCTTACACACTGGTCATGAACATAGGCATACGACCCACCATTGAAGGCCGGGGACTCAGCGTAGAGGCGCATTTGTTGGATTTCCAGGGAGACTTGTACGGCCAGCACCTGGAATTTCACATCACACAATACATTCGCCCTGAAAAGCGTTTTGATAATTTGGAAGCGCTATCGGCCCAAATCGCCGAAGATGTGGCTCAATGCCGTCAAGGACATTGAGTAAAATCGGCTGTGAGACAGCCGCTGAATCTGTTACTTTTGTTTCTTCAAACCGTGAGCATACGCGTAGAAAATCTAGCCAAGCGATATTCGTCCCAATGGGCCGTTGACCGCATTAGTTTCGACATCCCCAAGGGCGAAATTGTAGGCTTTTTGGGCCCCAACGGTGCCGGCAAAAGCACAACCATGAAAATGCTGACCGGCTACATTCCCCCCACCGAAGGAAAAGCGTACATGGCCGGTTTGGACGTAGAAGCTCAATCGAAAGAGGTTCGAAGCATCACCGGTTACTTGCCCGAGCACAACCCCTTGTATTTGGACATGTACATACAGGAATACCTGGGTTTTGTTGCCCACTTGAATGGCCTAACCCAAGTCCCCAAAGCCATTGCCCAAGCCATGGAATTGACCCAGATCGGCTCCGAAAGGCATAAAAAAATTGGGCAATTGTCGAAAGGTTATCGCCAACGCGTGGGCTTGGCTCAGGCCTTGATTCACAGCCCCGAAATTCTCATTTTAGACGAGCCCACCTCAGGTCTGGACCCCAATCAGGTTCAAGAGATGCGCCAAGTCATCAAAACCTTGGGCCAAGAAAAAACCGTACTGCTCAGCACGCACATCATGCAGGAAGTCCAAGCCATGTGCGACCGAGTCATCATCATCAACAAAGGAAAAATTGTGGCCGACGGCGGCATCGCCTCCCTGCAATCTCAAGGCCAAAATCGATTCACGGTATGGGTCGAATTCAGCCAAGCCCTTTCCATAGACGATCTACAGGGTTTGCCTCATTGCGAGCGCGTGGAATCCCTGGGGGCCACTCAATTTCGGTTCCATGGGCATTCTTTGGACCTGCGCTCGGCTATCGCCGAGCGGGCCAAAACCCACAATTGGACCGTTCTGGAAATGCGCAGCGAATCCAGCAGTCTTGAAGATGTTTTCCGTCAATTAACCGCTTAATATGTACGCCATCTTTCTCAAAGAAATTCGAAGTTTTCTGGGCTCGCTCATCGGCTACATCGTCATGGGTGTATTCCTGGTTCTCAGCGGCTTGTTCACCTGGTTCATTGAAGGGAACAATGTATTTGACTTGGGCATTGCCGGTCTTCCTACCTTGTTTGGACTCGCCCCATATATGCTCATTTTCTTGGTTTCAGCTGTGACCATGCGAAGCTTGAGCGAAGAAAAACGCTTGGGCACCTTGGAAACCTTAACCACTCGCCCGGTCTCTGATTTGGGCATCATTCTCGGGAAATACGGGGCGGCTGTGGCCCTCATTGCCATTGCCCTCTTGCCCACCTTGTTTTACGCCTATTCCATAGCTCAATTGGCAACCCCGATTGGCAACATCGATTACGGTGCGCTATGGGGTAGCTATTTCGGCCTGATTCTACTCGCTGCGAGCTATGCGGCCATTGGGCTTTTCGCAAGCTCTACGACCGACAATCAAATCGTCTCCCTGATCATCAGCATGGTGCTTTCCCTGTTTTTCTTTGAAGTGCTGAGCTTGCTGGGAGATCTCGACTGGCTCGACAAAGTGGGAAAAAGTTTGGAGTGGTTCAGTCTGAACTTTCACTACGAGAGCATTTCCCGCGGCGTGCTGGACACCCGTGATTTGCTCTACTTCGGCGGATTCATCACCCTGTTCATCGCCTTCACCAAAACCCAATTCGAAAGCAGAAAATGGTAAAGTCAAGACGGAATCAACGAAGCCAAAGCTGGATCAACTTGGGCGTCACCTTGCTGGTCGTGGTATTGGCCAATGCCCTGGGTTCGTTGTATTACCAACGCATTGATCTGACCAGCGAAAAACGCTACACCCTGAGCGAAACCAGTTTGAAACTGGCCCAATCGCTCAAAGAGACACTTTACTTTAGATTGTACCTGGAAGGCGATATGTCGGCTAAATTCAAACAGCTCAAATCAGAACTGCGCGACATGGCCTATGAATTCAGAGAAGCCAGCGGTCGAAAAATCGAAATTGAAGTCGTGGATCCTTTCGAAGGACAACAGGTCAAAGACATCAGCGGGATCCTGGAAGACTTTGCCAACCGCGGCATCGAGCCCGTTCGCGACATAGATTCAGAAAACCCCGACGAAACCCGCATCAAGTACCTGTTACCCGGCGGTGAAATGAATTACGCGGGCAAAACGGTGGCCGTCAATTTCTTTGAATACGACGTTGCCAAAAGCCCTGAAGCCAACATTCAAGCCGCCATTGACAACATGGAGTACGAGTTTGCCAATGCGTTGCGCCAATGCGTTCGCGACAAACGTCCCGTCATTGCCGTTAGCGATGGCCATGGTGAAATGATCGGGGCAGAAGTGCAGAGTTTCGCGGCCGAGTTGAGCAAATTCTATTCGGTTTCAGCCTTGAATCTGAGCACAACCGATGTCAGCAACTTCAATCCGACGCCTGAACAACTGGCTCAAGCCGGTGGTAGCATGGATAGCCTATTCTGGCAAAACCTAGGACGCATTCAGCGCCGCTTGAGCATGAGTGACTTGCTCATGATCATCAAACCCGAGAACGATTTTTCACCCGCTGACCTTTACCTCATCGACCAATACATCATGAACGGTGGCCGGGTATTGATGCTGCTCGACGCCTTGAACATCGAAATCGACAGTTTCCAATCCAATAGCTCCAATTTTGCCTTCGATCGAAATTTGGAAAACCTCAGCGAAAATCTATTCCGCTACGGGGTCAAACTCGAAAGCACCTTGCTGCTGGATCAAAATTGCAACCAAATCCCAGTACCCGTGGGCGGTCGCATGGAGATGATGGATTTCTTTTATTTCCCCTTGTTTGTACCCCCTAGCACGCCGCATGTCATCAACAAAAATGTTGGGGCCGTGTGGGCGCAATTCCCGAGCTCCCTCGAAGTGAAGCCTCGAGAAGGCATGCGCGCTACCCCCTTGTTGAGTTCTAGTGCTTACAACAAAGTGATCAACGCCCCAGCCGAGGTCGATTTGGAAACCGCACGCATGCAGTCAATTGACGCTCAATACCGGTCGAACATGGTGAGTTCAGACATTCGCAGCGCCGGTGTGCTTTTGGAAGGTCAATTTCAATCGCCATATAAATACCAAAAACACTATGGCAATCTGCCCTTCAAAGAGGCCGGTGAAAGCGCCATGATTGTGTTGGCAGATGGCGACTTGATGCGCAACCCGGTCAGCGGCCGCGGCCGCGTATACCCGACGGGATACGACCGTTTCAGCCAAATCACTTTCGCCAATAAAAAGTTCCTATTGAACTGCATTGACTACCTGGTCGACGACCAAGGCCTGATTGAAATTCGGGCCAAGGAGCGCCGAATGCGCCTTTTGGATCCTCAAAAAGCCCGCGAAGAGAAATCCTATTGGAAATGGTTCAATCTTTGCTTACCCCTATTTACCATTTTGCTGTTGGGTGTATTCAACCAATGGCTGCGCAAGTACCGATATACACGTTAAGGCATGTACGAATTCATCGAAGGCAACCTTGAAATGATTAGCCCGACCCACGCGGTCATTGCCAATCAAGGCATGGGCTATCACATCAGCATTAGCCTAACCACTTATGAGCGCATCAAAGGGCAAAAGCAAGCGCGCTTGTTCATTGAACTGACCTTTAAAATTGAAAACCAGAGCCCCACAGCCATGGTGCTCTATGGTTTCTCAGACCCAGCTGAACGCGAAATGTTTCGCTTGCTGACCTCGGTGTCGGGAGTTGGCAACAACACGGGTCTACTCATGCTCTCCAGTTTGGATTCTGAATCGCTGAGCAGCGCCATACTCAACGGGAATGTGGGTTTATTGAAAAGCATCAAAGGCATTGGCGAGAAGACCGCTCAACGCATTGTATTGGAACTGCGCGACAAACTGGGCGGGAAAAAATTCAAATTCCATGCAACAGGCAGTGCCGAAGCGGGGTCCAATATGGAAGAAGCCCTGAATGCTTTGAGCGTTTTGGGTTACAACAAAGCCGCTGCCGAAAAGGCCTTGCTCAAAGTGAGCAAAGATTTGGGAGGCAGTGCTACCGTTGAAGAACTCATCAAGAATTCGCTCAAAATATTGTAATTTGCACGTTTAGCCTATACTCAAGCCTATAGCCCCAACACTACCCTACGAATTCCACTAACATGCACCGCTACATGCACCCTATACGCAGCACCGAAAGGTCAGCATTCTGGGGGTTCCTTTTGGCCGTGATCGGAATCTTGGGTCCACAGTCACTGGGCGCTCAAACCGACAGCAGCCGCAACCCCAACTTGATGGGCTCCCCCCGAGCCGCAGGTAGCCATGTGGATTTATCCAATCCCCTGCAGAAAAAGTGGAAATACAACGCGGCGAAAAACCGGTACGAAGCCTTTAACGAAGTAGGCGCCCTTTCCTACCCCACAGGAGAAAGCTTGAGCGTGACCGAGTACTTTCAAATGCTATCGCGCGACGGGCAAAGCGATTATTTCCGTCAAAAAACGCAAAGCAATGCTTACGCTTTGGGAGGGAATGACCGCGGGTCCATCAGCGATTACGTGCGTGCCGAACTCAACAACCCAACCATCTCCAAGGTATTTGGCGAAGGGGGCGTTGATTTTCAACTCAACGGTTCGGCCATGGTCAAGTTGGGCGGCAACATCAATGAAAATCGCAATCCCAGCAATTCCAAGCGTCAACAGAAGTACTTCGTGCCCATGTTCGATCAGCAAATACAGATTTCGGCCAATGGCAACATCGGGGAATTTGTAAAACTGGGCATCAACTACGACACCGAAGCGGCCTTTGAATTTGACAACCAACAGAACTTAGGTTGGAAAGGAAAGCCCGATGGGATTTTGAAAGATGTTCAGGTGGGAAACGTGAGCTTGAACTTGCCCACGCAACTCATCAAACCGGCCAACAACTTGTTTGGGGTTTCGACCACCATGCAATTTGGGAAAACCAAGGTCACCACGGTTTTCTCTCAAAACAAAGGCCAGAGCACCGAGACCGTACTCAAAGGCGGGGCTCAGCTGAACGAGTTCAAAATCAGCGCCGACAATTACGACCAAAACCGACACTTTTTCTTAGCCCAGTTCTTTCGGGACAATTACGACGAATGGTTGGAGAACTTGCCCATTGTGGCTTCAGGTGTGGTGATCAACCGCGTTGAAGTATGGGTCACCAACCGAAATGCAAACGTCGAGACGCCTCGAGACATCATGGCCTACATGGATTTGGGGGAACCCAAACCGTACCGCAACAACCTCAACGGTACGGGTACAGGGGCCGCTGACAACAACGCGAATGGGCTATTTGCTCAAATCGAAGATGACGATTTGGCCCGTCGATCACCGACCGCCATTGATCGATTGTATTCCCTGTTCCCCAATTTTGAACAAACCGTCGATTTCGATTTGCTCAACTATGCCCGCCAATTGAATGAAAAGGAATTCTCATTGAATTCACAGCTCGGCTACATCTCCCTGACCCAGCCCTTGAACAATGACGAGATTCTCGCGGTAGCCTTCGAATACACCTACAACGGAAACACCTACCAAGTGGGTGAGTTTTCGCGCGATGTGGCCCCCGGCGACCAAAATGTTCTGCACTTGAAGATGCTCAAGGGCAATACCATTCGCACCCGTTTGCCCATTTGGAAATTGATGATGAAGAACATCTATGCACTGAACACGTATCAGTTGAGCCTAGAAGACTTCAAACTCAATTTGATTTACGCCGATGATACCTCAGGCGCTGACTACAACTATCTCCCGGTTACGGCTGACTTGCCGGCCTTAAAAGGAGGCAATCCCCTTCTGCGCGTCGTAGGATTGGACAAACTCAACCGTCAACAAGAGGCCAAACCCGATGGTGTATTCGACGCCATTGAGGGCATAACCATCAACACCCAATACGCCCGCATCATTTTCCCTGTGGTCGAACCTTTTGGTGAATCGCTGCGCGAGAAATTTGATGCCTACAACGACCTGGCCGATTATTACTGTTTCGATGCCTTATACGATTCGACCAAATGGTTGGCTCAACAAGACGTCAAACACAACAAGTTCTTTTTAACGGGTAGTTTCAAAAGTGCCAACGGGGCCGAATTGTATTTGGGTACGACCAATCTGCAGCGCGGTTCGGTTCGCGTCACGGCCAACGGTCGCCCTCTGCAAGAAGGATTGGACTACGAGGTCGACTATGCCCTGGGACGCGTTCGCATCACCAACCAAGGCTTGTTGCAGGGTGGAGCTGAAATTCGAGCCTCTGCCGACGGGCAATCCTTCTTCAACATTCAACAAAAGACCTTGGTGGGCGGTCGAGTCGAACATCAGGTGAACAAGCATCTGCTGCTTGGAGCAACAGCGCTGCACATGTACGAGCGCCCCTTGCAGACCAAAACCAATTTCAACGAGGAGCCCCTGTTGAACAGCATCGTGGGGGCAGACTTGGCTTATAGCAGCCAATCGCGTTACATCACGAAATTGGTCGATAAATTGCCCTTTTTGGAAACCAAAGAGGTATCCAATATCACGGCCTATTTGGAATTAGCCAAAATTTTCCCGCACAACCACCGATCTCAAGGGGGACAGCGAGGCATCTCCAACCTGGAAGACTTCGAAAATGCCGAATTGGCCAACGATTTCAAGGGTGTGGGAAACTGGACTGTGGCTTCCATTCCTCAAAAACAACCCGAACTCTTTCCCGATGTTCAATTGACTGATAAGCGTTTCTGGTTGCAGCACCACGCTTCATTGAGTTTTTACATGACCGACCCGCTGTTTTACCGCGATTTTGATATGCCCGATAACTTCAAAAATCGGGTAGATGAAATTCTCAGTGACCCCTACCAACGTCAAGTAGACCAGCGCGAAGTTTTCCCTCAGCGCCAATTTCCCCAGGGTACTCCCACCATTTTGACCACTCTGGATTTGGTTTACCGCCCTGGCGTTCGCGGCTTGTACAACTTCAATAGCAACCCAAGCGACATCAACGATCAGGGAGAATTGCTCAACAAGAAAATGAGCTGGGCCGGCATCATGCGCCGCGTGGACCAAAACGATTTCGAAGCCGCCAACATCGATTACATCGAGGTTTGGATGATGGACCCGCTCATGGATGACCCCACCCTGAGCGGTGATTTGTATTTGCACTTGGGAAGCATCAGCGAAGACATTTTGCCCGATCGCCGCAAAGCATTTGAAAATGGATTGTCGGCGCAAGGCTCCTACAACGAGGTCGATAGTTCCATCTTCGGTTTGGTCCCAACTGGCCCTCAAATCAACTTTGCTTTTGACAACAACCCGGGCAGCATCAAAGCCCAAGACGTGGGGCTCGATGGTTTGAACGACGAACAAGAACGGACCTATCTGGATAGTTTTTACCTGCAAGCCCTGGCCAACAATTTCGGAACGGCATCTCTGCTTTATCAGCAAGCACAAGCCGACCCAAGCGGTGACAACTTTGTCCATTACTTGGAAGAATCGTACACCAACGCGGATGCCGATATTTTGGGTCGCTACAGCCGGTTCCAAGGAATGGAGGGCAACTCCAATCCCGACAAATACACCGGCGGGCGATATGCTGAAATGCCCAAATCTTCGACTCCTATTCCCAACGGCGAAGACATCAACCGGGACTTCACCATGAACCAGAGTGAAGATTATTTCCAATACCGCATCAAAATCAGCAGCACAGAATTGCAGATTGGCCGCAATTACGTAACCGATATTGTTTCCAACCGCGTCACTCTGCGCAACGGCAAAGACCGCGAAATCAGATGGATTCAATTCAAAATTCCCATTCGCGAATTCGAAAAATCAGTAGGCAACATTTCTGACTTCAAGAGCATTCGTTTTATGCGCTTGGTCGCCACTGGTTTTGAAGACGATGTGGTCATGCGCATCGGTTACCTGAACATGGTTCGGGCCGATTGGCGTCGCTACACCAACTCCTTAAAAACCCCAGGTGTGGTCGTCCCAACCGACCCCAATGACGGTACCAAGTTCGTGGTGAGCACGGTGAATTTGGAAGAGAATGGCAAGCGAAGCCCTGTGGCTTACGTTTTGCCCCCAGGCATTGTGCGCGTTCAAAATATGGCCAGTTTGGGCATGGTTCAAGAGAACGAGCAATCGCTTTCGGTTCAGGTTTGTGACCTCAAACCTGGCGACGCCCGGGCCGCTTTCAAAACCAGCGAATTCGATGTGCGCAACTACCAGCGTTTGCAACTGTACGTTCACGCCGAAGAAGTGGTTCAAAATAGCATCAACGATGGCGAAGTATCGGCCTTCATTCGTTTTGGTACAGACCTGAGCAATAACTACTACGAGTACGAAATTCCCTTGAAAATGACACGGGGATTTGTCAATACCAATTTAGCCAATGCTGAGAACCTGGTATGGCCCGAGGAGAATTTCATCGACATCGCATTCCAGGAATTCTACAATTTGAAAATTGAACGACAGAATGCCAGTTGGCCCATGACCGCCCCCTTCGTAAGACCCAGTACCCGAGGCAAAATTTCGGTCATCGGGTTGCCCGATGTAGGCAACATTCGGGTCGTGATGGTCGGCGTGAAGAACAACGGTACGAAACCCAACTGCTTTGAAGTTTGGTTCAACGAATTGCGCGTAAAAGACATCGCCAATCAAGGGGGTTGGGCTGCCCTAGGAAGCATGCAAACCCAATTGGCCGATTTTGGACAACTGAGCGTGGGTGGCACCATTCGAACCATAGGTTTCGGCGATGTTGACAAGAAGCTCAACGACCGAAGCCTCAACCACACGTACAACTACGACATTGCTTCCAACTTGGAATTGGGCAAGTTCTTCCCTGCCAAATCGGGCGTGAGCATTCCCATGTTCATCGGTTGGTCTGAAAACGTGGTAAGACCCAAGTTTTACCCCTTGAATCCCGACTTGGAGTTGCAAACCTTCTTGAATGGCATCGCCAATCAGGCGCAGCGCGATCAGATTCTCAAGGCCGCTCAAGAATACAACAGCTTGTACAGCCTGAACTTCGCCAACGTGCGATTGGCCAGCCCCATGGGACAAAAGGCCAAATTGTACTCCCCTTCGAATTTCAACGTGGGGTACAGTTTCCAGCGCAACTACCGCAGCAACCAGCAAATCGAAGAGTACTTCTTGGAAACCAGCCAAGCCACCTTGGGATATGCCTATTCCCTGGGCACCTCCTTCATTAGACCCTTTAAGAAAATCAAAGGCAAGCGATTGGGTTTTGTACGCGATTTCAATTTCAACTTCAAGCCGTCTACCCTTTCCACCAACTGGCAGGTCAATCGTTTGTATAGCGAACAGCAAGCGCGAAACAACAACAATTTCCGTCAGATCAACCCGCGCATGTTCGACAAGAACTTCACCATGAACCGGGTCTACAACGTTTCCATTCCCCTAGCAACCTCTTTGAATATGAGTTATTCGGCCACCGCCAATGCACGCATTCAAGAACCCTACGGTCGATTGGATACCGAAATCAAACGCGATTCTGTTTTGCAAGAGTTTTTAACCTTGGGTCGAATGACGCGTTTTTATCAAAACGCCAACCTCTCCTACACCCTTCCGTTTAGCAAGTTCAAAACCTTGAACTGGATCAGCGCTTCAGTGACTTATCAAGGCAGTTACGAATGGAACCAAGCACCACCTGCCTTTGCCAGCATGGGAGCGCGCATTCAAAACAGCCAGGACATCAACTTGAGTAGCCAACTCAACTTCACCCAGTTGTACAGCAAGTTCAAGTGGCTGCGAGAATACAACAAGCCCAAAACGGTCAAAACTCCGCCCAAGGAGGAAGATGATGCCGATGGAGCGAGTGCCATCAAAACGGGAGGTGCATCGACGGTACCTCCCAACCCCGCAGTTGTGATGGTGGGCAACTTCATCACCATGTTTAAAAATGCCAGCATGAACTATCAGCGCCGCGAGGGTTCAGAGCTGCCCGGATTCGCCTTCAAACCTGATTATTTCGGTCAAAACTTCAAACACATTCAACCCGGCTTGGGCTATGTATTTGGTTTGCAAGACCCCAATTTGCGCTACCGCATGGCCAATGAAGGTGCTTTGCTCAACGATACGCGTCAACCCAATTTTTACCGCAATACTTTGACCGAGAGCTTTACGGGGAATGTAACCATTGAACCCATCAAAGACTTGCGCATTCGACTCGACATTGTGCGCAACCAAACCGGGGGTGTTCAGAGCTTATTCAAATGGGATGGCAGCGATTGGGTGGACCAGGGATTAACCCAGAACGGAACTTACAATGTAAGCGGCTGGTTCTTCTCTACCCACTTTGCCAAAAACACAACCCTCGGGGCGGGCAATTACCCCAATCCCATATTCACGCAATTCGAGAACAACCGCTATACGGTGGCGCAGCGCCTGAGCTTGCAAGACCCCAGGGTGGGCGCAATTGCCATCGATACCATGACCAAATTCCCCTTGGGATATAGCCGCAGCAGCCAAGATGTCATCATCGGTTCTTTCTATGCCTCCTACAGTGGCCTCGATCCTGCCTCTGCCGACATTTCAGGATTCCCCAAAATCCCGCTGCCCAACTGGAACATCAACTACAACGGTCTCACCAAAATCGAGGCCATTGGCGACATCTTCTCAAACATCACCCTCAAGCACGCTTACAATGGCAAATACACCGTTGGTAGGTTCGATCAAAACTTGCGCTACAGCAAGGGAGAAGCAGCCGCTATGGGAGTTGACTTCACTCCTCAATACCAAATCGCCGATGTCACCATCAGCGAAGGCTTTTTCCCCTTGGCCGGCATTAATGTGACCACCAAAAAAGGATGGACCTTGGGCATGGAATACAAACGCAGCCGAGTGCTGAAATTATTTGCCGCTCAGTTCAACCTCACCGAAATGCGCAGCAACGAGTTTCAGCTGACCGGGGGTTATCGGGTAACAGGATTGACCTTACCGTTTCGCCGAAACGGGCGCCGCATATACTTGCCCAACGATTTTCGATTTGATTTGAACGTTGCCGTTCAAGACAACTCAACCATGATTCGCAAGATTGACATGGACATCAACAAGTACTCGGCCGGTATGAAAAACATACGCATCGCGCCATCGGTGACTTACCAGGTGAACGATAAAATCAATTTTGCGCTTCGGTACAACCGCGTAGTGATGGACCCCAAAATGGCTACCCAGTTCTACACGGCTTTGACCGAATTTGGCATTGAACTGCGTTATCAATTCAATTAAATGGGATTGCGCGGCATCATAGTATCCCTATTGATTGGCTGCTCCGCGCTGTCTTTACAGGCTCAACTTCAAGCCACGGGTCAATGGCGTACGCACCTGAGTTACCGAGATGCCAAAGTCTGCCAAGCCAGTGAAAACTATGTTTATGCCGCGAGCTTCAGTGGGTTCTTTCGCGTCAAGCAAGGCAGTGGCGAGTTGCAAAAACTGGGAACCCAAGAAGGATTTGCGGGACTGGAAGTTACTTGTTTGAACTTCGAACCTCAGCGCTCTTGCCTGTTCATTGGTTATGCCGATGGCAACATTGACCTCTTGTTTGGCGATCAACGCATTGTCAACATTCCGGGCTTTGCCCAAAAAATGCTGATTGGCGACAAACGCATTCTTGATGTCTCCTTTCGGGACAATTACGCTTTGGTATCGACCCAATTTGGCTTACTGGTGGTCGATTTGGTTCGCCATGAAATCAAAGACAGCTATACCGCTATTGGGCCCTTGGGGTCTGCTCTTGCTGTATGGTCTTCGGCCGTTTACCGAGATAGTTTATTCGTCGGCACCCCTTTGGGGTTGCGCAAGGCACCATGGAATGCGACCCTCAACCTCAACGATTACCAAAATTGGCAAGCCGTTAGCTCGGTTAGCAATCCTTGCCAACACTTAGCTGCTAACGCAGATGGTCTTTATCTCGAAAGCGATTCGACTGTTTACCGCTTCCGCAACGATCAGTTGGAGACTCTCGATTCACGCCGCGTGGCTACAGGTCGCATTCATCCTGTCGCCGCTGGAATGGCCGTTTACCGCCCTGGCAGCATTCGCGTGTATGCGGGCAATCAGATTCAAGAGGAAAATGTGAATCTGCTGGTAGATGGAACCCAAGACCCCCAAGGACTATTCTGGTTTTGTACAGGCATTGGCCCTGGAGTGATCAAAAAAGCATCCACTGGCGAGATTGCCTTTATGCCCGATGGCCCTAACAACAGTACCGTATTCCGAATGTCCCAGGAGGGCTCGCTGCTTTTTTGCAGCGGCGGCGGTGTCAGTGCCACTTTCGGCAATGCTTTCAACGACGCTGGATTTTACGTCTACACTCCTATTGGTTGGAGAAACAATCTGGAGTCTTCTCTGAATCAAAATTTGTACGATTTCACTTACGCATTCTATTCGAACCGACGCAACCGTGTATACCTGGGCAGCCATTCCTACGGTATGCTGGTTTTCAATGGCCTTGAAGTAGAGCAACGCATCGATGCCAGCAATTCTCCCTTGAGCCCCATTTCAGCCGGCTTTTTGCGGGTTTCGGGCATTACCGAAGACCGCAACGATTGGCTGTGGTTTGCCAATTTCGGCGCAGATAAAGCCTTGCACGCCTTGGACCTAAGCAATAAATGGCACTCCTTTGAATTGGTGGTTTCTGGCCAGCTGATCAACGATGTAAAGGAAATTGTAGCCGATCGATTCGGCCATCTTTGGATGATTCGCCAAAGCGGCGGCATACTGGTCTACGATCCGGGTCAAGATTTGAGCAATAGTCTAGATGATCGATGCCTATTGCTCGATACGCGCCACGGCTTGCTCAGCAATGAAGTACTCAGTTTAAAGGCCGATCCCCTCGGCTATGTCTGGATAGGCACAAACCAAGGCTTAAACGTATTTACAGGCGCCCAAAGTGTTTTTGAGAACGCCAAACTCGACCGATTCGTCATCGATCAAGATGGCAGCCTCGGCTATCTGATGGGTGAAGAGAGCATCTACGATATCTGCATCGACGGGGGTGGGCGAAAATGGTTTGGAACCGGCAACGGATTGTTTTTGGTTGACCCCTATGGGCAAAAAGTGCTCAGACACTTTACCCACGAAAACTCCCCCTTATTGTCAAATCGCGTGGTTTGCCTGGGCCAAACCGATCAAACGGGAGAATTGTTCATTGGCACCGACAAAGGCATTGTTTCATACCGAAACGACGCCAATCAAGGCAATAGCGAATTTCAACCCCTTAAAATATACCCCAACCCTGTCCCACCTAAATACAGCGGCTTGATTACCATTGAAGGTTTGAGCAGCAATGCTGAAGTGAAAATCACCGATGCGAATGGACGCCTGGTCTATCAGACCCGCGCCAATGGAGGCAAAGCCACCTGGGATGGTTACCGCCTTGATGGTAGCCGACCGCACAGCGGAGTTTACCTCGTTTTTGCCTTGAACAGCGATGGAAGCGAATCAGCCATGGGGAAATTCATCTTCATTCAATGAGAACATTCATTTACATCTGCATCAGCTTTTTCGTTTCAGCACCCGCTCAAGGGCAAAGTCCAGAACCCGTAGCCGTTGATGAACCTGCCCCCCAATTGAATTGGGAAATCAACTTAGGCAGCAACCAAACTTTGATTCCATTTATAGGTGGCCCGGCTCTATTAAGCCAAAAAAATCATTTCTTGGGGCAGGCCGCATGCTACC
Source organism: Bacteroidota bacterium (assembly GCA_030833525.1). Classification (GTDB taxonomy): domain Bacteria; phylum Bacteroidota; class Bacteroidia; order NS11-12g; family UBA955; genus JALRLA01. The sequence goes on along the minus strand of JAURGZ010000016.1, from coordinate 14,070 downwards.
GAGAGCGCAAATGGTCTGCAGGTATTCACGCGGGAGCCTATTACCATCAATACTTACAAAGTGGCATTCAGTTTTTCGGTAGCATGGGAAAACAAATAGGCCTTCCCAAATCAATTGGTCAATTCAAACCTTATTTGATGGCCGGTCTGCATGCCAAAAAGCCCGTCGGAGAAACCATCGTGTTGGATCAAGGGGAATACCTAGTCAACCCATCACACTGGAATTTAGGTTTAATGGGAGGACTGGGAATGAGCTACCGTCATTTCTTTCCTGACCAACGAGCCTATTTGAGTTTGAGTTACCAAGCTTGGTTTATGGGGCCTTTCGTGAAAGGATACATTCCCATGTTGCCGAATTCAACCATGCTCATGGGAATTCAGTTTCCCTTGGCTAAGCCTTAATCCAAGTTCAGCACCAGGCCGTCATAGGCCAGGTCAATTCCGGAAGGCAATTCCTTGCAGACCGCTTCATGAAATCCAATCTGGTGGCTCATGTGCGTGAAATAGGTTTGTTTGGCCCCCACTTTATTCGCCATTTCTACTGCTTCTGAAAGCGTAAAGTGGGAAATATGGGGTTCAAGCCTGAGGGCGTTTAGCACCAAAACCTCAACACCCTTGAGTTTATCGAGTTCTGTTTCGGCGATGTAATTGGCATCGGTAACATAGGCGAATGAGCCGAATCGAAAGCCCATAACAGGCAGTCGATAATGCATCACCTCAAGCGGTATGATATCGATGCCGTCTAACGTGAACGGAGCATTCTCAATCAAACGAAAATCAACGTCAGGTATTCCCGGGTAAGGATTTTCAGCAAACAAATAAGCGAACTGACCCTTCAGTGATTCCAATACACGAGAATGAAGGTATACGGGTATAGGTGCCTGTTGCCGGTAATTGAACGGGCGTATATCGTCTAAGCCTGCCGTATGGTCCCGGTGCTCGTGGGTAAACAAAATGGCATCCAAACGAGCGACTCCGGCTCGAATCATTTGATACCGAAAATCGGGGCCCGCATCAATGACCAGGTTCTTGCCATCTATTTCGATCAACAAGCTGCTGCGCAAGCGCTTATCGCGTGGGTCTTCACTCAAGCAAACAGGAGAAGTACAACCAATGGGAGGTACACCTTGGGAGGTTCCTGTGCCGAGAAAAGTGACGCGCATAGGCTTTAACTCAAGTTGCTCAAGTAGCCTTTGAGCTTCATGATGATGCCCACCTGCATGTTATCGGCACCCTTATCGTTGGATGCCCAAATGCTCAACCAGTCGGTGGCATGAATCACTTCAAATTGAGAAGCCAAACTGGCGTCATTCACTGGGTATTCGTAAACCTTATTCCCCAAATCAGTCAACACTCCCTTCAAGAATCCAAAGCGAGCCGAAACGCGGGGATTTTCGTGGCTATTCAAAAAGATGAAGTTGGTGTCATGCTTCTCGTAATAACTTTCGATCATGTTGTGGTTGGCTTCGGGCAATACAGAGACAAAGCCCTCTCCTTTGCCGTTCTCTTGAATTTGCTGGCAAAAACGAATGGCGACTGCTTCATAAGCGGCATCGCAAACCACCACAAACTTGTGGCGAATGGTGTCAGCAAAGTAGGTGTGCATGTGTTTGGCTTGGGCCACCATAGCCTCGGGTTGGCTGAATTGGGCTCGCAAAGCTTCAATGGCCGAACGCTGATCATCTCCCAAAAGCTCACCCATCATCAGGGTCAAATTTGCCACAGCAAATCCCAAGGTCATGCGAGGCTGGTAACCAATGTCGATGCGAAAGAAGGGATAACCATGGGCATGAGCCAATTCTTCAATCTTACCCCCTGCTGCCATGATCATGATATCACAGTCACGCGACTGCGCATCTTGAAACATGCTCAAGGTCTCTTCGGTCATGCCCGAATAGGAACACAATATGGCCAAGGTCTTTTTGCCCGCATAACCGGGCATGCTGTAATCAGAATATACTTCAACTGGAACAGGCGAAGACTTCCAGAAATTCAAACGAACAATGCGCCCACCGATGCCGCTTCCACCCAAACCACCAATGACCACATTGTCATAGGATTGAATGGATTTGCCGTGATTTTTATAATGCGTGAGAACGTAATCAAATTGCTGATAAAACTGCTCAAGCGATTGTTCGTGTGTAATTGCCATGTGCACAAAAATAAGGCGGCAACGCCATGCTTGAAAACGAAAAAAGCCCCGATTCGGGGCTTTTTTCAAGGCTATTCATCCCTGATTAGTTCCAGTCAAATTTGTAGCGCAAATCTTGCACCTCTGCTTCCCGAACCAATACACGCTTCAAAGAGCTCAAAATCATTTGAGGCTGAGACATGAAATCGTCGTTGCGGTTCATAGACATAACCTCTTTCTTGGGATCCATCTCATCACGCTTGGTTGGGAATACAACAGCGGCGTAATTGTTGCCCTCAATGACATTGCTCAATTGGTTCAAGTTCGCGCCAAAGCACGCGCCCATGATGGCTGCTTCAGATCCGTATTGGGGAATGAAACCTTGACCCATGTGCAAGTTGGTAACCACTTCTACTTTGCCTCCAACGGCCTTGGCTAATTCTTCAGCCGTTTTGGCGCTGGCCCGGGCCTTCTCCATTTTGGCGGCCAAGATTTCGTATTTCTTGTGGTTGCGAACCAAAGGCTCCAGGGTTTCGCGCAATTCATCGACCGTAGCATAACCGCGGTGGCGAACTTGCTCCACTTTGATGATCACATGCTGACCGGCGAATGCAAACACATCTGAAATGTCATTCTTCTGGCGCTCCTTGTCAAACAACCAGAACAACAGCGATTTGGCATCAGCACCCTGTAAACCGCAGATTTCACGAGTTTCAGTGGCAATGTTGTCTTGGATTCGAGGAATCAACTTCATGGCTTCGTGGGCCTTTTCAAAAGAAGCAGGGTCATCGGTGATTTTGTTGCGGAAAGCGCGGCTCTCTTCATCTACCACTCCTACCGTTTCGGCACCAGCAGCAATTTCAAATACGTTTTGGGTAAACTTGATGCGCATGTAATCAGGCGCTTCCATCATTTTGATGACGTGGTAACCGAACTGGGTTTTCACCAATCCTACTTGACCTTGTTGTGCTGTGCTGCAGAATTTGGCAAACTCAGGCACGTAATTGCTGGCCAAAGACCAACCCAAATCACCGCCCTTGCTAGACGAACCATCGACTGAATATTTCTTGGCCAACTCGGCAAAATCAGCTCCACCCATGACACGGCGATACAAACCTTCGGCAAAAGCCATGGCCTGAACAGAATCGGCGATAACCGTAGAGTCATCTGCCAACTTGCCGCTGGAAGGAATCAAAATATGGCTGGCACGAACACGGGGAACCGTATCGCGGTTTTCAGCTACTTTTTGGTAAACAAAGTATTTGCCATCTTCAGCCTTGTAAATAGGCCCTACCACTTCACCCAATTGTGAAGGGAATACCATGCTGGCAATTTCAGCGGGTGCCTCTTCAGGAAGGTCGCTCTTGGAAAGGAAACCAATGGCGCCCAAGGTATCAGGCTTGCTTTGGCGCTTCATGGAAGCAGCGGTTTTGTTCGCTTGCTCCAAAGCGTATGAAGAGTCTTCAGCGCTGGGTACAATGTTCCAACGAATGTATTTCACCGAACGCATTTCCTTTTCGTTGCGGTAAAACTCCTTGTGCTCATCCAAGTAAGCTTCGAAGTCTGCATCGGTCAACTGAACGTCTTTATCAGCCACATCAGCAAAATTCAAGGCTACCACCTTGGCCTCGGCAGAAGCCGTAGCCACGAAATCGTTGAAACGCGTTTCAGCCTGGGTGTTGTACAAGGTTTTGGAAACAAACTTGGCATAGCGCATCTCGCACTCGGCTTTGCGAATGTTTTCCAAATAGCTCACGAACAATCCTTTGGTCTGGCTGTTGCTCTTTGCCTGACGGTAAATCATCTTCACCTTCATGGGATCGAATTGGCCATCGGTTTGGAAACTGGGATCGCCTTTTACGGACTCCATGGGATTCAAGCCCATGAGCAATTCTTTCAAATCTTCATCGGTCACCTCAATGCCGCTTTTGGCAATTTCAGAGCGAATGAGCTTTTCATTCATCAAGTCTTCCCAAGCCTGAGAGAACAATTGCTTGCGCTTCTCTTCGTCCAACTGATAGTTGGGGTCTTGGTTCAACTGGTTGCGGTACAAGCGCTCGGCAATGGGGCCAATATCTTCTACGGTCCATGGACCTTCAGCGGTCTCGGCAATTACATTGGCGTCGTTATCATCGCTGCCAAAGCCAAGGCTGTTCTTTCCCGACAAGATGTCGCCCAATACAAACAAAACCAGGGCGGCAATGATCACGGTCACCACCATTCCGGAATTTCTAAGCTTCTGTATGATCATAATTTCAAAAGGAGAGCAAAAATAGGGGTTTGGTTGCAAAAAAACCGAGCCCTTTAGCGACGAATTAACAGGTTCTCTGTGATATAGTCGCCACCGCTTCGCAACCTAACCAAAACGGGCCCCGAATCCATGCTGCCACAAGGCCACTGCAAGTCAATTCCCTCACGCGGGAGTTCCTCAATGACTTGTTGCCACTTCTTGCCTCCCTGTTCCAACTCCAAGGTGCAACTGTGCTTTTCGGGCCAAGCGGCATAAACGAAAATGTGACTCGAATCAGGCGCTTGATGCACTTGCAATCGAGGGCCACTGCGTTGCAGGTAGGCGTGATTTCGCAGCCTATTGGGAGCCACAAATACCGCTATGCACGGGCGGCTCTTGGGTGCATAAAAATGGGTATATGCCCCGTACCACTCTCGCCCCTGGCTTTGCCAAGAAGCATAATCGCCCATGAAATAGGAATTACCAGGCAACAAAGTTGGCTCTTCGCTCAAAACCCGATCTTGGGCAAATCGTTTCTTCTTGAGCGTTAAGCTGTGAACATGGAAAAATCGGTGGGTAGAGAACCCCGAGGTGCTGTGCACCAAAATTCGGGGATGCCAGGCTCCCTTGCGCCAAGCAATTTGCGGAGCAAAATTCTCGCCTTCGGCCAACCCTTCTATTCGGCGATAGGAATGTCCTTCATCTGAAGACCGCAGTCCAACCAATCGCCGACTCCCCGCTTCCCCCTCGGTAAATACAACGGCTACCTGACCTCGGGGACCTACCGCTAAAAACGGCATGCCGTTGACACGCATAGCGCCTTGAAAGCCATCGTGATTCCAGCCACCCACCTGCAGGGCAATGACGGTATCCCGCTGCCAAGTTCGACCCAAATCGAAGCTGCGGTCTTGCCAAATGCCATCGTCTTGGGCCCAAATGCAGAGCAAAACATCGTTCGGTAAAATCCCAATGGTAGCTCCCTCAGCGGTTCCATCGTCATCCAAGGCATTTCCGCAGCGATCAGACACAATGACCAGGGAATCAAAAGAAATGGCACCAGGCCCCAGGCGGGCAAAACAAATGCGCGAAGAATCACCAGGGGCATCGCTTCCGTAGTGATCAAATTCGGTCCAAGTCAGATACAAAGCTCCAAAATCACTCGACTGTGGATTCTGATTGACACAGATCCAGGGCTTGTCTTGCATCTTGCTTCCCCGAATGGGTGTAGCTACCGATTGAACGTGTTGACCGAAAGAATTGAAGCGTTCGACCACCATTCGATTGAAAAAGTCAGGCCACTCAGCCTCTGGATTTTTAGCTAAATGGGCCAAAAACATACCCCCGTCAGGAGCCGGGGCCAAGACCGGGTCGCCATAGTACCCGTATGGAGTTTGAAACACCAGGGGCTCAAAATCAACAGCTCCCTTTAGGCGCGAATACAAGGCATGTGTATTGAAGGCCAAATATTCTCGAGCAGGTTCACTCGAGCTAATGGCATATGAAGGCTCATTGCCCGCTATGGGCGGATTGCCCACCACCGACCAAGAACCTTGAGCCGATAGGCCCGAGAATCCGAAAACACTCAGAAATACAAAGCGGCGAAGCACTTTGCAAGTATACGTTTAGTGAGCCGAATGCTTGGCACCCAACCAACGCTCTGCATCCAGGGCCGCCATGCATCCTGAACCCGCCGCGGTAACTGCCTGGCGGTAGATTTTATCTTGGGCATCACCTGCGCAGAAAACACCTTCCACGTTGGTGTAGGAAGTACCGGGCTTGGTGATGATGTAACCCTGCTCATCCATTTCGAGGTAGGGCTTGAAAATGTCGGTGTTCGGCTGGTGACCAATGGCAACGAAAAAGCCTTTGATCGCCAATTCACGGGTGCTTCCATCGCGGTTGTTTTTCACGCGAACCGCCTCAACAGCCTTATCGCCCAACAGTTCGTCGGTTTCGGTATTGAACAACACCTCGATGTTCGGCGTATTCAAAACGCGATGCTGCATGGCTTTGGAAGCGCGAAACTCCTCTTTGCGCACCAACATGTAGACCTTGTTGCAAATTTTAGCCAGGTAGGTAGCTTCCTCACAAGCCGTATCACCGGCTCCCACAATGGCAACATCTTGACCGCGGTAGAAAAAGCCATCGCAAACGGCACAGGCTGAAACCCCGCTACCATTCAAACGCTGTTCACTGGGCAATCCCAACCACTTGGCTGATGCACCCGTTGAAATGATCACCGCCTCGGCTTCAATGTGATGCTCGTAGTCCACCACCACTTTCTGCGGGCCACCCTGCACAAATTCAACCGAGGTAACCATGCCGAAACGAACATCTGCACCCAAACGCACGGCTTGAGCCTTGAAGTTGTTCATCATTTCTGGACCCATGATTCCATCGGGATAGCCCGGGTAATTCTCAACATCAGTGGTGATGGTTAGCTGACCGCCGGGCTGCAATCCTTCGTACACAACAGGCTTCATATCGGCGCGGGCTGCGTAAATAGCAGCGGTATATCCAGCAGGGCCACTGCCAATGATCAAACACTCAATTTTCTCGGGTGAAGTACTCATAATAGATTCGTCTTGCAAAGGTAAAAACTCAGTTTGAGCAGTTATGTGACTTTTGTTCACAACCCAAAAAAAAGGGGCCGAAGCCCCTTTTCATCAGTCCAAATTGATGAGTTCTCGATACTTGGGCAAAGTCCACAAATCATCGGGAACCAATTGCTCAATGGCATCGCAATGCAAGCGCAAGGATTCAAAGAATGGCTTCACCTCGCGGTTGTATCCCAAGGCGCGTTGGTGCGCATCTTCTTCTTTGTTCCATTTGGCGCGGGCTTCGGTCATTTCGTTGTTCAAACGGAAAGCCGCATTGATTTCTTGACTCAAGCGCTCGATCAATTGCAAATGCGTATGCAAGGATTCTTTGCTTTGACCAATGGACAACAAGGTCTGAACGGAGTCAGCCAATTGCTTTTGATACTCCATGGCGCAAGGAATGACGAAATTCTGAACCAATTCATTCAGCACTCGGCCCTCGATTTGCAGGCGCAAGTTGAAAGTTTCGTAGCGAATTTCGGTACGAGCCTCTAATTCTCGCTCTGAGAAAATGCCGTTCTTCACGAACAATTCTACTGAGCTTGGGCGCATGTAAGCTTCCAAAGCATCGGCAGAGTGGCGAATGTTATTCAATCCGCGGCGAAGGGCTTCTTCCACCCATTCCTCGCTGTACCCGTTTCCGCCAAAGAGAATGCGGCGTGAAGAAGCCAAATCTTCGCGCAACACGGTTTTCAAAGCCTCTTCCTTGGCCTTCCCGGCTCCAATTAAGGCATCGACTCTAGATTTGAACTCGAGCAATTGGTTGCCCACAACGGTATTCAACACCACCATGGGGCTGGCGCAGTTGTCAGAACTTCCCACCGCCCTGAATTCAAATTTATTGCCGGTGAACGCAAATGGCGAGGTGCGGTTGCGGTCTGTATTGTCCAACAAGATTTCAGGAATGCTGGGAACTTGGATCGAACCCGACACTTTTCCAGCTGATGAACCTTTGGAGGTTTCGAAATCATCCAATACTTCTTCCAGGGCTTGTCCCACGAACACCGACATGATGGCTGGGGGTGCCTCGTTTGCACCCAAGCGATGGTCGTTTCCAGCTGTTGCAATGGAAGCACGCATCAAATCGGCATGGTCATGTACCGCTTTGATGGTATTGATGAAGAAGGTTAAGAACTGCAAATTCTCCAAGGGGCTGCTGCCAGGAGAAAGCAAATTCACACCGGTATTGGTGATCAAAGACCAGTTGTTGTGCTTGCCGCTGCCGTTGATACCGGCATAGGGCTTTTCGTGCAGCAACACGCGAAAACCGTGTTTGTGGGCGGTGCTCTCCATCACGTCCATCAACAAGGCGTTGTGGTCAACGGCCAAATTGAGGTCTTCGTATTGAGGAGCGCACTCGAACTGAGCAGGAGCCACTTCGTTGTGACGGGTGCGCAAGGGAATTCCCAATTTGTGGGCACGGTATTCAAAATCGTGCATAAAGGCCTGCACTTTTTCGGGAATGGATCCAAAGTAATGGTCTTCCAACTGCTGGCCTTTGGCCGCCAAATGGCCGACCAACGTGCGACCCGCCAATTGCAAATCAGGACGCAGTTTGAACAATTCTTCCTTCACCAAGAAGTATTCTTGTTCTACGCCCAAACTGACATTCACATCGCTCACGTTTTCATCGAAATACTGACAAACCTGAGTCGCAGCAGAACGAACGAAAGACAAAGTCTTGAGCAGTGGAGCTTTGTAATCCAAAGCCTCACCAGTGTACGAAACAAAAATGGTGGGAATGCACAGGGTCTTGGTACCTCCTTTGAGCAATACAAAAGCGGGTGAAGAAGGATCCCAAGCGGTGTAACCGCGAGCCTCGAAGGTATTTCGAATGCCCCCGTTGGGGAAGCTCGAGGCGTCAGGCTCTTGTTGAACCAAGGCCTTTCCAGAAAACTCTTCGACACCTTGATCGACCCCGCTGGGCTCAAAGAAGCTGTCGTGTTTCTCAGCCGTGGTACCGCGAAGGGGTTGAAACCAGTGGGTGTAATGAGTGGCTCCTAAATCCAGGGCCCAATTCTTCATGCCTTCGGCAATTTCAGTCGCCATTTCACGCCCTACGGCTTCTCCATGACTGGCTGCTTTGGCAATGGCCGCTTGGGCTTTTTCGCTGAGATACTCTGATTGGGCATGGGGTCCAAAAACCCACTCTCCGTAATAGGAAGAAATGCCATGTTCGTGACCGCTTTTCTTTTTAGCGGAAGATTTTGATGATGTTTTGGAGTTCATGATTGATTAATTGATTGATTAGAACAACAACACAAAGATGGGGGCATTTCTAGTGAAAATGGATTGAAAATATCCCCACAGTGATTCACAATAACTGCAATTATTCACAGGCTTTTCACATCAGGATAGCCGGGTAAAAAAAACTTACCTTCGCTAATCCAAACCATGGGACATCACCGCATCGACAAACTGAGTGGAGCTGGGCTATTGATCACACTGGGGATCATTTACGGCGACATTGGAACCTCTCCCCTTTATGTAATGACGGCCATCATTGGCCAATCTCAAATCAGCGAACTGTTGGTACTGGGCGGGCTTTCAGCCGTATTCTGGACCCTCACGCTCCAAACGACCGTGAAGTACATCATACTCACGCTCAGGGCCGATAACAAAGGCGAGGGAGGAATTTTCGCCCTTTTCAGTTTGTTGCGTCGAAGATTCCCCTATTTGGTTGTTGGCACCATGATCGGTGGCGCCATGTTGTTGGCAGACGGCATCATCACCCCGCCGCTTTCGGTATCGTCAGCCATTGAAGGCTTGCGCATCCTGAATCCCGATATTCCTACAGTTCCCATTGTCATTGGCATTCTAACGGCTTTATTCATGATGCAACGGGCGGGAACCTCAACTGTGGGCAAATTCTTTGGTCCCATCATGACCATCTGGTTCGGAACCTTGGCTGTGTTGGGCTTTGGAGCTCTGTTGGAAAATCCTGGTGTATTGCGAGCCATCAACCCCATGTATGCCTACCAATTGGTGAGCAGCAGCAAAGATGCCTTCTTGGTTTTGGGGGCTGTGTTCCTGTGTACCACGGGTGCAGAAGCCTTGTACAGCGATTTGGGCCACTGCGGCAAAAAGAACATTCGCATCTCTTGGATATTTGTCAAGACTGCACTGCTGCTGAACTATTTCGGCCAAGGTGCTTGGCTCTTGGCTCGCCAAGGACAAACCTTGGGAGAGCAGCGTCCCTTTTTCGAATTGATGCCTGAATGGTTTTTACCCTTGGGTATCGCCATTGCCGCTGCCGCGGCCATCATCGCATCTCAAGCCCTGATTTCAGGTTCTTTCACCTTGGTATCGGAAGCCATTCGCCTACACATGATGCCGCGCTTCACGGTTAAATTCCCTTCTGACATCAAGGGCCAGATTTACATACCCATCATCAATACCGCGATGCTCATTGGCTGCTTGGCCGTGGTCTTGATTTTCCAAGAGAGCTCGGCCATGGAAGCCGCTTATGGATTGGCCATTACCATCGACATGATGATGACCAGCATATTGCTTTTTTATTTCCTGCGCATTCGCGAGTGGAACTTCTTCCTGCTGGTGCCCATGATGCTGGTTTTCTTGTCCATCGAAACGGCATTCTTGATTGCCAACTTGAGCAAATTCTCGCAAGGCGGATACTTCACCTTCATCATTGGAACCTTCTACATCGGCATCATGTATATCACCCTTAGGGGTGGTAAAATAAAAGGAGCCACGGTGAAAACCGAAAATCTACGCAACCTGAAAAGCAAATTGAAAGGATTGAGCCGCGACACAACCCTACCCAAGTTTGCTACGCATTTGGTATACTTGTCGAAAGTCAAAGGCGAAGAAGAAGTAGAGTCAACTCTTTTGTATTCCATCTTGCACAAGCGCCCCAAGCGTGCAGACTTTTATTGGTTTGTACACGTAGAGGTTTCAGATGAGCCTTATACCCGCGAATATCAAGTCAACATCATTGAAAAGAATGACATCATCAAGGTGCGTTTTCGATTGGGCTTTCGCATTCAGCAAAAGATCAACTTGTATTTGAAACAGGTGATTGAAGAACTCGTCAGCAGCGGAGAAATCGACCTCGACCCCCATTACCATGCTTTCCAAGAGAAGGGATACATCGGCGATTTTCGATTTGTTCTGATTGAAGAAGAAATGAGCCAAGAAAACGAAATGCCTTTGCTCGATAGTTTGGTCATGCGCTTGTATGGATTCACCAAAATGTTCGCCGGCCGACCTGAAAAATGGTTTGGACTCGATGGGTCTTCGGTGACCCACGAATTGGTACCTGTTGTCATCAAACCCATTCAAGAAACCAAGCTACAACGAAAACCCCTGTAACGTGAATTTCAAATCCCTCTATTTGATTGGCTTGAGCACGGTTGCCGGTTCCTTGTGGAGCCAACAAGCGTCTGATGCCCTGTTTGATAAAAAACTGCGCCCAAATGCGCCGCAGATGAATCGGTTTAGCCCCGACGAATCTTCGTTTCTCAATGTAAAAAACGCCGGCGATGCTTGGTTCATATACCGCAGCTCCATTCAAACTGGCGATAGCTTGGACCTGGTTTTCAACAGCGCGAATTACCAAGCCCAATTTCCAGAATCTTGGAAAGGCAAAATGCCTAGAGAAACCTTTGAATTGAGCGAAGATGGTCGTTTTCTGATCGTCCAATATGCTTCTGAAGCGATCTATCGCCACAGCCGCTCGGTTTTGTGTTTTGTGGTAGACCTGAAGCAAGAAAAACTCACCTTGATTCCCTCTCGTCTGCGCTACCCTACCCTCGACCCAACCGGAACGCGTTTGGCTTATGTCAAAGACAACAACCTGTGCATATTCGATTTGGCTCAACAGAGCGAGACTTTGGTTACCCAAGACGGAGCCTTCAATCGCATCATAAACGGCGCAGTTGACTGGGTTTATGAAGAAGAATTCTCCATGAGCCAAGGATTCGCATGGAGCCCCAGCGGTCGATACATCTCTTTTTATCGCTTCGACGAAAGCGCGGTTCGACAGTTTGGAATGGACGAATACCATAAAAGCAGCTACCCCGATCGCACGGAGTGGAAATACCCCAAGGCAGGCGAAGACAACGCTCAAGTTCAAATTGGACTTTTCGATACCAAGACTTCCCAAACGCATTTCCCTGCATTGGGCTCAGAAAACGACCAGTACTTACCCCGCATGCAATGGGGTGCCTCAGATGAGCTGCTCAGTGTTCAGCGATTGAACCGTTGGCAGAACCACTGGGAATTGCTGGGAATTGATCCGGGCAATCCGCAGCAAATTCGTTTGCTCACCGAAGAGCACGATGAGGCCTATGTAGACATTCACGACAATTTGTATTTCCTGCCCCACATCGATGGCAAGGCTTCTCAACAGTTGATTTACAGTTCAGAAAAAAGCGGGTATCACCATTTGTATTTGCTGAATTACCAAACGGGCAAAGAACAAGCCTTGACCTTTGGCATGAGCGAAGTTGGGCGCGTTATGGCATACAATGCCGAGCGAAACGAACTTTTCTACACCTCGATTGACAATGCCTTGGAGGATGTTCTGATGGCGGTTTCCCTGCCAGCCAAAAAAGGTCAATACGTTGCTGGCAAAACCCGGTTGGTGAGCCACTTTTCTTACCAGTGGACCGGTTCTTCCATTGAGCGTCAATACGCCAATGAAGGGAGCGAGCCGAATCGCGGTTCCCATTACATTTCCATGGGTCCAAAAGGACGTTACTACTACGATGGCTTTAGCAATTTGAGCGAAACTCCCATTTACGCCTGGAGCCTCAACAGCGTAGATGGATCTTTCGTAAAAGAACTCGAGCACAACGATACTTGGACCCAAGCCATGATTCAATGGGGACTTGGACGTGTCGCATTTGATCAGGTTCCAGGTGCAGACGGCACTCCTTTGAATCGGTACACGATTTATCCCCCTGAGTTTGACCCCTCCCAACAGTACCCCGTTTTGATGTTCTGCTATGGCGGGCCCGGGGCCAACACCGTTAAAAACGCATACGGCAGCCGAAACTTCTTGTGGCATCAATACCTAGCTAAGCAGGGTTACATTGTCAGCAGCACCGACAACCGAGGCACTGGTCGCCGCGGCGCTGCCTTCAAGAAGTCGACCTACCTAAAGTTGGGAGAATTGGAATGCAAAGATCAAACAGCCGTGGCTGAATGGTGGAAAGCCCAATCGTATGTAAACCCTGAGCGCATTGGCATCTGGGGATGGTCATTCGGCGGTTACTTGTCTAGCCTTTGCCTGAGCAAGAGCCCAGAAACTTTTTCCATGGCCATTGCCGTGGCACCGGTTACCCACTGGAAATACTACGACAACATTTACACCGAGCGCTACTTGCGTCGACCCATGGACAATCCCGATGGCTACGAACAAAACTCCCCTTTGAATTTTGCCCATCAAATTACCGGAAAGTACTTGATCGTGCACGGAACAGCAGATGACAACGTTCATTTTCAGAACAGCGTTGAAATGGTGAATGCCCTGATTGCGGGTGGAATTGATTTCGACAGCGAATACTACCCCAATCGCAACCACAGCATTGGAGATGCTACCGCCAGCAAACATTTGTTTAACCGCCTCACGGCATTTGTATTGGAGAACTTATAATTATGACCCTTCAAATTGGACAACCCGCTCCCGACTTTAGCGCCCTTAACCAACACGGCAATACCCTGTCATTGGCTGACTTTGCAGGCAAAAAACTCGTATTGTATTTCTACCCCAAAGACGACACCCCCGGTTGTACAGCCGAAGCTTGCAGCTTGCGCGATCACTACAGCCGCTTTTTAAACGAAGGATACGCCATTCTAGGAGTAAGCCCTGACAACAGCGCCAAGCATCTGAAATTCATTCAGAAATACGACTTGCCATTTGACCTTTTGGCCGATACCGACCAAGCCGTTGCCAATGCTTACGGCGTATGGGTAGAAAAAAGCATGTACGGTCGGCAGTATATGGGCATTGCCCGTACCACCTTTCTGATTGACGAGAAAGGCATTTTGACAGACATCATCAGCAAAGTCAACACCAAAGCCCACGCCGAACAAATTCTCGAGGCCTGATCCATGGAACAGTTTGGCGGAAGCATAGGGGTTCTA
>JAURGZ010000086.1 GCA_030833525.1 Bacteroidota bacterium | reverse complement strand
TTCAAGACCGCCCCATTCGACCGCTCTGCCATCTCTCCTAAGGGGCAGCAAAAATAAGCGCAGAAGATTATTCTACAAAGACAATTCTAACGTCTTGAATCAAATCGGGGTGTAAACTTTTGGAAACGGGGCAGGTGTGTACCACGCGGCGAAGGCCTTCTCGTTGACGCTCAGTCGATTCGGGGGGAAGGGTGATGCGAATCTCGGCTTCAATTTTTGCAATTCGCCGTGGGTCAGAAGCCATGTGTTTCCAGGTGTCGGCTTCGATCCAGGTGATGCTGAACTCACGCGACTGGGCGTAAATGCCCATGGTGGTAACAATGCAAGTGGTGAGGCTCAAGGCGCACAAATCAGTGGGAGAGAAGGCCTCGCCTTTGCCCATATTGTCAGAGGGGGCATCGGTATGAATGAGGGTTCCGCTTTGGGTATGGGTGTTGGCGCAGCGAAGCTGGCCCAAATAGGAAGTGGTGAATTTGGCCATATGAGAATCAAATATCAGCCGAAATTTCACTAACTTTGCACTGCAAATACCCACACCCTCTAACTCGTATTTGCATGACTTCCCACACTTCTACTAAAATTGCATTTGAAGGCCTGACCTTTGACGATGTATTGGTGATTCCCCGCCATTCCCAGGTGTTGCCCCGCGAGGTAAATACTTCGACTCAGTTCACGAAAAACCTGCGCTTGAACATCCCCATTGTTTCAGCCGCGATGGATACGGTAACCGAGAGCCGCATGGCCATTGCCATGGCGCGTGAAGGGGGAATTGGCATCATTCACAAGAACATGAGCATCGCGCGTCAAGCCGAAGAGGTGAAAAAGGTGAAGCGCAGCGAAAGCGGTATGATTTTGGATCCCTTGACCCTGAGCCCCGAAGCCAGTTTGGCCGATGCCGTAACGCTGATGAGGGAAAACAAAATTGGGGGCATTCCCGTGGTTGATGCTGCTCATAAGTTGGTGGGCATCATCACCAACCGCGATTTGCGATTTGAGAAAGATTTAAGCCGTTTGGTGGGCGATGTCATGACCCGCGAAAACCTCATTACGGCTGCCTTGGGTACCGATTTGAAAGGCGCTCAGGCCATTTTGGAGAAGCACAAAATTGAGAAATTGCCCATCGTCGATGAGCACGGTCTTTTGCAAGGTTTGATCACCTTCAAAGACATACAAAAAGTGAAGAATTACCCCCGCGCGGTTAAAGATAAACACGGTCGTTTGTTAGCCGGTGCGGCTGTAGGCGTTACGCCCGATACCATGGAGCGTGTAGAGGCATTGGTCCATGTTGGGGTTGATGTGGTGGCCATTGATACGGCCCACGGTCATTCCAAAGGGGTGTTGGAAATGGTAAGTGCCGTAAAAAAGCGCTTTCCTGAACTGCAAATCATTGCCGGCAACATCGCAACAGGTGCAGCGGCCAAGGCCTTGGCCGAAGCAGGTGCCGATGCGGTGAAAGTGGGCGTGGGCCCTGGTTCCATTTGTACGACCCGCATCATAGCCGGTATTGGTATGCCCCAGTTGTCAGCCGTCATGGAAGCGGTGGCCGCCTTGGAAGGAACAGGCGTTCCCGTCATTGCAGACGGGGGTATTCGCTACAGCGGCGATATCGTGAAAGCTTTGGTAGGCGGTGCAGGAGCCATCATGGCAGGTGGCTTGTTTGCCGGAACCGAAGAGAGTCCTGGAGAAACCAGTTTCTTCGACGGTCGCAAAGTGAAAAGTTACCGCGGCATGGGTTCGGTTGAGGCCATGAAAGAAGGATCTAAAGATCGCTATTTCCAAGATGCCGAAGACGAGGTAGCCAAATTGGTTCCCGAAGGCATTGTGGGAACCGTGGCTTACAAAGGTCATTTGAGCGAAGTTGTGTACCAATTGGTGGGTGGAATCAAAGCCGGAATGGGTTATTGTGGTGCCGCTACCATGAACGATTTGAAAACGGCTCAGTTTGTAAAGATCACCAATGCGGGTATGCGCGAGTCGCATCCGCATGATGTGGCCATTACCAAAGAAGCTCCTAACTACAGCCGTTAACATGAAATTTCAATGGATGGGGGCCTTGGGCCTCATGATGATGATGGCTTGTGGCGATGCCCGAAAAGCCAGCAATGAACCCATTTTTGATGCAATAAGCCCCATTGAGCGCTTGCCGGTGACGGCCATGGCACCCGTTAGGGTGGCCTTCTGGAACGTTGAAAATCTGTTTGATACCCTGGACGGGCCCAACGACGATGCTGAATTTTTGCCCAGTAGCAAGAATGCGTGGGGGTCTGAGCGCTACCAGCGAAAGTTGCAGCACTTGGCCCAGGTGATTGATTCAATACAGCCCCAGGTGATGGGCTTTGCTGAAGTGGAGAACAAGGGGGTTTTGCGTGATTTGCAAGCCGTTTGTTCGGCTCTCAAGGGAATGAAAATCGCCCACCTCGAAAGCCCCGATGCCCGTGGCATTGACTGCGCTTTGATGTATGATTCTAGCTTGTTTGCCTTGTTGAATGTGCAAGATTGGACCATCAGCTTGCCTTCTGGGTACGCTACCCGAGGGGTGTTGGATGCGACATTGAGTATTTCTTCCACCTTGCAAACCATTCACGTATATGTCAACCATTGGCCTTCTCGCCGAAATGGAATGGAAGAGAGTCAGCCCAACCGCTTGATCGCCTCAGAACGCTTGAATCGCGCCATTGAGGAGAACATAGACGATAAATGGGTGGCCTTGGGTGATTTCAACGATAACCCCGACAACGAATCCATGCTAAGCTTACCGGGAGTGAATTTGGCCGCTCAATTGCGCAGCCAAGACTCAAGCGTGGGTACCCTTCGTTGGTGGACCGGCTGGGACTTCTTTGATCAGATCATCACGAACGCAGAACCGGCTGATGCCCAGAAGCCCATGAACATCGTAAAATACGACTTCATGCTGCAACAAGAGGGCAAATACCAGGGTTGGCCCAATCGCACCTTTGGAGG
>JAURGZ010000047.1 GCA_030833525.1 Bacteroidota bacterium | reverse complement strand
CGCAGCGGTACCGTTGAAGATATTTACAAGCGCATCGCCGATTGTTTTGAACGCAGTTTGAACGGCACCGCCCCTGCTAAGGAATCCAAGGAGATGCAAGCCATGGCGGCCTACATCCAATTCGTCGGTTCCAACCAGCCCAAGGGAGAGAAGGCCAAGGGTGCTGGCATTTACAATTTGGCATTTTTGGATCGACCTGCCGATCCCGTTGGGGGCAAGGCGGTCTATGAAGTAAAGTGTGCAAGTTGCCATGGAGCCGATGGTCAAGGCGCCCTGAATGCAGACGGTACCGAATACACTTATCCGCCGTTGTGGGGCGAACACAGCTATAACCACGGGGCCGGGTTGTACCGCATGAGTCGATTTGCTGGCTATGTAAAGGCCAACATGCCTTTAGGTGCCACCTACCAAAGTCCCCAATTGAGCGATGAGCAAGCTTGGGATGTAGCGGCTTATGTCAACAGCATGGAGCGTCCCAAAAAAGACATTTCAGCTGATTGGCCTGATATCTCGAAAAAGAATTTTGACCATCCTTTTGGTCCCTTTGCTGATCCATATAGCGAGGAGCAGCACAAATACGGCCCTTTCGGCCCCATCAAAGAATGGTCTGATAAACAAAAAGAAACACAGCCATGAACGAAGAAATAAAAACGGCACCCCTGTGCTGCGCCCCCGAACCCTTGGAGGAGCAGCCTTATGGTCAGGAGTTTTGGAACGGCAAATACCAGGTAGGTGAGACTGCTTGGGATTTGAATGGTCCATCGCCTGCCTTGGTGAAAGCCTTTGCCAAATGGCAGAACAAAGAGGCTCGCATCTTGATTCCCGGTTGCGGTAGCGCCTGGGAAACCGATGCACTTCTGGAAATGGGCTTCACCCACATCACCTTGATCGACATTGCGCCCGATTTAGTCGCTCAATTGAAAACCAAATACGCCGATCGAGCCGATCGGGTGACGGTTTTAGAGGGTGATTTCTTTCAGTTAGAAGGCCAATTTGATGTGGTCGTCGAGCAAACCTTTTTCTGTGCCCTTCCCCCGCTTTTGCGCTCAGCCTATGTGCGAAAAATGTACCATTTGCTTGCTTCCAAAGGGGAGATCGTGGGTCTGTTGTTCAATCGGGATTTTGAGCAGGATGGTCCTCCTTATGGAGGTACAGCTGAAGAGTACAAAGGCTTGTTTGAGCCGTATTTCCATCTCCTAACCATGGAGAACAGTGTCGATTCTCACCCCAAGCGATTGGGTACAGAACTTTTCATCACCTTTGAAAAAAAATGCGCCGAATGCGCCAACTTGAACCTAAAAAAATAATCCAACAACCATATGAACTTTTTCAACCTATTCAAAAAAGGCGAAACGGCTAAAAGCGAAACGCCTGCCGGTAAACCTTCAGATGCTCAAGTGAACATTGAGCAGATCTACACGGGCTGCTTGGCTCAGGGAGCTTATTACATCGAAAGCAATGGGGAAGTAGCCATCATTGATCCCTTGCGCGAAACCCAGCCCTATTTGGATCGTGCCGAGAAAAATGGCCACAGCATCAAGTATATTTTCGAGACGCATTTTCACGCTGACTTCGTGAGTGGTCACGTTGATCTGAGCAAGAAAACGGGAGCCCCCATCATTTACGGGCCCACTGCAAAAACCGAATTCGAATGCATCGTAGCAGAAGACGGCCAAATGTTCCAACTCGGTGCAGTGAGCATCAAAGTGCTTCACACGCCTGGTCACACCATGGAAAGTACCTGCTTTTTGTTGATCGATGAAAACGGTCGCGAACACAGTTTGTTCTCGGGTGACACCTTGTTCCTGGGCGATGTTGGGCGTCCTGATTTGGCCCAAAAAGCCGCGAGCATGACCCAGGAGGATTTGGCCGGTCTGTTGTACGATTCATTGTACGGCAAGATCATGCCGTTGCCCAATGATGTCATGGTGTATCCCGCACACGGTGCCGGCAGCGCCTGTGGTAAGAACATGATGAAAGAGACCGTAGATAGCTTGGGTCACCAGAAAGAAATGAACTACGCGTTGAACCAAAAGAGCAAGGCTGATTTCATCGCTGCTGTGACCGATGGCTTGACCCCTCCTCCTGCTTATTTTCCCATGAACGTAGCCATGAACAAAACCGGCATTGCCGAGTTTGACGAGGTGATGAACAACGGCATGCGCGCTTTGTCTGCAGACGAGTTTGAAGCCGCAGTTGAAGGGACCGAAGCCATAATGCTGGATACCCGTAGTGCGGCTGAATTTGCCCAAGGTCATATTCCCCGCAGCATCAACATTGGCATTGACGGTCAATTTGCACCCTGGGTGGGCGCGGTTGTGGCTGATGTCAAGCAAGCCATCGTTTTGATTGCTCCCGAAGGGCGTGAAGAAGAGGTCGTGACCCGTTTGTCTCGCGTAGGCTTCGACAACATCTTGGGTCACTTGAATGGCGGATACGCCACTTGGGCCGCTTCAGGCAAAGAAACCGATACCGTGAATCGCATCAGCGCTGAAACCTTCGCTGCTGAGTTTGAAGCGGGAAGCAGCTATGTATTGGACGTTCGCAAAGAAAGCGAATACCGCGCCGAGCACGTAGAAGAGGCCTACAACAAGCCTTTGGACTACATCAACAGTTGGTTCGCCGAAATGGGCCAGCAAGAGGGCTTTTACATGCATTGCGCCGGTGGATACCGCTCCATGATCGCCGCTTCCATTTTGAAGTCGCGTGGCATTCACAATTTCAAGGAGGTTGAAGGCGGTTTCGGAGCCATCGCGAAAACCGATGCCCCCAAAACCGATTTTGTTTGTCAGAGCAAGTTGCAACAAGCCTAATTGATTAGATTTACCATATGTTAGAATTGATTCAACAACCTTGGCCCTGGTACGTAGCCGGTATTTTCATCGGTCTAACGGTTCCAACATTGCTCATCGTGGGCAACAAGAGCTTCGGCATTTCATCCAACTTGCGCCACATCTGTGCCGCTTGTTTTCCTGGCAATGTGTCGTTCTTTAAGTACGACTGGAAAAAGGAAATTTGGAACTGGTTTTTTGCTGCGGGTATCGTAATGGGTGGCTTCTTGGCCATGAATTTTCTGGCCAACCCTGATGCCATCGAAGTGGCTAATGCCACCAAGTCCAACTTGCGTCAAGCAGGGGTGACCGACTTTACCAACTTGCTTCCCGCAGACGTATTTTCTTGGGATGCCTTGTTGAGCCTGCGCGGTTTCTTCTTCATGATCGTGGGTGGTTTCTTGGTAGGTTTCGGCACTCGTTACGCCGGCGGATGCACCTCGGGTCATGCCATCATGGGCTTGTCGAGCTTGCAGTGGCCTTCTTTGGTAGCGACCATTTGTTTCATGATCGGCGGTTTTATCTCCGCTTGGTTTGTTGTTCCCTTTTTGTTGAGCTTGTAAAATCAGAACTATGAAAAACGCAGAAAACAACGATATGCGCCACACCGATGCGGTGTGTGTAAACGAATCGCAAATTGCTCACCCTTGGTGGTACAATTTGAAATACTTGGTGATCGGGATTGTCTTTGGTATCACCTTCGTGAAGGCTGAAATCGTAAGCTGGTTCCGCATTCAAGAGATGTTTCAATTGACCTCCTTTCACATGTACGGAGTGATAGGAACGGCCGTGGTGGTAGGTGCAATCAGCATCCAAATCATCAAGCGCTTCAATATCAAAACCGTTTACGGGGAAGAAATTGTCATCAGCGAGAAGAAGTTCAACAAGGGCCAGATTTACGGCGGTTTGATGTTTGGTATTGGTTGGGCCATTACAGGGGCTTGCCCAGGTCCTCTGTTCGCTCATATTGGAGCCGGCTTCACCGTCATAGCTGTTACTTTTATCTCAGCCGTTGCCGGTACTTGGGTGTACGGGTACTTGCGCGATAAATTGCCTCATTGATCGTATTAATACGTGCAAAAGCCCGGCCTATTGGCCGGGCTTTTTTTGTTTTTACCCGTGTGACTGCAGTTACTGACACGGCCTTTTGCCTCGAATTACCTTTGTGCCACGTATGAGTACCATTAAAGAATTGGTCGCCATTGAAGGCGCAACTGTGATCGATGTTCGCAGCTCTTGGGAGTTTGAATCAGGCCATGTAAATGGCGCTTTGAACATTCCATTGGAAGAGATACCCATGGCCCTGGATGAAATCAAAGACCTCAAACAACCCATCATCGTGTACTGCCGCAGCGGCAATCGTTCAGCCATGGCTCAGCAGTTTTTGATGCAAGGTGGCATTGGCCGCGTGGTAAACGGCGGTGGCTTGGCTGATATGCAAATTGCGTTGATGTAATGAGCAGAGCCCAACTTTGGTATACCCTTACGCATCACTGGGATTTTGCCCGCATTTTGCGCTTGACCCTCGGATTGATGATGTTCTGGCAGGGTGTACTTACCCAGCAGGGTTTGGTTATATTGTTCTCAACGGTTTTTGTGGGACTGGCCTTGTTTAGCTTGGGTGCTTGTTCATCTGGGTCTTGCGCCCCTAGTCGTACTTCTTCTGCTGCGAATACCCAGACCGATGAAGTAGACTTCGAAGAGATTCAATAAAACCTAAGTTGCCGGGTCATGGCCCGGTTGTTTCAAGCCTTTCGGGGTCCCATATTGAACTAACTAGCCTTTTCGGGCTGGGTTCGGGCTTTCACCTGTGCTGCCCCAGAACTCAGTTTGAGAAGGCTTTTTTGTGGTTTTTTCAGATTCAAAAAGAATGCTTCAAGATGATGCTCATGTGTCTGGAATGTGAATTCTACATGACTGCGTTTACCTTTTCGATGGTGCTTGTATTAAGGGACCATGAAGCCCTTGATTCAAAACCCTTGCCACGAAAACTGGAACCGCATGCAGCCCGACCCAGAGGGGCGGTTCTGTAAGGCCTGTTCCAAAACCGTAGTTGATTTTACCGGCATGAGCGATCAACAAGTGTTGGATTATTTCTCAATAAAGGCTCAAGGAGCTGAGCGCGTTTGCGGTCGTTTTCGTCATGAACAAGTTCAAGCCCCCTCGTTTTGGAATCAGGCCTCCCAAGCTTTGAGGCAATTTGCCCATGCTCTCGTTTGGGTCTTTGTCTTGGGCGGGGTGGCCGCTTGCGGCCCGACTGAGACCATGGGTGATGTGGTGATCATGGATACTACCGAAAGTGCTGAGCCCTTATTAGGCGACACGCTGATTGTCGATACCACGGTGCATGTGATTCCCGCTCATTCTCCCAAGCCTGTTCCCGCGATCGCGCCCGTTATGCCCGAAGTGATGGGAGAGGTGTTGGATTTGCAGGATGATCGAGACTCATACATCATGGGTGGGGCCATGCCTTATCTTGAGTTTGATCTGGATCCGGTGCCGGCCGTTCAAAAGGATTCCAGCATTTCTCTGGTAGAAGATTGCGGGCCTCGTTCCTTGAAGCGCCGTCATCAGTTACTCATAGATTCGCTCCGGCCAGTACCTGACCTTGCATTGCCCCTAGACAAACCCTTTCGATTGAAGCCACGGCAATAGTGAAGCATGACATTTCCATGAGCATTCCATGAATCAGGACTGCTGCATTATTCGTAAACTTGATTCATCATGTTTTTGAAAAAGTATGGCAGCCTGTTGGTTTTGGCGCTCATGGGTTTAACTAGTGCTCATGCTCAAAACAACGCACTTGATTTTGATGGCTCTAATGATTGGGTCAACGCCGGTACGGATACCGCTTTAGCGGTTGGCGGTAAGGCCCTTACTCTGGAAGCTTGGGTCAATGCCAGCGCCTGGAAGACCAATGTGTTTGAAGGCGGTATCATTGTCAAGGAAGAAAATACCTCCAATTTGGGATATATGCTCAGAGCGGGCGCAGGAGGTAAGTTGAATTTTGCCATTGGTAACAGTGATTGGAAAGAATTGACAACGGCAACGGCGGTCATGAGTTTGAATACCTGGTACCACGTAGCGGCCACCTATGATGGGAAATACCAACGCCTGTATTTGAATGGCAATCTCATTGATTCGCTGCAAACCACCATTTCCATCGGTCAATCCAAAACCACCAATGTGGCCATTGGAAATCACAGTTCAACGTCATACAGCCGCTATTGGCAAGGTAAAATAGACGAAGTGCGAATTTGGAATACCGTGCGCACAGGAGCCGAAATCAAGGCCTATATGAACCGCGAATTTTGCGAGCCTCAAAAAGGGTTGATATTGTATTATAAATTTAATCAAGGCAAAGCGGGATCTACCAATACGGCCGTTAAAACGTCAACTGATTATTCGGGCCGCAGCTTGAAGGGGACCCTCAATAATTTTGCGCTTAGCGGTACGAGTTCGAATTGGGTCAGCGGGGTAACACTCAGCAAAGATGTGGTCAACGTGAAAGATAGCGTGGTCAAGTGCGATCGCTACACATCGGCTAGTAAAAAGGTGTATACCAAGTCGGGAACCTATTACGACACCATCCCTACTTACATGGCCTGCGATAGCGCTATAGAGCTAAAGTTGACCATTAAAAATTCAACCAAGAGCTACATCAAGACGCAGGTCTGTGATTCGCTGATCTCTCCTTCTAAATACTACGTTTGGAAAAGTTCGGGTACCTATGTCGATTACATTCGCAACAGCATAGGCTGCGACTCCATGATTACCTTCTTTTTGACTGTAGGAACGGATACGGGTTCCTTACAGGCCAGCCATTGCTATCGCTATACCCTTCCCAGTGGGAAAGAAGTCACGCAAAGCGGTCTATACCTAGATACCCTGGTTTCTTGGCTCGGATGCGACAGTTTGGTGCTGGCCGATATCACCATACACAAGGCCAGTATGAGCAAGCGTTTGGTGTCAACTTGCAAGCCGGTTCAAAGTCCCAGCAAGCGCATGTGGTACAACCAAGCGGGAACCTATGTTGATACTCTGGTCAATTACAACGGCTGTGACAGCCTCATTGAAACTACGGTCAAATGGTTAACGACTTATGCCAGTATCAACCGCTCAGCCTGTTACCAATACACCAGTCCTTCGGGTCGCCAAGTATGGACTCAATCGGGAACCTATTTGGATACCTTGGTCAATAAGGCGAAATGCGATTCCATTGTGACGGTGAATCTCAGCATCTTGGAAGCTACCTATGGCCAAATCAACCTAGAAGGATGCCGTTATGTGCGTTCTCCTTACAATTCCAAAGTGGTTTACAGCAAAACAGGATCCTATAGCGATACTTTGGTGAATGCGGCAGGTTGCGATAGCATTATGACCTTGAAGGTAACTGTCAATCAAGTGAATACAAACGTTACCCAAAATGGTCTGGAACTGACCGCCCAATCATCAGGTACATTGCAGTGGTTGAACTGCGGGTTGGCCTATAAGCCGGTGAGTGGAGCTACGCAAGCCTTGTTTGTAGCCAGTGTAGATGGAAATTACGCTGTAGATGTTAGTGAGGGCAATTGCCGAGATACTTCGGCCTGTTTCACCATCAAAGGGGTAGGGATAGAGGAACTGAGTGCATCTCATTTTCGTCTATATCCTCAGCCTAGCAGTGGGCTGATTCACATCGAAAGCCGAGAGGCCTGGTTGGAATTGGAATACCGCGTATTGGACCTACAGGGAAGACTGGTTCAACAAGGGTATCAGCCATGCGGTTCAGCCTTTGATCTTGACTTGCGTCAAGCGCCTGGAACATACTGGTTGCAGCTGAAAACGGCAGAGGGCATATTTGCAAGGCCCATATGCCTGCAGTAAACCGAGTGTTAGAGATTTGTGCCTTCTCAGTAGAAGATGCACTGGCCGCTGCTGAGCATGGGGCTCAACGCATTGAGTTTTGCTGCCACTACGAACTCGGCGGGCTATCGCCCGCCTTCAGTGATACCCAGCAGCTGCTGTCGCAGCTGCCGCCTTCGGTCGACTTAGCCGTCATGGTGCGACCCCGGGCCGGTGATTTTGTCTATTCCCGCCACGAGCAGTACGACATGCTGGAAGAAGTTCGCCAATTGGGCGAGCTGGGCGGGGTAGAGGCCGTGGTTTTTGGAGCCTTGAAGCCCCAAGGAGGGCTTGATGAAAGTTTTTGCCAGGAAATGGTGAATATCGCCCATTCCTACGGAATGAAAGCGGTGTTGCACCGCGCCGCCGATGAACTTCCCGCTCAGGAAACGGCTTTGCTGGCGGCGCGCTGCGGCTTTGATCGCTGGCTTCGCTACAGTCCTGAGGCTGATGCTGCTCTTCGAAAGGAGTTGGCGGGCTTGGTGCCGGGCGTTCAAATGGTGCACGGGGGCGGGCTGCGCAGCAGCAACGCCCGCCAATACCAAGACGGAGATTGGCACAGCAGCGCGCGGGTAGAGGGCCGCTTTTCGCGGGCCGAGGTCAAGGCGTTGAGGGGGCTATTCATGCTGCTGCTATGTCTCATGGGGCCGCTGCTGAGCCTGGCCCAACCCATGAAGATTCAATTGGACCAAGGGGTTGAGCTGCGTTGCATGCACGACCGTATGTTCATCGATGATTTGAGTCCTTGCGATGCGTTTTCGGGATTTGCAACTTCAGGTTGGGATCCTGCTAAGCCCATCAACGAAGCCTTTTGCAGCCATCAACCTGCCTGCAATCGCACCTGTGCCGCGGTGCAATACTGCAGCTGGGAATACCGCATCCCGCTATTTCCGTCTTCTACGACTCGGGCCATGCATCCGCATTGGCTGTTGACCCTAGAGGCCTGGATGGGCGGTGAATTGGAGCTTTACATCGGTCAAACGCGCATCAATGCCACTGATGCCTGGCCTTATTCGTCACGATTTGACCGCCGCCAATACCTCATCGATGACTACCTCAGCGATTCGGGTCAAGATACTTTGCGCATCGTGATTCAATCGGGCTCCTTGCTGGCTCAGCGCTCCCAAAATGAAGAAAACTTGCATTACCCGGCTGAAACCCCAGAGCAACTGTGGCTTCGGCAACCCGCTTACTGGCAGGGCTGGGACTTTTGCCGGCCTTTGCCCTGGGTGGGCTTGAGCAGGGCTCCCGAACTCACAGGTTTTGGCGAAGAAGGCTTGGCTTTGCATTCCTGGGCTGAAGAAGATTCAAGTCCACACGGCTATGAATTTGGGGGTGAGCGAAACGCCTGGATGCAGCGATTGTTGCCCTATCAAAACCATGAGCAGTGGCCCTATTATGCCGTCGTTCATGCCGTTGATCTGCTGCCACCGGGGGCTGCTTGGCCGAATTACGCTCGAAAAGACAGTGCTTTGCATTGGGATTTTCCCCAAAGCACCCAGCGCGCACTGTGGATTTCGAATCACAGCGATGTGGTGAATTTGGATTCCACACAGTGGCGCTTGGTGCATACTCAAGTGCCCCTGAGTCTTTGGGCTCCTGAGGTTTGGAATACCGCTGATCGTGGGAAGCCTCATCGGTACTCCTATGAGTTGGTGGACGGCGCCTTGCGCCACCTGGGCCACCTGTCGGCTCGTCGTTTGAAGATAGATACCTTAGGTGGGAAGTTTGCCTGGTACTTGAACGGGCAGCCCTTTTTTGCCAAAGGGGCAAACGTGGTTTTGGGGCCTACTCGCTCTTCAGGGCCGGCTGAAGCTCAGTGCTTAGCCCTGCTTCCACATTTGGTAGAACAAGGCTACAATGCCTTGCGCATTTGGGGAGGGGGCGACTATGCGAGCCCGGCCTTTGTGGAGGCCTGCGACTCATTGGGGATTCTGTTATGGCACGATTTGGCCTTTGCCAATACGGTGTACCCCAACAACGCGGCCATGGAGCGCTGCCTAGAACGAGAAGCCGAGCAGTTGAGGCGTCGATTGTTGGGTCATCCTTCCACGGCCTTGGTTTGCGGGAATAACGAAATTGAAGTGGCCTTTTCCAATTGGGGTTGGCAAGATCAATACGGGTGGTCTGAACAGGAGTATCAAGGCCTTTGGCAAGGCTACATGCGCCGATTCGATACCTTGCTCAGGGCTCATTTCGATGGGTTTTTCTACCTGCGCAGCAGCCCGATCGGAAATTGGGGGAATTTGAGCCAAATGAGCCGGGGCGACAACCACGATTGGGGTGTTTGGCACGGGGAAAAGCGCTTCAATGCCGGCGATTCTGCGTTTATGCCCTTTGTGAGCGAATATGGATTTCCCAGTTTTCCCTGGCCCGTTTCGGCCGAATTGGCGAGGGATCCCTCTGCTTACTTTCACAGCTACAAAGGCCTAGCATTATTGAAAAAATACCGCGATTGGGAACTCGGGCCAAGCCCCGATTTTTGGCAGTTGCCTGGCTTTGATTCGGTTCGACGATCTGAGTCGTTGGGTGAATTTGCCAAGCAGACCCAACTGTTGCAGGCCCAATATTTGGATATGGCCATGCGCCAACATCGAACAGCGCTGCACGGAGAATGGCCCTTGGAAGAACTCATTGTACACGGACGAAATATCAATGCCAGCGGTACTTTCTTACCCAGTTGTTCGGGCAGCTTGCTCTGGCAATTGAACGACATCGACGAGGCCGTTTCCTGGAGTCTGTACGATTGGCAATCCAAGCCCAAGTTGGCCGCTAGCGCAGCCAGTCAGGCCATGGCTACCTATGCTGTGTATACCAATGGGGAAGAGTTTCGAGTGGCCTGGGGTCCCGAGCCATTGCCGGGGCAGGAAAAACCATTGTGGATTCGCGTTCAGGCGTATGGGGCCAAAGGGAAGGTTCTGTCGCAATGGGATCAGCGCATCGACGTGCCCGGCCAAAGCCCAGAGCGCTTGAGCATTTACAGTTTGGCTTCCTTTATGAACGTACCTGCAGAAGCCTGCGCCTGGTCGGCTCAATTGCTGGGACCCGATCAGAAATCGGTTCTGGATCAATACGTGTGGCGCGTACCCGGTACTTCGTTTGAAACAGGGAGCATACAGCGAACCCGAAAGGGTTATCGCACCACTGTGCCCGTTTGCTATGGGATTTGGCCCGGGAAATCGGGTGAGGAACCTCAATTTGGGTGGCTATTGCCGGGTCAAAGCATTCCATCCAAAGGCGCAGATTGGATATGGGGTTCGCTGCTATAGGGAATCAATCGAGCAAAAACTCAGCGTCAATCAGTTCTGCACTGTTGGCATCTTTTACAGCGTAGTTGAAGCCCTTGCGCAAAGCAAAGGCCCCGGTTTCGCCTTGGGCATTGATGGCGATGAATCCGATTTGGGTATTGGACCAATCCTTCCCGCGGCGTTTGAAAAAGTCGGCGATGGCTTCAATGGCTGCTTTGCAGGCATCGCGGGGGCTTAATCCTTGGCTCATGCCTGATACCACTCGAAAGGAACCTACGGTTCGAATGACTTCTTCGCCATGACCGGTTGCGGTGCAAGCTCCAATGGCTCCATCTACGTACAAGCCTGCCCCAATGATGGGGCTGTCACCTACGCGGCCGTGCATTTTGAAGGCCATGCCCGAGGTGGAACATCCGCCGGCGAGTTTACCCTTTGCATCGATGCCAATCATGCCGATGGTATCGTGGTTTTCGATGTTGATCACGGGCTGGTATTCGCTCTTTTCAAGCCATTGCTTCCACTCGCGCTCGCTATCGGGTACCAATAAATTTTCGAGGGGAAAGCCCTGCTCCAAAGCGAATTGCTGAGCCCCGTCGCCAACGAGCATGACGTGCGGCGTTTTCTCCATAACCGCCCGAGCAACCGAAAGGGGAGTAGCGATGCCTTCCATGCCGCAAACCGAGCCGATGTTGCCTTCGTGGTCCATGATGCAGGCATCGAGGGTGACAATGCCGTCGCGGTCGGGGCGTCCTCCCAAACCTACGCTGCGCTCATGCGGGTCCAGTTCGCATCTCAATATGCCTTGTTCGATGGCGTCCAGGGTACTGCCACCCGCCTTGAGCGATTTCCAAGCCTCTTCGTTCGATTCCAGCCCGAATCGCCAGGTGGTGAGGAATAGCCCTTGGCCGCCATAAGGGGTTGGGGATTTACGGGATTTGGCTTGGCCGCTTAATGGGAATAAGCTGAGCGCACCCAGGCTTTTGAGAAAGGAGCGTCTGATCATGGTTGGGGTTGAAATAGGTGTTTGGCGAAATTCAAATGGCGGTTGGTCCAAAGCTCTTGGTGTTGCTGAGCGGTGGCTTTGAAAGCCATGAAATTCTTGTTTTCGGCGGGGGTCCAAAGCGCTTCAGCCAACGCGGGGAGTCGGGGAAGTACCATGTATTCAACCTGGGCCTCGCTGCTCATGTATTCGGTCCATACATTGCCTTGAGCCCCGAGAATAAAGGCTTCTTGCGGTTTGGACAAACCGGTTGGTATGGGGTTGTAGGCGTATACAGAATCAACCGGATTGTACCCACCAATGGCCAATGGCTCGTCGGGTGAGCGAGATTGGTAATGGTCGAAGTAACAGGGTTTGCCTGGGGTCATGATGACCGAGTGCGATTGCTGGGCGGCGGCTACGCCGCCGCTTACGCCCCGCCAACTCATCACCGTCGCATTCGGGGCCAAGCCGCCCTCCAAAATCTCGTCCCAGCCAATGATGGTCTTTCCTTTTTGATTGAGGTGTTTTTCCATGCGGCGAATGAAATAACTCTGCAATTCGTGCTCGTCAGCTAGCCCCTCCTGGTTCATGCGCGCCTGGCAGTGCGGGCATTCCTTCCATCTTGTTTTTGGGCATTCATCGCCGCCAATGTGTACGTAACCAGAGGGGAATAAGGCACAAACTTCATCCATGACGGTTTGCAAAAAGATAAAAGTGCTGTCTTTGCCCGCGCAGTAAACATCGTCAAAGACACCCCATCCGGCTTGGACTTCATACGGGCCTCCCGTGCAGCCCAGGTGAGGATATGCCGCCAAAGCCGCCGATGAGTGTCCCGGTAATTCAATTTCGGGGATCACCGTAATTCCACGCAGGGCCGCGTATTGAACCAAACGGCGAACTTGATCTTGGCTGTAGTATCCGCCATAGGGGAGGCTGTCGAAGGTCTGATCCCGGTAAGGGCCGTACTGCGTGCTGTTGCGTTGAGCCCCAATCTCCGTGAGGCGTGGGTAGGCTTTGATTTCCAAGCGCCAGGCTTGATCTTCGGTCAAATGCCAATGAAAGGTGTTCATTTTGTACAAGGCCATGAGGTCCAAGTAGCGCATGATGAAGGCGGTATCGAAAAAGTGGCGACACACATCCAAGTGCATGCCGCGGTAGGCGAATTGGGGCTGGTCGACGATGCTCTGATAGGGCAGACCCTCGGGGTGGGAATACAAGGCCTGTAGCAGGGTGCTGAAGGCGTACATCGCCCCTTGAGGCTCGTTGTATTGAATGCGAATGCGCCGGGGTTCGAAGCGCAATGCATAGGCCTCTTTTTGGCCGTACCATAGATCTTGTGGGGCGAAACGCTCGAATTCGAGAACGGCTTTCCCCTTTTGGGCTTGGGGGTCGATGCGAAAGGAAGTGGCGTGGAAGTCAAAACCCAAGAAATGCTGGTTTTGGGCGTATTCTTGGAGATAGAATGCTCCGTTCGGCGCATTTTTTACTAAAAATACCGCTTGCGAATAATCGCAATTTTGCCCAATGACATGGCCCATGGGCTGGGGAATGACACCGGGTATCTGTCCCGAGAGAGAAGCGATGAGGCTGCCCAGCAGCACACAAATCAAGCGACGCATTTGGCAATTTACGCATTGCTGCGAATACCTCAGAGGGGTTGTAACTTGCGCCTTCAATGAAAAAGCTGGTTTTTGGTATATGGGCCCTTTGCCTGCAGGCAGTTTTGGCCCAGCAGCCTGAGTTTTCTTTCAAGCCCGTTCAGTACAGCGATTCAACAGTTTGGTACATTCACAACCACAGCCAGCGTTGGGTAAAGCCCACTAGCTTAACCTTGAATTGGTACCACCAAAAGCAGAGTTTGGTGATTTGGCCCTACAAGTACGAACCGGGCTATTTCCTCAATACCCAAAAAGAAAATTATGCCGGACGCAACTGGGTTTGGAAATACAAGAGCAGCCACGGCCTGTCCATTTCAGATACCATTTTCCCCGGCGATAGCCTGGCTGTGTTGATCAGCGTTAACTACAATACGGCGGCTTCTGACACGGTTATGCCGGCGAACCTCATGCTGTATTTCAAAGATTCCATTGCCAGGGGTCAAACGGCCCGCATTGTGCCGGGTGGAAGCCATTGTGTGTACCAACCCTTGTTTTTGAGTTCTTATTGGGACAAGGCGGGCATCAAATATGGCAGCCATTACAACCCCTCCTTGCACGAGGGTTCTTGCTTGAATGCAGGCGATTGGGGGTCGACCTATTTGATCGTGTTCAACGAACAAACCCTCAAGCCTTCGCTGGCCGGTATGATGTTCCCGCGCTGCGAGTCGGGGCGTCTCTGGAGCACTTTTGGCTATGCCAAAGACTCCCAGTTGTTTTATAGCTTCAACATGAGTGAAACGGGTTATTTCGATAGCCTGATAGAGGCCATCAGCCCAGGTGATTACGTGGCGATGGTGAGTTATGCAGGTGCCACTTGGTCTGCGGTGCACGGCCCTTCTTTAGCCAAATTGGGCTTTGATGTTGACCGCGCAGCAACCATGCAGCATGTGTTATTGGGTCGCAAGGGCCTTCCCCTAGACAAAGCGCATTACGTTGGCTTTGGAGCGCCCATGGCTTCATTGAAATGGGTGGGCATGGACCATGTGCTCATTCCCGAGCAAGGCGGTGATTCGCTCAAGGCTTATCCCGATTGTTTCGAGTCTTTGGTGCGGGTTCACGAGCCCTATATACCCGAGGTCAAAGACACCAGTAGCAACCGCATCCATGAGGTTTCTGCCCTGGCTTGGACGCTATTCCCCAATCCCTCGAGCGGTCGCATTCACGTACAGGCTCCAGGCGATGTGGTGTCAATTGAGGTGTATTCGGCTCAGGGCCAGCGCCTTCGCCTCTTGGAGGGTTCTGCTTTGGGGTATTGGGATTTGGATCTCCCCGGCGGATACTACCTCCTGCAAGCGCAATTGCAAGACGGCCGTCGTCTTTCGCCCAAGGCTTTGCTGATTCAGCAATAAATGATAACCCAGCGGCGTTATTGGAGCATGCGTTTGTTCTGGGTTCTCATTGTTTGGTCCTTCGGTACAGTAAAGGCCCAAGTGCCTTACATGAAAGGTTTTGGAGTCATTGAAGGCCAAGGCCACTTTTCGGTTCCAGAGCGGTCCTTGCGTTATGCCTGGGTCGAAGGAGCCGCTCGAAAATCATGGAAT
>JAURGZ010000059.1 GCA_030833525.1 Bacteroidota bacterium | reverse complement strand
GCCCATTTGCAGGCGTGCCGCCATGCGGTGAGCCCGGGTTAAATTCTCGGTCCACAGGGTAGCCGCCAATCCATATTCGGTCGAATTGGCCATGGCCAACACCTCTTCTTCGCTATCAAAGGGCGTCAACGTAATCACGGGGCCGAAAATTTCCTCTTGGTTGCAGCGGCAATCGTAAGCCAGGTTCTCCAAAATGGTGGGCGCGATGTACCAACCTTTTTCATAGCCCTCAGGCCGTACTGCATGCCCCCCGCACAAGACCTTCGCCCCTTCTTGCTTGGCTAACGCTATGTAAGAAAGCACCTTGTTGAAATGAGGCTCGCTGACAATGGCTCCCAGACGGCTGTCTTCCAGATGCGGTGGCCCTACCTTCATGGCTTTGGCGCCCGCCACCAATTGGTCGCGCACTTGATCGTACACACTGCGCTCGACAAAAACGCGGCTGCCGCAGAGGCAGATCTCGCCTTGGTTCAAGAACGAGCTGCTCAGGGTGGTTTTGATGGCCTTTTCCAGGTCGGCGTCAGCAAAAATCATGTTGGGGTTCTTCCCGCCCAGTTCCAACGACAGTTTCTTGAACATGGGGGCAGCCGTGGCGGCCAAATGCTTTCCCGTGGCGGTGCCTCCGGTAAAGGAGATGGCTTTGATACCCGGATGCTCAACCAGTGCTTGGCCCACAGAAGGACCCAAGCCTTGAACGATGTTCAGCACCCCGGCTGGCAAGCCTGCTTTCTGGCAGATTTTGCCTAGCATCCAAGCGGTGACGGGTGTAAATTCACTGGGCTTGGCCACCACGCAATTCCCAGCCGCCAAGGCCGGTGCAATTTTCCACGTAAATAGATACAGCGGCAAATTCCAGGGGCTGATGCAACCGACCACACCGATGGGTTGACGAAGGGTGTAATTGATGGCTTTGTCTTCCATGGCATGGCTTTCAGAGGCAAATTGCATTGCCGCCGTAGCGAAAAAGCGAAAATTTTGGGCGGCCCGAATCATCTCATTGCGAGCCAACCAAAGTGGTTTCCCCTGGTCTCGGCTTTCGGCCTGGGCCAATGCTTCACGTTCGTGATCAATGCCCTCGGCTATGCGGTTCAACAGAATAAACCGCTGCTCGGCCGCCAGCGTTGACCAGCCTTCAAAAGCCTGGCTAGCCGCTTGATAGGCTTGAGCCACATCGCCAGCATCAGAATCGGGCACACGGCCATATTCTTCACCACTAGCCGGCTCATACAAGGGCAAGGTCAAGCCCGACTGGGCTGGGTGGTATTCTCCTGCTATAAAGTTGCTCAGTTCCAGTTTACTCATCGGTTTTGCAGCGTTTGGGGTTGGTGAATTTCGGTAAAAATCTCGTATTCGGTGGGAGAAGCCCACAAAGGATCTTCTTTAACCCAGAGGCGAAATCCCTTGCCGGGTTGTAGGCTCAGTTCCAAAGTACGATCCATCAAAAATGAACGTCGAACAATGCTCCATTCCAGCAATTGAGGCTTACCCGACTGTGAAAGTATCTGAAAAGAACGTAGCTCTGCTGCCGTATCGCTGCACGTGTAACGCAACTGCTTCAATTCACCAGAGCTATCGATGGTTTGGGCATAGGGTCCGTATCGCTTTTCAGACAAAGCGAGGTCGTAATTCAGAAAAACAGCATATTCTTGAAGAAAGTCGCAGCTATCAATCGTTTCTGACTGCACCTGTTCCCCACGGCTAATCGTTTTAACCAGGCCCGGTTGCAGGGCATTCAAGTTTTGAGCTTCTTGAAATAGTTCCCGGGAGTATAAAGACCACAAAGGATTGGATTGAGTAGGGGTTTCGGTCTGGGCTTGGCATGAAACCAACAACAGCACCAAAGCCAATGCCCCGTTACGCATGGCGATCAAGCAGCGATGCCCCTCCCATGGCCTTTGGTTGTTCGATTCCCATGAGATCCAACAAGGTGGGAGCCACATCAGCCAAAATCCCATTCGACAGCCCAACACCCGCAGGACCGTTGATCAGCCAGCAGGGAACCGGGTTGGTTGAATGTGCTGTATTGGGGCTTCCATCGGGGTTCAGCGCCACATCGGCATTACCGTGGTCGGCAATCACCAAAATCGAATAACCCATAGGAGTCAATGCCTCCACGCTACGTTTCAATTGGGCATCTACGGTTTCTACCGCTTTTACTATAGCATCGTACACCCCTGTATGACCCACCATGTCGGCGTTGGCGTAATTCAAACAAATAAAATCAACGGCTTCTTCATCCAGGGAATGCAAAACAGCATCGGTCAATTCGACGGCGCTCATTTCAGGTTTGAGGTCGTAGGTAGCCACCTTGGGAGAGGCAGCCATGATTCGTTTTTCACCTTGGAAAGGGGATTCTTGCCCGCCTGAAAAGAAAAAGGTCACATGCGGATATTTTTCGGTTTCGGCTGCTCGAAGTTGGGTTTTACCCGCCGCTTCCAAGACCTCACCTAAGGTTTGCTCCAAGTTTTGATTGTCGAATAGGACCCCGTTGATGCGGTAGGTCTGATCGTATTGGGTACAGGTGTAAAAACGCAGGTTCAAAGCCCTCATGGCTTGATCTGCGAAATCTTCTTGACTCAAGGCACGTGTCAATTGACGTCCCCGATCGGTTCGGAAATTGGCAAATAGTACCGTATCTCCTTCGGCAATGAGCCCTTCTGAACCCGATAAACAGCGAATGGGCAATACAAACTCGTCGCTCACACCTTGAGCATACGAACTGCGCAGCCCCTCAATAGGCTCCTGATGCGTACCTGTCCCGTGCACCAAGAGATCATAAGCCTTTTTCACACGCTCCCATCTCTGATCGCGGTCCATGGCATAGTAGCGGCCCACCAACGTACTCAACTGAGCGCCGCTGCCTTGGCTGCGCTGCAAGAAATCTTCTACGAAGCCCAAACCCGAGTTGGGATCGGTATCGCGGCCGTCTAAAAACCCGTGCACATAAATGCGGGAAACCCCAGCCTTGTGAGCCAAGTGGCAGAGGCTAATTACATGATCCACGTGCGCATGCACGCCTCCATCTGAGAGCAAACCTAAGATGTGCAGTGCCCTGTCTGAGCCTACCCCGCTGAAGCATTCTTGCAAAGTCTCGTTGGCTTCCAAGGTCCCGTCAGCGATCGAGCGGTTGATGCGGGCAAGCATTTGCCAAACCACTCGACCGGCTCCAATATTCATGTGTCCTACTTCAGAATTGCCCATTTGACACTGTGGCAAACCCACATTTTCCCCGTCGGTTAACAGGCGAGACATGGGTCCTTTTTGAGCCAGCGAATCGGCGTAAGGAGTATGAGCTTGCGTGATGGCATCTGATTTGCTTTTGTCTCCCAAACCCCATCCATCTAAGATTATCAATGCAGCTTTTGAAAGCATACGACAAAGGTAGGTACGGCTCATCCTTTTTCGCGATATTTGTGACGTTGATGTGCCGCATTTGCCTTCTTTTGAGCCTTTTTCTGCCGTTTCATTTCGCAACGGCTCAACACTCGGTTAAACCCCGTTTGGATTGGCCGTACTCCATTCAGCAATTGCAAAACCAACGCATCGAAAGCCGCAAAGGCAATGGCCAAACCCTCATGGGCTATCGCATTTTCATGGGCTTGTCGAACAACCGAGCTGAGGCTCTTCAAATGCAGCAAGACATCAACACGGCCTTAGGTGGGGATTTCCTCTCTGAAATCGTGTACGACGAACCGAATTTTAAAATTTACATAGGGCGCTATTACTCCCAAACAGAAGTCAATCGCGCCTTGTACCGCATTCGCCCCCTATACCCAGCAAGCCGGGCCATTCGCCTGCCTCTGCCTGCACCCCACAGCAATCCCTGATGAAACCCAACGCCCAACAAGCCAAAATCAAGGAACAGGTTCGCGAATTGTTTACCGCCTTTTTGGAGAAAAACAAACAGCGCAAGACACCTGAACGCTACGCCATTCTCGATGAAATCTATTCCCACAAGGAGCATTTTGACGTAGACAGTTTGTTTGTCAAAATGAAATCGCGCAACTACCACGTTAGCCGGGCCACGGTATACAATACGCTGGACCTTTTGGTCGAAGCTGAATTGGTCAAGAAACACCAATTTGGGCAGAACACCAGCCACTACGAGCAGGCCTTTGGGTATCGCCAACACGACCACTTGATTTGCAATCGCTGCAAAGAAGTACTTGAATTTTGCGATCCCCGTGTGCAACAGATTTCCAATACCATGGGGTCCTTGCTCAAATTCCAAGTGGGGCATCACTCCTTACACCTTTACGGCGAACCCTTGCTCACTGAGTCAGGCGATTGCCAACATTGCAACAAAAAATTGAATCCCTAAACATACATGGTTGATGTAATTCTAGGCCTCCAGTGGGGCGACGAAGGAAAAGGCAAGATTGCCGATTTTTTGACTCCCCAATACCACGTGGTGGCTCGTTTCCAGGGAGGCCCTAATGCGGGTCATTCACTGGAATTCGAAGGCAAGAAATTCGTATTGAACACCATTCCTTCGGGAATTTTTCGTCAAGACACCCTGAATTTGATTGGCAATGGCGTAGTCATCGACCCCGTTCGTTTGCAGCAAGAAATTGGCCGCATCGCCCACGAGTGTCCCAATTACAAAGAGCGTTTGTTGATCTCCAAGAAGGCCCATTTGATTTTGCCAACCCACCGCATTTTGGATGCTGCCTCAGAAGCCTCCAAAGGGGCGGGAAAAATTGGCAGCACCTTGCGCGGCATTGGCCCCACTTACCGCGACAAAGTAGGCCGAAGCGGCATTCGCGTGGGCGATATTCTGCATCCAGATTTTGCCCAATTGTACCAGCAAGCAACCCACGCGCACATGCGCATGATTGAGCATTACGGATACAGCGACTTCGATTTGAAAGCCGAAGAAACGGCGTTCTTTGAAGCCGTTGAATTCCTCAAAGGCCACCAGCTCATCAACAGCGAATACTTCCTCAACGATTGCATCCAGCAGGGCAAGAAGATCTTGGCCGAAGGCGCACAGGGATCTCTGTTGGACATTGAATTTGGCACCTATCCCTATGTGACCTCATCGACCACCCTTTCAGGGGGTGTTTGCAGCGGCTTGGGCATTGCCCCCAAGCACATTGGCAAGGTATACGGCATTTTCAAAGCCTACTGTACGCGGGTGGGTTCAGGCCCCTTCCCCACTGAATTATTCAATCAAACCGGCGAAGATTTGCGCCGCATTGGCCATGAATATGGAGCCACCACGGGTCGCGAGCGTCGCTGCGGATGGTTGGACCTGGTAGCCCTGAAATATGCCTGCATGCTCAATGGCGTGGACGAGCTGATCATGATGAAAGGGGACGTTTTGAACGGCATGCCCGAAATCGCAGCGGCAACCGCCTATCGATACGATGGCGCTGAGCATGAGCAAGTCCCTTCCAACATGGTCAATACCCCCGTAGAACCGGTTTACTCCTTGCACAAAGGATGGTCAGACCAAATTGATTTGAGCAAGGGCTATGACGCCATGGACCTTGAATTTCGCCAGTACATCGAATACATCGAAGCCTACATCGGTCACCGCATTTCTGTCATCTCCATGGGTCCTGAACGAGAGAAGACCCTGCAGCGTTAATCGTTCCGTCCATGAAAATCATTTGCATTGGCCGCAATTACGCCGCTCACATTGAAGAACTCAACAACGAGCGTCCCAGCGAACCGGTGATTTTCATCAAGCCTGACAGTGCTTTGCTGCGAAACGGCAATCCCTTTGTTCAACCCGATTTTTCCCGCAACATTCATTACGAACTGGAACTGGTGGTCAAAATCAACAAACCCGGCAAAGCCATTCCCGCAGCATTCGCCGCCAATTATTACCAAGAAATCAGCTTGGGCATTGACATGACGGCGCGCGACTTGCAAGACACCCTCAAAGCCAAAGGCCTTCCTTGGGAAAAAGCCAAAGCGTTCGATCATTCAGCGATTATTGGAACCTTCATTCCCAAAGCAGACTTGGACCTGAACAAGTTGGGATTCCAACTGGTAAAAAATGGCGAAACGGTTCAAGACGGGCGCACCGAACGCATGCTGTGGAAGGTAGATGAGATCATTGCTCATGTTTCTCAGTATTTCATGCTGAAAACTGGCGACTGCATTTTCACCGGCACCCCTGAGGGTGTGGGACCCGTCAAAAGCGGTGATCATTTACAGGGTTATTTGGAAGGTCAATTGCTGGTAGAAACCACGGTCATGTAAAGACCCTCCCACAAGACCTGTTTTCCAAAGGACCAGATAAAGCCAAACAAACCTCGTCTTGCGCTCAGCAAAAGTGCAAATAAGTGTCACTATTACAATAAGCGATTTCCAATCGCATCCCCTTTCTTTGCAAACATGAAAGCAACCATCAGCAGCTTGTTTGCCCTCTTGCTGTTCAGCCCTCTTTGGAGCAAATCTTCAAAAGCCATAATCCTTGAACACATGGCCCCTACTCATTGGTACATCGGCTTTCAAGACCCCAGCGTTGAAATCATAATACACGCCAAAGAGGCCGGCTCCTTTCAATTCAGCCTAGCCCCCTATGCAGGCGCAAGCTTGATCAAGAGTGAAGCGGGCACGCACCCCGACATCGCATACCTCACCTTGCAGTTTTCTTCCGAAACCCCCGCAGGTTGGTTGCAAATAAGCGGCAAAAACAAACAAGGACAGGTCATGTCCATTCCGTTTGAGCTCAAGAGCCGACGCAGCCGCGCAGAACAAGCTCCCGGCTTGAATCAATCAGATGTTCAATACCTGATTTTTCCCGATCGTTTTGCCAATGGCAATCCGAACAACGACCATGCACCTGTACGACACGCGGAAAAAGCCGATCGCAGCGCGCTTCGCGCGCGCCATGGAGGCGACCTGGAAGGCATCATTCAACATTTGGACTACTTGCAAGCACTCGGGGTCACCGCATTGTGGCTCAACCCCGTTCAAGAAAGCGACCAAGAAGGGGAAAGTTTCCACGGTTATGGCTTGACCAACCATTACCGCATTGACCCGCGCTTCGGCGGTGATGCCGCTTACGCCAAACTTTGCCAAGACATGCGCCAAAGGGGCATGAAAATGGTCATGGACATCATCCCCAATCACCCTGGCAGCTCTCATTGGATGTACGAGAATCCCGACCAGGGTTGGTTCAACTTCCAAGACAGTTTTGTTCAATCCAACTTCAGGGCCCACGCCAACCACGACCCGTATGCCGACCCTTCTGAAAAGTTACTCAACAACAGCGGGGCCTTTGTACGTACGATGCCCGACTACAACCAAAACAACCCCCACATCGCCCGCTATTTCAAGCAACTTTACCTCTGGTGGGTCGAAGTGGCCAATCTCTCGGGTTACCGAATCGACACCTATCCCTTTGTCGATCAAGATTACATGAACGAGCTCTGCGCCACCCTCATGGAAGAGTATCCTAATTTGAGCATTTACGGCGAAACATGGGTGTATAACGCCGCCGAACAGGCCAGTTATTGCCAAAGCCGCGTACAGGGTTATGAGAAAAACACCATGCCTGGGGTCACCGATTTCGCCCTGTGCTGGGCCATGATTGAAGCGGCCAACAAGCCCACCAATTGGCACGAAGGGTTGAGCCGGGTCTACATGACCTTGAGCCAAGACTTTCTCTACCAGCAAGCTCATGCCCATTGCACCTTTGTCGACAACCACGACATGGCCCGCATTTGGAGCGTGGTTCACGAAGATCTCGACGCCTGGAAACGAGCCATGGGGCTGCTGCTCACCAGCCGCGGCATACCTTGCGTTTATTACG
This sequence comes from Bacteroidota bacterium, assembly GCA_030833525.1. Lineage (GTDB taxonomy): Bacteria > Bacteroidota > Bacteroidia > NS11-12g > UBA955 > JALRLA01. The sequence continues at coordinate 1,594 of JAURGZ010000059.1, read as the reverse complement.
GCACTGAAATTCTCATGCCCGGCGCTGAAGGCCAAGGCGACGCTTATTACCGCTTTGACTTCCCCGGCGGATGGAACTCAGACTCCCTCAACAAATTCGATGCCGCTGACCGAAGCCCTCTCGAACAAGAAGCCTTCTTGTGGCTGCAGAACCTCATGCGCTTCCGCTCCCAAAATTCCTTGTTTGAATCGGGCCAGTTCCATCAATTCAGCGCCAAAGACAACGTATACGCCAATGCTTGGACCCAGTCCAACCGCGCCATGCTCAATTTGTTTTCTGGAAGCCCCGAAACCCATTGGGTGGATTTCAAGCGCTATCAAAACATTTGCCAAGGCTTTAACCAATGGCGAAACCTGCAAACTGGGGAAACCGGCACTTTGGAACAAGGCTTGAACCTAGACGCCGGCAAAACCGTTCATTTGGAACTATTGCCGTAAACTGGCTTAGGCCTCTACGGCAATCAAACGCTTGAATTCTGCCAATCGGGCTTGCATAGCCTCGGGACTCACGGCCGCCAAAGATTCGGTACCGAATTTCTCAACCGCAAAAGAAGCCAAGCACGACCCATATACGATGGCCGTTTTCATGGCTTCAAAATCGGTTCGGCCCACTGAAGCTAGGTACCCTACAAATCCGCCGGCAAAGGTGTCACCTGCCCCGGTCGGATCGAACACCTCTTCCAAGGGCAAGGCTGGACAGAAGAACACCTCTTCATGTTGGAACAACAAAGCCCCGTGCTCGCCTTTTTTGATGATCACCGTATGAGGGCCCATGGCGTGAATGGCCCGAGCTGCTTTCTTCAATGCGTATTCACCCGATAGTTGACGCGCTTCCTCGTCATTGATCGTCAGTACATCTACCTTGGCAATTACCTCTTTCAATTCGGGCATGGCAATGTCCATCCAGAAATTCATGGTATCCATCACCACCAACTTGGGCTTTTGGGTGAGGCGATTCAACGTGGTCAACTGAACCTGAGGCGACAGGTTACCCAACATTACAAAGTCGGGCTCTTTCCAATCGTCAGGGATGATGGGATCAAAATCACCCAAAACATTGAGCTCGGTAACCAAGGTGTCGCGGGAGTTCATGTCCAGATGGTACTTGCCACTCCAGAAAAACGACTTCTCACCCTGCTTGATTTGCAAACCTTGGGTGTCTACCCCGCGGCGATTCAACTCAGCAATGAACTCCATGTCAAAGTCCTCTCCCACTACAGCCACAAGGCCGTTTTTGGGATTCAGCAAACTGCTAGCCAAAGAGATGAACGAGGCTGCACCACCTACAATCTTTCCGGTTTTACCGAAGGGAGTTTCTATAGCGTCGAAGGCGACAGAACCAATGATCAACAAGCTCATGAAATATTTTTAAAAATTTGTTGCAAAGGTATTGAACTCATTCGGCAATTGGATTATTTTTGCCATCCCTTTTAGGGAACACTCCTCGATAGCTCAGCTGGTTAGAGCGAGCGGCTGTTAACCGCTAGGTCGTTGGTTCGAGCCCAACTCGGGGAGCCATAAAGCCTCACAGCAATGCGGGGCTTTTTTTATGCACACAGAGTCGGGCGAGAAGTTCATCCCGACGATGCAGCTGT
>JAURGZ010000030.1 GCA_030833525.1 Bacteroidota bacterium | reverse complement strand
TTTTTTATGCGCTTGTCAACGTGTGAACCGTGATTTCGGGGAAAATACCCATTCGACCGGGGTATCCGAGGTATCCAAACCCGCGGTTGACATACAAATGCTGATGGGATTCGGTGTACAAATCCAACCACTCTTTGTAGACCATCTTCACTGGGCTCCAACGATAAAACTTGGTATCGACCCCAAACTGCATGCCGTGGGTATGCCCCGAAAACGTGGCCGCAATATCGGTTTTACCCAAGACCTGTTCGCGCCAGTGGCTGGGGTCGTGGCTGAGCAGGAGCTTTACAGGGGCATCCAATCCCGCTGAGGCCTTGTCCAGATCTCCGTACTTGGGAAAGCGACCCTTGGCGCTCCAGTTCTGCACGCCAATGATGCCGAGCTTTTCACCGTCTTTTTCAATGACGCGGTGCTCGTCGAGCAGAATGTCCCATCCCATTTGCTTGTGGTATTGAATCAAATCATCGAGGTTTTTCTTTTTCGCAGCGGGAGATGGCCATGGAACGTAGTCGCCATAGTCGTGGTTACCCAAAATCGAATAGACGCCCATGGGGGCCTTGATTTGCGAAAACAAGTCCATCCAGGGAAGGACTTCGTCGCTGCGGTCATTCACCAAATCGCCGGTAAAGAAAACCATGTCAGCCCCTTCGGCTTTGATCAAATCGATGCCGCGGCTTACGCCTTCGCGGCTCCAAAATGAACCCGAGTGTATGTCTGAAATCTGAATGATGCGCAACCCTTCAAAGGCTTTGGGCAAACCCTTGATGGCCAATTTTCGACGCTTCACTTGGTAGTTGTGCGCTCCCTTTACGACTCCCCAAATGGCGGTGCCCACAAAAGCAGCTCCTATACCCAATCCCAAATAGTTCAAAAACTTGAGGCGACTCATGCCCGCGGGGTTGTTCGGCACTTCGGTGTTTTCGGTGAAAAAGTACCCATAGATCCAACGAAACAGTCGCAGCAAGTCATCGGCCATCAAAAACAGAACCCAAATCAATTTGGCGATGGTGACCGCAAAAAAGAATACCGCCACAAAGCGCAAAACCTGGGGGCTGATTTTAAAGGCATCGAAACGCTGAAGGGTCCAAAAGGCCATCATGAACACCGTGTATCCCCAATAAGACCATTTCAACAACAAGCGCGCGCGATCTGACCAATGCTCGGTTAAATATTTCAATCCAAACCAAGCATACAGGTCAATGGCCAGAAAAAAGACCATGAAAAACGTCATTCCAATCAAGCGGCTCTTAAACATGAGGGTGCAAAAGTACAGTGGGTAAACACCCTACCCTACCAAAAGTTCGACCAAGGCCCTATTTTTGGGGTCTATGAAACGTTGGACTCGTTTTTCCGTATTGATGCTCAGCTGCTTGGCCGCTGCCACTCAGGCCCAAAGTTTTGAGCAAATTCTGAATCAATATCCCGTTCGCGCCGTAGGCCCTTCAGCCATGAGCGGTCGCGTCACCTCCATCGCTGTGCCTTCCCAACAGCCTCAAACCCTATATGTAGGAACCGCCTCTGGAGGCGTATGGAAAAGCGACAACGGCGGCATTGCCTGGAAACCCATTTTCGACGAGCAGCCCATTCAAAACATCGGCGCCGTGGCCGTGAATCCGTTGAACAATGACGAGATTTGGGTGGGCACCGGCGAAGGCAATCCCCGCAACTCTCACAATTCAGGAGCCGGCATTTACCGCTCTTTGGATGCAGGCCGAACCTGGACCTTCATGGGCCTGGCCAATACCAAAACCATTCACCGCATCATCATTCACCCCCAGAACCCTGCCATCATTCACGTAGCGGCCATGGGTTCGGTGTGGGGCCCCAATCCCGAACGCGGCGTGTACCGCAGCGAGGACCACGGTCAAACTTGGACGCTGGCCCTGAGCAGCAACAGCACCACCGGTTGTGCCGAACTGGTGCAAGATCCCAGCAACCCCAATAAATTGCTCGCGGCCCTCTGGGATTTCGAGCGCAAACCCTACACCTTTCGCTCAGGTGGGCCCGGCTCGGGTCTGCACATGAGCTTGGACGGCGGCCAAACCTGGACCCGCTTAAACCACGAACAAAACGGCTTGCCCAAAGGCGAGTTGGGCCGCATGGGCTTGGCCATTTCGGCCTCTGAACCCAACCGCGTTTACGCCTTGATCGAAGCCCAGCAAACCGGGGTATACCGCTCAGATGACGGGGGCTTTCACTGGCGCCTGGTCAGCACCGAAGCCAATGCCGGCAATCGACCTTTTTATTACCACGAGATTTATTGCGACCCCCAAAACGAAAACCGAGTCTACAGCCTTTGGAGCCAAGTTTCGGTCAGCGAAGACGGGGGCAAACATTGGGAAATCCTGGCCGATTGGGGCGAAATTCATCCCGACCATCACGCTTTTTACATCAATCCCAACAACCCCAAGCATTTGGTCAACGGCAATGACGGGGGACTCAACATTTCGTATGACGGCGGCCAAACCTGGCGCTATGCCGAAAACATTCCCGTGGGCCAGTTCTACCACGTTGCCATCGACAACGATCTTCCCTACCACATTTACGGGGGTCTTCAAGACAACGGTTCCTGGCGCGGGCCTGCTTACCAGTGGGTGCGGGGTCCCATTCGCTCCCATAACTGGCAAGAGCTGCTGTTTGGCGACGGTTTTGACGTTCAGCCTCATCCCTTGAATTCCCAAAAAGGCTATGCCATGTATCAGGGTGGCAATGTGTACCGATACAATTTGCAAACCAATGAGTCTGTTAAGATCAAGCCTGAGCACCCCGGCGGATTAGCGCTTCGCTACAACTGGAATGCGGCAATTGCGTTGCATCCGACCAAGCCCGATGCCCTGTACTTCGGAAGTCAATACCTGCACTACAGCGAGGACGAGGGGCGCAGCTGGCGCATCATTTCCCCTGACTTGACCAGCAACGATACCAGCAAGATGCACCAAGCCCAAAGCGGAGGCTTGACCATCGATGCCACCAACGCTGAAAATTATTGCACCATCATCGCCATTGCCAATTCGGTGGCCGACCCCCAAGTGCTGTGGGTTGGAACCGATGACGGAAACATTCAATTGAGCCGTGATCACGGAGCCACATGGACCAATGTAGGTCGCAACATTCGCTCCCTTCCCAAAAATGCATGGATTCCTTACCTGTGGGTATCCCCCAAAAACCCCGCTGAATGCTGGGCCATTGCCAACAATTACCGCCAAAACGACTTCGCTCCTTACCTATTCAAAACCACCGATTATGGCAAGACCTGGGTGCGATTGGCAGCCCCTAGCCAAGTGCTAGGCCATTGCTTGAGTGTGTTGCCCGACCAAAAGAACCCCAATTTGGTATTCTTGGGGACCGACCAAGGCCTGTGGGTGAGCCAAAACGGTGGAAACGCCTGGGCCCGATGGAAGAAATTTCCAGCTTGCCCCGTGCAAGACCTCAAATGGCAGGCACGTGAAAACGACTTGGTTGTGGGAACTTTCGGCCGAAGCATCTTTGTGGTTGACGATTTAAGCGCTTTGCAAGCAGCGGCTGGCAACAGTTCCCTCGCCGAAAAAGTGCATGTATTCCATGCCACCGATGGCTACCTGGTCGATTATGCCCAGCCTAGCGGTGTACGATTTGGAGCAGACGGAGAGTTTGCCGGCGCCAATCGCCCGGGCGGCAGCCTCATTACCCTGTGGGTGAATGGAGAGAAAGGCAAAAAGATTGAGGCCGAAGGGCTCATTTACAACGACATGGGCCAGCGGGTTCGCCGTCATGAGATGAAGTTTGACTCCAGCGGGTTGTACCGCATACCTTACCGCTTGATTCAAGATGGGGTGCGCATGCCCGATCACGGGGAACACAAACCCGGCGAAACCTTGCCTGCTGGTTTACCACTTGCCCCCGGTGAATACCGCGTAGTCATCAAGGTAGGCAGCGATTCTTCCTCTACCACCCTCAAGGTTCTCCCCAGTCCTTTGAGCGGTTGGGATCCTGCGGCTCGCCAGCGCCTGGAAAGCAACTACGCCCGTTTTAGCCAAAGTGCCCAGCGCGGCTATGAGTTGTTTGAAGGACTCAAGAGCGCCGAAAAGCAAAGCCAACAGTGGCTCAGTCAATCGTTTGTTTCTGATAGCGCTCAGGCTAAACTCAGCAAAGCCTTCCAACCCTTGAAAGACAGCATTGCGGCCTTGAAAGATTGCTTCATGTTGCCGGCTGATTACCGCCCCTACGAAGAGGCTACCCTGCGCTTGAACGACCGTTACGAATCAGCCATTTCCTTGCTCAGCGGCGACGGAATGGAGAATGCCGAATGGGCACTGGGCAACTTAGAACGCCATTTGGACGCTGTAGCCAAACGCGCCAATGCCTTCTTTGATGGGCCTTGGAAAGAATGGGCGGCCGCAGCGCAAGCTGAGCCGGTTCAGGCTCCAAAGGTGCTTGGTCCTTATTAAAGCTGACTGTAAAAGAATTCTACCTGACCGGGTTGAACAAGCAGTTGACACTGGTTTTTAACCCAGTTCACGGTACCTGAAGAAAGCAGCGTGCGCAAGCGCGATGGAACCGATCCTTCTGGGGAATAGGTCCAAGCGCTTTCGCTTTGGTTGAACAAGATCCATACGACCTGGTCAAAGTATCGGCGCTCAATTAAGAGATGCTGATCATCCAGGGCTATGACCCGCGTATCTCCGTACAAAAGGGCCATGTGCGATTGGCGCAAATGCGTCATTTTAGCTACCGCTTCCCAGTGCTTCTTTTCAGCAGGCAACCAAGCTCCTGATTCGCCTTGCAGGCCACTGTTGAAGCGCATCATGCGGCGGTTGTCAGGGTCATTTGCTCCCGGCATGCCTATTTCATCGCCGTAATAAATCACGGGAACACCGGGAACCGACATGACAAATCCGGTCAAATTGAGCAAGCGCTGATAACCGTGAGGGCCTTGCACTTGTATGTTCTGATCCCAACCTGCCTGCTTGAAGTCTTGGCCGTCTTGCAAAGAGCCGTCGGCCAAAGAAATGAATCGAGGGCGATCTTGGTTGCCTGTGATGTTGCCCATGCTGTGATGCGAACCGTAGTAGCGGCGCGAATCGTTCGCCGTAGCCGCCAAATCGCTGCAGCCCCCTTGGGCCTGCCTGAAGGTGCGAATAGCCGCATCGTACAAGTTGAAATCGAATTGGGCTTGAAACAGACCGGTACCCAAGTAAGAACCGATGAGTTCGGGACTGCCATAGGTTTCTCCAATCTGGTAGATCACCCTCTCGGGCAATTTATCCCCTTTGCTGGGACCTACCACTTGGCTGTTCACCTTGTACGTCAACGCGCGCCAGAAAGGAGTGGGAACATGCTTAGCCGCATCGTGGCGAAAACCGTCGATATCGAAATGTTGAAACCACCACAGCGCTGAATCGCTCATTTGTTCCACCACCTCGGGTTTGAAATAATTGAAACTGGGCATGTGATCATCGAACCAGGTAGTCAATCGCTGATCGTCCCAGCGCTCGGTATTCTTGCTGCCGTCGGGCAAATACAAAGACGTGAACCAATCGGGGTGCTCCTTGTAAAGCGGATGCTCCACATGCACATGGTGCGCCACATAATCAAGCACTACATTCAAATTGTTCTCATGGGCTACCTGAATGAAGGTACGGAGTTCATCAGGCGTGCAGAATCGCTCATCGGTTTCGGTCAGAGCCACTGGCCAATAGCCGTGGTAGCCGCTGAATCGAGTGTTGGGCGATTTGGGCCAACGTCCCCAAGGGGTTTGGGGGTTGCGCACGATGGGTGAAATCCAGAGGGTATTGATGCCCAAGCGGTGAAAATAGCCCTCTTTGATTTTGGCCGTCAATCCGGCCAAATCCCCCCCAAAGAAATCTACCTTGGGGTTAACCTCGGGATGATTCAAGGGGCGGTTATTGGCTTTGTTTCCATCGACAAATCGGTCGATCATGGGGTTATACATGATTTGCTGACGGGGATCGTGACGGTCGCTGATTTTGCTCGCATGATCCATGACCTTGCCATCGTAAAGGGGCACCATGACATCGTTGGAAACCGCCTGACTGTCGCAATACCAAACCCTCAAATAGCTTTTACCCAATGCGTCATTGGGCAGGGTAATGCCCAGCAAACCGGGCTCTTCCTTGTCCCAGTCCAACGCTCTATTGTTGAGCAAAACTACGGCGTGAACGGGCTCTGAACCTGAATACTTCAAGAATACGCGCTGGCCCTTGAATCGCTCTGTGCTCAGCACCAAGTTGGAAGCGGCCACGTCCAATTTGGTATTCCAACCGCCCAAACCATTGGCAATGGAGTCATTGCGATGAGGGTCGCGCAATTCCTGAGAGCCGTTGATGACAAAAATGTATTGGTGGCTTCCCGGTGCAATCATCGCCGAGGCATGCCATGAACCTTGTTCGTAGGTCAAATTCAAGGTATTGGGATTCCAAGCATTGAAACTGCCCTTGATTTGTACCTGCTTCAATTGGTGTTGAGCATCGGGGTATGAAAAGTGCATTTCCTGCTTCGCCGAAGCCCGCATGGGAACCGAAACCACATGACCTTTAACATGCAAGCGCAGGGTGCTCAAGGGCAAGGCATCGGCTTCTTTCCAAATTTGAACGCTGTCGCAAGCACCGTCTCTTTCCATGTGCCAACCGGCGTCCAAACTGACTGAGTCCAGAGCCTCGAGGTCATACACATAATCACTTAGCCAGACCCAGGTTTTACCTGGCTCTAGGGTAAGCAAGCTGCTCAAACCCGCTACGGGTATGGGCTCTTGGCTGATGGCTTCCCGGTTAGTTTCTGAACAAGCAAATTGAGATACCAAGGCCATCAAGGCCCCGATTCGCAACGATAAAGTACGCATGAGGTAAAATTAGGGCTTAGGGTTGAAGCGCCCAAGCTCGCTGAACCTGACTCGTGCCTAAACCCCTCCACTGAAAAGCATACAAATGGCCCGATTCACCCTGAAAATGCGACAAATGCTGGCCCTGGAACAAACAACGACCCTGTGCATCAAACACCGACCAGCTGCCGAGCTCGCTTCGCTCGCTCGCCCAGCCCATCCCATCAAACCAGACCTTCATGTGGGCGCCCGTCATGGCTTCCCATCCCAGACTCAGCGTGTTCCAGTAGTAACAAGCAAAAACCGGGTAATGGTCGCTGGTGTTGTTGCCGTAACCGCTGATGTATTTGTCTGCATACAGCACAGCCGAAGAATCCTGTACCCAAAAGGGCTTGAGGGCCGGTGTAGCCGCTTGGTGGTCGATCATATCGGAATAGCTGACCGTTGATTTTTGACCGCTGGTGGAAAGGCGATAGCTCACCATGGCAAAATTGGGATCGGCCATCCAAGCCGAAAATGGCGTGGCGTAGTTGCTGTAAATGCTCTTGTCCAGATCGTCATTCCAATCGCCCAACACCACCCCTTTGATGGCTCCTTGCTCGGCGATATACTCCTTCAAAGCTTCCATGGCCCGTTTGCGCCTATCCCAAGCCGTGGCTTTTTGAGAACTGCTGCCGGTATTGGCTTTCAGGTGAACCACCCAAGCCACCAAGGTATCATAACGACCGTTCAGGGTGCAACCTAGGCCCACTTCCAAGGGCAAGCGACCGCTGGCAAATTCATAATCGTAAACCTGCAATATGTGCTTGCTCCACAAGAGCGTAAACTCGCTTTTCTTATACAACAGAGCCGTTTTTTGGCTTTGGCTCCAGGTGCTGATGACCGCCCCGTAATCAGGCAATTGTTTTTGCAAATCGGCCCAATATGCAGGGTTTGAAATTTCGCACAATCCCCAAAGATCCAAGTCGGCCCCTTTGATCAAAGCCGCGGCATTTTGCAGTTGAATGACCTCAGAACTGGGGCCATTGCTGGCATCGCCGAACCACTCGATGTTCCAGGAGGCAATGTCCAAACGGTCTTTTTTGCCAATTTGCGGCACCTGGGCTTGCAGCTGCTGCAGGGCCATCCACGCGAAAGAGCCCAGCAGGGCCCATCCTTTGCTCTTCATGCTTTTTCTCAATTTCTACGGTCAAAACCCCAATTCAACTTGCTGCGCAAGGTATCCAAAAACTGAACCGAGCTCAGGCGCATCAATCGCAAGGGGTGATCGGCCTTGCGAATGGCCATGTGCACGTCTTCGGTAATGCTTTGGCTTCGAGCATCCAAAGAGGCTAGGTATGAGCTGGCACGCCCTTCTATCTCAAACGATATTACGGCATTGTCGGGAACTACCACGGGCCGCACATTCAAGTTGTGGGGGGCAATGGGAGTGATGACAAAGCTCTCGCTTTTGGGGAACAATATGGGACCGCCGCAGCTCAGGGAATAGCCCGTTGAGCCCGAAGGGGTTGATACAATCAAACCGTCGCTCCAATAGCTGTTCAGGAACTCTCCGTTCATGTAGGCGTGCACCACGATCATGCTCGAGGTTTCCTTTTTGTGGATCACAAAATCGTTCAGGGCAAAATTGTAATCGAAGATCAAAGGGTCAGAAGTCAACTGCAGCATGCTGCGCTCTTCAATGACATAATTGCCCTTGTCAATCTCATCCAGCACCTCCTCTATGGCCTCGGTGGTGGCACTCGCCAAAAAGCCCAATCGACCCGTGTTCAAGGCCAAAACTGGCACCCCGCTGTTGCGCACCAAGTTCAAGGTATCCAAAATGGTACCATCGCCTCCCACGCAAATGAGCACATCGATGTCGACCCCCGGGCTGAAGTAATCGAAAATGTTCAACTTGAGCTTGGCATCCAGGTTCATGTGCACGAAATCTTCAAGCGAAGCACTGCAATGCAATTCATGGCCGCGCTCGGCCAAAGCGGTAACCAGACGCAAAAAGCCCTCTTGGTGGCGGGAATCCCGAACGTTGCGTGCGTAAACGGCTACTTTCATGCCTTTGAACTTAAATGGCGTGTCTGAGTACTGCCCGACCCACCCATTCACCGCGAGCATTTCGACTCAGGTCAAAACGCAGCAGGGCGTCGTAGTACAAGAGCAAATCTACGCCCAAACCGACAGAATGCATCGTTAACTGCTTTACAAGCAATTTGAAACTACACTAACGCGGTTCGTAAACGCACAAATCGAAAGCAAAAGCGTGCCGTTCATCGCGGCTATGAGGCTCACGGCTCACGCAGTTCCACTGCGCCTCGGGCATGGCAGGAAAAAAGGCATCGGCATGGGGAAAATCTCCCTGAACTTCTGTTAAATAAACCGCATCGGCCCAAGGCAGGGATTGCGCATAGATCTCAGCGCCCCCAATGACCATCAATTCGGGCTCATCGGCGACGGCTTGCCAAACGGCTTCCCAATTCGGCATAGACTCAAAGCCCTCAGGCAGGGGATCCTGGCTGCGCGTCAGCACCAAATTGCGCCGGTTCTTCAAGGGTCGACCCAGGCTCTCCATGGTTTTTCTTCCCATGACAATGGATTTTCCCTTGGTATGGCGAATGAACCACTGAAAATCATCGGGCAAATGCCAGAGCAAGGCATTGCCGGCGCCCAATTCGCGCTGCCTGCCGCAGGCGGCTATCAAGGCTATCTTTGGCTTGGCCATTCGTCAAAGATAGCGCCTCGCCTTCCAATCCTTGGCAAGGAAAGCGCTCAAGCGGTTGTATCTTTGCGCCTTATGAGCCGTTTAGTCGCCATTGTGGGCCGTCCCAACGTAGGCAAAAGCACCCTATTTAACCGTTTAACCGGTCAGCGCCAAGCCATCGTCGATGACATGAGCGGGGTGACCCGTGATCGCCACTATGGAACCGGCGATTGGAACGGGGTTGAATTCACCGTGGTTGACACCGGCGGATTCGTGCCCGACAGCGAAGACACCTTCGAAGCGGCCATTCGCGAACAGGTGCACATTGCCATTGACGAGGCCGCTATTTTGCTCTTTGTCGTCGATGCCCAATGCGACGTGCATCCCTTGGACGAGGAATTCGCCGAGGTGCTGCGCCGAAGCAAGAAGCCTGTCATTTTGGTTGTCAACAAAGTAGACAACGATCGTCTTCGCTTAGACGCGGTAGCTTTCTACGCCCTGGGATACTCAGAATACTTTGAAATTTCTTCGGCCAGCGGTTCAGGAACCGGTGAGTTGATGGACGAAGTGGTCAAACACCTTCGCGAAATTCCCGAAGAGATTCGTCCCGAAGAAGGGGAAGAAGAAAAAATTCCCCGCATTGCCATTGTGGGTCGCCCCAACGTAGGAAAAAGCAGCTTGATCAACGCCTTGCTGGGCATAGACCGCAACATCGTAACCGACATTGCCGGCACGACTCGAGACAGCATCGATACCCGTTACAAAGCCTTTGGCAAAGACATGATTTTGGTCGATACAGCCGGTATTCGCAAGAAAAGCAAGGTGCACGAAAACATCGAATTCTATTCGGTGATGCGCTCGCTGCGGGCACTGGAATATTCAGACGTCGTGGTGTTGATCATCGATGCCACTCAAGGCATGGAAGCCCAGGACCTGAACTTGTTCTGGTTGGCGCATCGCCAAGGAAAAGGAATCGTCATTTTGGTCAACAAATGGGATTTGGTCGAAAAAGAGACCAATACGCACCTGGATTTCGTGGCCCAGATTCACGAGAAAACAGCCCCCTTTGTAGACGTTCCCATCTTGTTCATTTCGGCCCTGACCAAGCAGCGCATTTACCAGGCCATGGAGACAGTGGTACAGGTTTACAACAACCTCACCATCAAAATCCCCACCCGCAAGATCAACGACTATTTGCTGCCCATCATGGAGAATACGCCACCGCCAAGCCGCAAAGGAAAGTTTGTCAAGATCAAGTTCGTCAGTCAATTGCCTACCAAGCGCGTGGCCTTCGCTTTGTTCTGCAATTTGCCTCAATACGTTGCCGAAAGCTATACCCGATTTTTGGAAAATAAATTGCGTGAGGAATTCCCTTTGACCGGCATTCCCATTAGCCTGTTCTACCGCAAAAAATAATTCGGTGAAAGACCTGCGCAGCTTGGATCTACCCGCCTTGACCGAGGCCCTCAAAACCATGGGGCAACCGGCCTTTCGCGCCAAGCAAATTTGGAAATGGCTCTGGCAAAAAGGAGCCCGCAGTTGGGAAGAAATGACCGATCTACCCAAAGATTTGCGCCAGCGTTTACAGGAAGAGTTTGCCTTTGGGGTGACCCGCATTCACGCCGCACAGCGCTCGAACGACGGCACCATCAAAGTGGCATTTGAGCTGCACGACGGCTTCAAAATTGAAGGGGTTCTCATTCCCACTTCCAAACGCACCACTGCCTGCATTTCCTCGCAGGTGGGCTGCTCGCTGGATTGCCGTTTTTGCGCTACGGGCTACCTCAAACGCGAGCGAAACGTCACGGCGGCCGAAATCTACGACCAAGTGCATTTGATCAATGAACTGGCCCTGGAACACTACGGTAAAAAGCTCGACAACATCGTGTACATGGGCATGGGAGAACCCCTGCTCAATTATGCCGAAGTGCTGCGATCGGTTTCCCTGATCACCTCGCCCGATGCCTTGGGCATGAGCCCTTCACGGCTTACCATTTCGACGGCGGGCATCGCCAAAATGATCAAGAAATTGGCCGACGATGGCTTGCGCACGCATTTGGCCCTTAGCCTTCACAACGCAGACGACGCCAAGCGCTCTGAGATCATGCCGATCAACGAGAGCAACAACCTGGATTTGCTGGCCGAAGCTTTGGGTTATTGGGCTGAAAAAACGGGCAACCGCCCCACATTGGAATACACCGTGATGGAAGGAGTCAATGACTCGGTAGAAGACGAGCAAAACCTGGCTCGCTTCGCTCGCCGCTTCCCCTCCAAAATCAACCTGATCGAATACAACCCCATCTCCTTAGCCGACTATAAGCCCACCTCACGCCTGCACGAATTCGCAGCGGGCTTGGAAGCCCAAAAACTCATCGTCAACGTGCGCCGCAGCCGAGGGCGCGATATCGATGCCGCCTGCGGTCAGCTGGCCGGCAAATTGCAAGGCTGAGCATAAGCCTATTCTGATTCTTGCAGGCAAGAAGTTACAGGCTGAGCTCCCTCAGCTTTCCATAAAAGCTTTTGGCTACAGAGCGAATGAGGCACAGGCCATGGGCTGCTGAACCCAGCAGTCTGCAGAGCCCTAGACGTTGGGCCTAATCTTTCTGAAAATCGCGGTGATGCGCTTCTTCGTACAAGCGCTCTTTGGGCAGGGATTTGAAATACTCCCAGGTAATGCGCAGGCCCTCTTCACGGCCCACTTGAGGTTCCCAGCCCAACAAAGACTTGGCTCTGCTGATGTTGGGTTGGCGCTGCTTGGGGTCGTCCAAGGGAAGGGGCTTATACACCACTTTTTGATCGGTCCCCGTGAGCTTGATGATCTCCTCGACGAACTGTGCAATGGTGATTTCACCGGGGTTTCCAATGTTCACGGGATCCACGCAATCGCTCTTGAGCAGGCGGTAAATGCCCTCTACCAAATCGGCTACGTAACAGAAGGAACGGGTTTGGCTACCGTCTCCAAAAACCGTCAAATCTTCGCCGCGCAAGGCCTGACCCATGAAGGCGGGCAACACGCGACCGTCGTTCAGACGCATGCGAGGCCCATAGGTATTGAAAATGCGAACGATGCGCGTCTCCAAACCGTGGTAGGTGTGATAGGCCATGGTCATGGCTTCTTGGAAACGCTTGGCCTCATCGTACACGCCGCGGGGCCCAACCGGGTTCACATTGCCCCAGTAGTCTTCCGTCTGCGGATGCACCGTTGGATCTCCATACACTTCACTGGTAGAGGCTACCAAGATGCGGGCTTTTTTAGCCATGGCCAATCCCAGCAAATTATGGGTACCCAAAGAACCCACCTTCAAGGTTTGAATGGGGATCTTCAAATAGTCAATGGGGCTGGCAGGAGAAGCAAAGTGCAGGATGTATTTCAAATCACCTGAAACGTGAACGAACTTGCTCACGTCGTGATTGTAAAACTCAAATTGTTCCAAATGGAACAGGTGTTCAATGTTGCGCAAATCACCGGTAATGAGGTTGTCCATGCCGATGACGTGGTAACCCTCTGCAATGAACCGGTCGCACAAATGCGAGCCCAGGAAACCGGCTGCCCCGGTGATCAATACGCGTTCTCTGTTGGCCATTATTTGATGTCGCTACGCCCGATGCTGCAGTACACGAAGCCGTGCTTGGCCATGGTATCCAGCTCGTACAAGTTTCTACCATCGAAGATAACCTTTTCTCTCAGGCTCGAGGCGATTCGATCAAACTGGGGAGTGCGGAACTCAGGCCACTCGGTAGCGATCACCAAAAAGTCGGCCCCTTCCAAGGCTTCATAGGCCCCTTCCGAGAAGCTCACTTTGTCACCCATGATCTCTTTCACATTGGCCATGGCTTCAGGATCATAGGCCTGCACCTTGGCACCGCGCGCCATCAAAGCATCGATCATCTCCAAGGCCGGAGCCTCGCGAATGTCGTCGGTATTCGGCTTGAAGGCCAAGCCCCAAAGGGCCACCGTTTTGCCTTCGATCGAACCGTAATGAGCGTCAATTTTGGGCAACAAAGCTTGTTTTTGAGCCGCGTTGACATCTTCAACGGCTTTCAAAATTTTGAAGTCGTACTTCACCTCAGAGGCCGAGTGAACCAAGGCCTTGACATCTTTGGGAAAGCAGGAACCCCCATAACCAATGCCTGGGAACAAGAAGCGCTTGCCAATGCGGTCATCGCTGCCCACACCTTTGCGTACCATGTCTACATCGGCGCCCATCAATTCGCACAGGCGAGCAATCTCGTTCATGAACGAAATCTTGGTAGCCAAGAACGAGTTGGCGGCGTATTTCGTCAACTCAGCGCTGCGGGTATCCATGTGCATCACCGGATTTC
Organism: Bacteroidota bacterium; assembly: GCA_030833525.1. Lineage (GTDB taxonomy): Bacteria > Bacteroidota > Bacteroidia > NS11-12g > UBA955 > JALRLA01. The sequence goes on along the minus strand of JAURGZ010000030.1, from coordinate 7,961 downwards.
CCTGCCGCACGTAAGGGGCATACAGTTCATCCATCATGGCAAAGGCACGCTGGCTGCTGGCACCGATCACCACGCGATCGGGCTTCATAAAATCATCAACGGCCACCCCTTCGCGCAAAAACTCGGGGTTGGATACCACATCGAACTCGCCCATATAGTTGGCGGCAATGGCAGCATGCACCTTGTCTGCCGTACCCACAGGAACCGTGCTCTTGTCAACAATGACCTTGTAATCGGTCATGATCTTACCCAAGTGATCGGCCACACCCAGCACATAACGCAAATCGGCGCTGCCGTCTTCGCCTGGAGGGGTGGGCAAGGCCAAGAAAATGATCTGAGCCTCAGCAATGGCTTCTTCCAATTGGGTGGTGAATTGCAAACGGCCTTCTTTCAGGTTGCGCTTGAATAGAACCTCCAAACCGGGTTCGTAAATGGTGATTTGACCGGCTTTGAGTTTGTCAACCTTGCGCTGGTCAATGTCTACGCAAAAAACACGATTACCCGTCTCAGCAAAGCAAGTGCCGCTGACCAAACCTACGTAACCTGTGCCTACTACCGCAATATTCATGGTGATTCAATTGGGTATTTTACCCTTCTGCAAAGGTCGTACTTTTCTTTGGGCTTTCCTTGACGCTATTTGCAACCAGCCCCTGCCTTTAGCCTAGCGTTTCGAAGAATTCGCGAATCTTTGCCACTATGAATGCCTGCTGCTCGGCTTCCAGTTCGCAGTGCTTCAATAAGCCAGCCCTGCCTTTAACCAAACGTTTCGAAGAATTCGCGAATCTTTCCCACTACGAATGCCTGCTGCTCAGCTTCCAGTTCGGGGCAAATGGGCAGGCTGATGACCCGCTGGCACAAATCTTCAGTCATTGCCAGGTTGGCACAGCGACCGCGGCTGGCAGATAGAGCCTGAGCATATGCCTCTTGCCGGTGCAGAGGAGTCGGGTAATACACCATGCTGGGTATGCCGGCCGCGGCGAGCCACTGCCGCAAGGGTTCCCGGTGAGAGGGGTTTTGCAGGCTCAACGTGTATTGATGAAAGACGTGGGTTGAAAGGGGGGAGCGAGCCGGAACGGCGAGCTCGGCATGGCCCGATAGGGCCTCATCGTAACGCTTAGCCGCCGCTGCGCGGCGGCTGCCAAAATCGGCCAAATGCGGCCATTTGGCCAGCAAAATCGCCGCCTGTAGGGTATCCAATCGAGAGTTAAGGCCTATGTAACGGTGCTGGTACTTCTGTTCCTGACCGTGATTGGCCAGCGCGCGCAAACGAAGGGCCAATTCGGGATTTCGGGTGAACACCATGCCTCCGTCGCCCATGCAGCCTAGGTTTTTAGAAGGGAAAAAAGAAGTACATCCAATGTGACCCATGGTGGCCGCATACCCACTCAGGCCCTCGCTGCAATACTGAGAACCCAAGGCTTGGGCGCAGTCTTCGACCACATACAGTTGGTGCTCAGCTGCCAGCTCCATAATGGCTTTCATATCGGCCGTTTGGCCATATAGATGCACCGGTGCAATCGCCTTGGTTTTGGGTCCTATCGCTTCCCGAATGGCATCAACATCAACCAAAAAGGTTTGGGGATTCACCTCTACGAATACCGGATTCAGGTTCAACAAAAACAGCACTTCGGCCAAAGCCGCATAGGAAAAAGCAGGTGTGATCACTTCTGAGCCCGGCGGCAAATCCAAGGCCATGAAGGCCAATTGCAAAGCATCGGTACCGTTGGCCACGCCCAAGGCATGCAGAGGTTGACTCAAATGGGGAAAGGCAGTGGTCAGGGTTTCTGAAGCCTTCAGCGGGTTGAAGCCCTCAGCCATGGCTGATTCCAGCTCAGCCACTTCAGGCCCCTTGATGTAGGCAGCCTGAGAAACGGCGCGCTGCAAGCGCGCATCTATTTCAGCACCCAAGCGCTGATACTGCGCTTGCAAATCGACCATTTGAATGGGACGCATGAGACAAAGGTAAGGGCCCGCAGCTCGGGCTACCAAGGCTTATTGAGCGTTACTCACTCGTTTTTGGCGAAGGGCCTCGTAGAGCAATACCCCGCAAGCCACCGACACATTTAAGGATTCGACTCCCCCGGCTGAAAGCGGAATGCACGCATGGCGATCGCAGAGTTTCCAAACATCGCTGCTCAGGCCTGTTTCTTCTGATCCCATGACCACGGCCAAAGGACCGCTCAACTCGACCTCATACAAGTCTTGGCTGCCTTTTTCAGTGGCTCCCACCAAGGAAAGACCGCTGTTCTTGAGACTCTTGAGGCTGTGATACAGGCTCTGGGTGCGGCAAACTGGAATTTTGAACAAAGCCCCAGCCGAGGTGCGCACCGAATCCCCACCCAAGGGAGCACTGCCCTTTTCAGGAAGCAGCAAGGCATGAACACCGGCACAAGCCGCCGTACGGGCTATGGCGCCAAAATTGCGCACGTCGGTCACACCGTCTAAGACCAAAATAAAGGGGTCTTCTCCTCGTTCAAAGGCCGAAGCAATGACCTCGTCCAAATCAGCAAAGGGAATGGCAGCCAAGGCCACCACTACACCTTGGTGATTGCCCCGTACCAACGAATTCAACTTCTGGTGGGGTACCTGTTTCCAAGTCAAGCGTCGCGCTGCAAATTCTTTGATCAAGTCAGCCAGTTGGCCTTGTAGGTGCCCTTCTTGGATCCAGATTTTATCGATGGTTCTACCGGCCTCCAGGGCCTCCATTACCGGGTGAATGCCGTAGACAAAGTCGTCTTTTTTGTCGTCAGCCGAACGGGGCTTCCAATTCCCATCCCGGGGTGGGCGTGAACCGCCTTGAGGCCCGCGCGAGAAACCGCGCCGATCACCTCGAAAGTCACGACCCCCATCGCGCGGGCCGTCAGAAGCAAAACCGCGGGGCTTGGCCCCGCGGTTTTGGAAAGAATCATTTTCGTTTTCGGTCATTAGATGCCGTTCATTTTTTGCTTGTACTCGTTGGCCCAATCGGCTTTGCCTTTGTTGGTGCAAACGCTGATGATGCGATCGGCCAAATAACGGGCATTGGCCACTTCGCGAGCTCCAAATTCTTGGTCTTCGAAATGCTTGAAGTAACGGCCGAATTGGTGCAACTGATCGATGCAATAGTCCATTTCCTTCTTGGCACTCTCTTCATCACCCAACAGCAAATAAGAAACCGCATATTCGGTCAAATATTCGTGGCGCATGGGCATGACTGACTCGGGAATTTCGGTGCGAATGTGTTTCATGGCGCCCAAGGCACGGTTGCGGTAAACCTCGACACTGTCAGCCATAAAGGCAACATAATCGGCAGCGGCCATGCCGTCTACAGGAGGCAAATTCGCTTCTCCTTTGTCAACGGCTGACTTTACAGATTCGTACTTGTTGATTTCCTCGAAGTAGTAGGTCACCAGCATCAATACGTTCTGTTGCAAATCGCTGGGCACATAAGCCGCTTTGTCATCCAAGAAGAAATTGGGCTTCTCCTTCATTCCATAATAGTGGTATTGGTTGACCAAGTTGTCCCACAACTTGTAGTCAGCCACTTTGTTGGGTTGACCGCGATCGCTTCCTCCGAGAATGGGCACCAAACGGTACACCAAACCTTCCAGCTGCAGGTAATTGTTCAATCCGCCGAAGTCAAAACCACTCACTGAAGTGAAGTAGATGGGGCGCTCCCAACCGTTGGCTGCGTTGGTAGCCAATAAATCGTACATGACGATATCCCCTTTGCTCAAGTAACTGGAGGTCAAGGTCACTTCGATGTTGGGGGCGATGTTGGCCTCGTCTTTCTTGGCCACCAAGCCTTTGCGAATCACCGTTTCCTTATCAACGGGAACGAAGAACTGGTTGCCGTGCCAAGTGGTGCGGTCACTTCCCAATTTGCGGCGGTCAGCCAAGAGTTCTTTGATCATCTCAGACAGGGGGCGAGGCGTGGTGTAGTTCACCTTGTCTATGGCCACACCGTAGTCAAAACTACCGGTTTGCAGGTCTTCGCGCTGCAAGGTCAAAGGCAATGGAGCCGAGGTATAAACCGTATCCAAGAGCACAGAAGAATACCATTCAGTGGGCAACAAACTTTGGTTGATGATGCGCACATCAGTGCGAATTCCTTCTACGTTTTGAGCGTACCACAGGGGGTAGGTATCGTTATCTCCGTTGCAGAACAAGATGGCATTGGGCTCCAGGCTCTCCAAGAAATTCTTAGCCATGTCTATGCCAATGCTGCGGCCAGAGCGATCGTGATCGTCCCAGCCTTGCATGCCCATGTTCACGGGAACCGCTACAAGGGCGAGAATGGCCGCGGCCCAAGCCGAAGAGCCTTTCAGGTATTTTTTCAACAGGTCAGCCAAGGAAATGACTCCCAAACCCACCCAGATGCAGAAAGTCTGGAAAGAACCCACCAAAGCATAGTCCCGTTCGCGGGGCTCGTAAGGAGGTTGGTTCATGTATACGTTGATCAAAACCCCCGTAAACAAGAACAGGGTCATCACCAACCAGAAGCCGTACTTGTCTGATTTGAACTGAAGCAATAAACCGAGCAATCCCAAAATCAGGGGCAAGAAATAGAAGGCATTCTTGGCCTTTTGATTGGCGTAATAGTCGGGCAAGTCTTTCAAGGAACCGATGACGATGTTGTCAATAAAGGGAATTCCTGAATACCAGTTTCCATCGAAACGGGTGTTGCCGGTTACCGCTTGTTGATCGTTGAAACGACCCACGAAATTCCACATGAAGTAACGCAGGTACATGTAGCGAATTTGGTACGAGAAGAAGTAGGTCAGGTTCTGACCAAAGGTGGGTTTTTGCAAATTGAGGTATTGCAACTCCTGTTTCTCCATCTCGGTCAAGGCGCGTTGCTGCGACAAACCGTTCAATTCATCAATGCGCGATTGAACATCATCCATTCCTGAATAGTCGCGGTAGCCGCGAGCGTCGTTGGGCTTGGACGAAACGCCCATTCGAGGGAACAGCGTATTGTATTCGGGATCGTAAACCGGCTTGTAGTTGTCACCACCCTCTTCGTATTTCCCGTCGGGACCTTTGAAGAATTTCTTACCGGTGATTTCATAGTCGGTTTGTTGAGCGTTGAAGTAAGGACCCACCAGCAAAGGGCGGTCGCCGTACTGCTCACGGGTGATGTACCCGTAAAATTTGTAAGGATCCTCGGGATCGTTCATGTCAATCGCGGGATCAGCCATAGAGCGAATGATCACCATGGCATAGGAAGAATAACCCAAGATGACGAAACCGATGCTCAGCACGATGGTGTTCCATCCTACTTTGCCTTTACCTGCGGTATAGTGCAGGAGGTATCCGACGGCGGCGAAGACCAAAACAGCGGCAAAAATGGCCCCGCTGTAGAAAGGAAGACCGAAGCCGTTGACGAACATCTTGTCCAAGTTGGCGAGCAACCAGGGAATACCGGGGTAAATGACCTTCATCACAAAACCCAAGGCCACAGCAGCCGCTCCCAAGGCGTAAATCACACCCTTTTGGGTCACCTTGTACTTTTTGAAATAGTAAGCCAAGGTGATGACAGGAATGACCAACAAGTTCAACATGTGCGTGCCCAAGGCCAAGCCAATCATGTAGGCCATGAAGACCAGCCAACGATCGGTAGACAAGGTGTCTTCAGCCTCGTACCAGCGAATGACGGCCCAAAAAGTCAGACCGGTGAAGAAGGAACTCAAGGCATAAACCTCGGCCTCTACCGCGCTGAACCAAAAGGAGTCCAAGAAGGTATTGCTCAAAGCAGCCACCAAACCTGAACCGAAAATCAGCACATGGCGGTGGGCTGAATCAGCGCTCACCAATTTACCGGCAAAGAAGGTGGTGATCCAGAACGTGAACATGACCGTTCCAGCCGAAGCAGTGGCCGAAAGCATGTTGATCCAGAAACCTACATTCACCACATCGGGAGCCAAGAGGGAGAACAAACGCCCCACCATCAGGAAGAAGGGAGCCCCGGGAGGGTGCACCACTTGCAATTTATAAGCGGCCGATGCAAACTCGCCGCAGTCCCACAAACTCACTGATTCTTCCAAGGTCAGGGTGTAAACCACCAAAGCCACGGCGAAGGTCAGCCAGCCCAATAATGTATTCCAACGTTTAAACGTATTCATGATGCTTAGTTAGAGAAAGGCGAAAATAGGCATTCGCCTTGGCTTAGCCAACGATTTACAAGGGCTTAAGAAGCCCAATTTTACAGCAGGCTGGCAGCCAAACGCAAGCGTTCGGCCACTTCAGTGGCACCCAAGAGGGCCAAAAGTTCAAAAATGGGAGGGCCCATGGCTTCTCCGCTAACGCCAATGCGCATGGGTTGCATGAGCTCGCCTGTCTTCTTTCCCATGGCTTCGCAGCTCGATTTGAAACAAGATTCAAACCCTTCGGCATCGCTAGAAGCCGCGTCTTCAAAAGCCGCAGCCAGCGCCATCAAAGAGGCGTTGGTGTCTTCTTTCCACTTTTTGGCCACGGCCTCCCGGTCGTAATCGCTGGGACGCTGAAAGAAGTAATGGGCTGCCGGGACAATGTCTTTGGCAAACTGGAACTTTTCGCGCAACAAGGCCACGATTTGCAATCCATATGCGCGGTCAATTTGAGAACCGTACTGAGCTTCGAAAGCCGGCCACAAGGTGCTCAACAATTCTTCGTCGCTGCGCTGAGCCAGGTATTGCTGATTGAACCAGTGCGCTTTGTTGACATCGAATTTGGCGCCGCTTTTGCTGACTTTTTCCAGTGAAAAAGCCTCGATCAATTCAGGCATGCTGAAAAGTTCACGGTTGTCTGAAGGATGCCATCCCAGCAAGGCCAACATATTGGCTACCGCCTCTGGGAAATAACCAGACTCTCGGTATCCGCTCGAGGTCTCGCCGGTCTTGGGATCTGTCCACTGCAAGGGAAACACAGGAAAACCCAGTCGATCGCCATCGCGTTTCGACAATTTGCCGTTTCCTTCGGGCTTCAAGAGCAGGGGCAAGTGGGCGAATTTGGGCATGACCTCTTCCCAGCCCAAGTAGCGATACAACATGACGTGTAAGGGAGCCGATGGCAACCACTCTTCGCCTCGAATGACGTGGCTGATGCCCATCAAATAGTCGTCTACAACGTTGGCCAAGTGGTAGGTGGGCATACCGTCGCTTTTCAGCAAGACTTTGTCGTCCATGGTAGAGGAATTGACCACGACCCAGCCGCGAATTTCATCGTGAAAACGCACCTCCTCTTTGCGGGGCAACTTGATGCGAATCACATAGGGATCGCCGCTTTCCAGACGGGCTTTCACCTCGTCTTGACCCAGGGTCAAGGAGTTTTTCATGCCCATGCGGCTAACCGCATCATAGGCGGGCTGCATTTTGCTCGCTTCCAAGCGCTTGCGCATGGTTTCCAAATCGTCTTCGGTATCGAAAGCGTAATAGGCCAAGCCTTTTTCAATCAAGCCTTCAGCGTACTGGCGGTACATGGGCTTGCGCTCGCTTTGGCGATAAGGGGCGTGAGGGCCGCCATTTTCAGGTCCCTCCTCTATTTCGATGCCCACCCATTTCAGAGATTCAATGATGTAAGCTTCGGCGCCGGGCACATAACGGGTCTGGTCGGTATCTTCAATGCGAAGAATCATGGTACCACCCATTTGACGGGCCAACAGATAGTTGTACAAGGCTGTGCGCACACCGCCGATGTGCAAGGGCCCCGTAGGACTGGGGGCAAAACGAACGCGTACAGGTCTGGAATCGCTCATGATGATTTGGAAGGCGCAAAGGTAACCCTTTTAGGCCGCCCTTGCTTGATTTCCAACGAGCAAGGAGGCACTGGCCTGCCTATCTTTGCCTCATGAACCTCAAAGACCAAATCAACGAAGGCATCAAAGAGGCCATGAAGGCCAAAAACAGCGATCGTTTGCGTGCCCTGCGCGGCATCAAATCGGCCTTTATGCTCCAAGATACCGCCGAAGGCGGCGGCGAAGTCAGTGAGGCTGAGCGAATGAA
>JAURGZ010000076.1 GCA_030833525.1 Bacteroidota bacterium | reverse complement strand
GTTAGCGATGAACAATTGAATGCCTGGGCCAAAGAGATCGGCTATTCCTTGTTCACCGAACAAAGTGCCGAAGAGGGAGCCCAGCGCCGTGCCGATGATTTGCAGAAATTGAGAAAAAAACTGGGGGTTTCTTTTGCATTTTCTGCACCTGTATTCGCCATTTCCATGCTCTTCATGGAGCATATGCACCAACTTTGGATGCAGCTTTTATTAGCTGCCATGAGCGCGCCGGTTCTCGTGTATTCAGGCGCCTCTTTTTACCGCATAGCCTGGCAACGCGCTAAAAAAGGCAGCAGCAACATGGATACTTTGGTAGCCTTGTCTACCGCCGTTGCCTTCACCTACAGCCTTGGAGTGACCCTCACCCAAACTCAAGGGCACGTATACTACGAATCAGCAGTGGTCATCATCAGCCTGATTTTGCTCGGGCGCTACTGGGAAGAACAGGCCAAAAGCAAAACTCGTTCAGCCTTGGATGCCCTTTTTCACAGTGTACCCGAAACAGCCTGTGTGATTCGAAACCAAGAAGACATCATCATCCCCTATGAGGATTTGCGCCAAGGCGATTGGGTTCGCATCAAGCCCGGCGAACGCATCCCGGTTGATGGACGCATTCGCCAGGGCAGCTCCCACATCGATGAACAGCTGTTCAGTGGGGAAAGTCTACCGCTGTTCAAACAAAAAAAAGACCATGTCTGGGCCGGAACATTGAATCAAGAAGGGGCCCTTGTCTTGGTTGCCGAAGCCGTTGGCCAGCAGACAGCCTTGCACCAAATGCTCAACCGCGTCGATCAAGCCTTGGGTTCCAAGGCTCCCATTCAGCAGTGGGTAGACCGCGTTGCGGCAGTCTTTGTTCCCTTTGTATTGGGTTTGGCGCTCATGAGTTTTGCCACATGGACCTTTGGACTGCACGATTTCAACCAAGGCTTATTGGCCTTGATCAATGTGCTGATCATCGCTTGTCCCTGTGCCCTGGGATTGGCGACACCCACTGCCCTTACAGTTGGCTTGGGGCATGCAGCCCAACGTGGCATATTGGTTCGAGATGCCCAAGCCTTGGAAGAGTCGGCCCAATTGAGCGATTTGGTTCTGGACAAAACCGGGACCCTTACGCTCGGAAAACCCAGCGTTTCGGCTGGCATGAGCCTGGAACATCCGGCGGTTGCCTCCCTGTTGTACAGCTTGGAAATGGAAAGCGAGCATCCGCTGGCTAAGGCCGTGCTCGAAGGCTTTCAAAACCCCTTGCGCAACTGGGCAAAAGGTCTCCCTGAGCGCCTGCCCATTAGCGATGTCAAAGCCCATGTAGGGGAAGGAATTTCGGCGATTTGGCAAGGGGAAAAAGTTCATTTAGGCTCTTTGAGTTTCCTTGAGAAAAAGGGCTATTCACTTCGCCCCGACTGGGCCCAACAGGCCAGTCAATGGGAAAACCAGGCCTACTCCCTGGTGGCCCTGGGTTACCAACGAGAATGCTGGGCCCTGCTGGCCATCAGCGACGAAATCAAACCCAACGCCAAGGCGATTTGCCAGCAACTGAAAGACCAGGGCCTGCGCCTGCATCTGATGAGCGGCGATCAAAACAGAGCGGTACAACGCGTAGCCCAGCAATGCGGCATCGACCTGTTCAGGGGTGGGCTCAAACCCGAAGACAAGGCCCTGTATATCAAATCTTTGCAATCGCAAAATCGCCGTGTTGGCATGGTGGGTGACGGCATGAATGACGCCGAGGCTTTGGCCTTGGCCCAAACCGGCTTTGCCATGGGAACCGGGACTGATTTGGCCATGCAAAGTGCAGGCATCACCTTGGTTCACGGCCAACTTGAAGGCCTGCCCGAAACCCTATTCATCGCCCGTCAAACCTTGCGAACACTCAAGCAAAACCTAGCATGGGCCTTTGCCTACAACGCATTAGCCATTCCCCTAGCCGCAGGCGTATTCTTACCCCTTTTCGGCATAGGACTCAACCCCATGGTAGCCGGAGCCGCCATGGCAATGAGTTCCATATCAGTGGTTTCCAACTCCTTGCGTTTAAAACGAACTTTGCACCGACTTACATGAAATACCAGTTCAAAACCAACATCAATTGCGGCAACTGCATCGCCTCTGTCACTCCCTTTCTCAATCAAATCGACGAGATTGAGTCTTGGAAGGTCGATACCGATAACCCTCAGAAAATACTCAGCGTTGAGCTCGAAGACGGGGTTAGCCCAACCTTGGTCCTAGAAACCGTAATATCTGCTGGATTTAAAATTGAAGAGGTGTAACATAATTCTTCCTCCGTTCAACTTTTCTATGTAAAGTTTTTAGTCTGCCGGTAAAAACGATGCATGGCCCATACATGCGGAAAGCTTAGGCAAGACAGAAAAACAAAAAAGGGAGCGGCCATTTCGCTGGCACGAAGGTCGCCTGGCCAAAACCAAAACACCCCACCCAACAGCAGCCATGCCCCCAAGTGAAAAGGCAGGGATTGTTTCCAAACCCAAACCGAAGAACGACGCATGCGCTGGGTGATGTGGCTCCACCCGTTCCAGCTATGCTGTCCAATGAAATACAATCCAAAGGCAATCAACAAGGGAAGCCAAGCCGTAAGGGTCAACCAAATCAAGGTCCACTGCCAGGAACTGTTTCGCTCTTTGATCGCCAAAGGCATCCATACAAGCAACAAAAATGGCGATACCGACCAGGACCAAGGCAAGCCGCAAAGCGTTTGGATCACCGCAGAAGATTCAACAGGATGAGTACCCAGCATAAAGAGCAAAACCGAAGTACCCCAGGCCAGACTGCGCAGTTTAGTCCATGCCCAGGTTTGGCCATCGGCTTGTCCAAAATGCCAGGCCGAATAGACCAAGAACAGGCCCATTCCCAATAAAGGAACCAGAAACCAAATCCCGGCCAAGACGGCCGCAAGCCCCAGGTATTGAATGATGAATTGCGGCAATTTTGCTGGTCGCAAAGAACCCGTTTCCAACAAGTGATCGACGGCACCGTGAGGCAAACCTATCCAAATCAGGCCCAACAGACCCAATATGGCCGCCCCCAATCCTTGCCAAAAAGGAACCCAACCCAAGCCCAAAAAAAGCACACTCAACAAGGTGATGACGAGGGCGCGAAGCGTTTGAGGGAATTGCCGAACGATGGCCCGCATAAAGGGAGCCCATTGCAATTGAACCAGCATATTCAATTCCTGCTTGAAGCCCATTTTTTCATCTAAAAATGAAAATACCTGGGCTGGCCTTTGCCGCTCAAACAGCCTTTCAAAAATGGGTTTCCCCCAAGAAGGTTCCCATTTTAAAATGCTCAACAACAACTTATCATAAAAGGCATGACGCGGCTTTCTTTTAACATCAGGGGCCTTTTCGTTTGTCCAGTTGTTTGAGGCTCGCTCTGACCATTCATACATCGATTTAAAGGCATAACCCGTACTGGGCTTGATCAATCCGGCGCGAGCCCCTAAATGCCAAACCTGGCTGTGCGCCGAGGCCTCAACAGCTTGAGTACTCATGGGAATGCATCCCCACTCTTTTTCCAACACGTGCACCTGCCCAAATCGCTCGAGCACATACTCGGCCAAGGTATTTTCAGCCACATTCGAATCTATTCGGTCGGCACCAAATCGGGTCAGTTCAATCAAAGCTTCATCCCTTTGAGTCGGCAGAACATATACAAATTGCGTATTCCCTTGCTGGGGAACCTCAAAATCCATCATGGAAAATTGATCGGCTTCAAATGAAGGCTTCAGGGTCTTCACTTTCCAACCGACAAAACTTTGCCACAGGTGCACTTCATTCGGCCCTTTCTCATCCCAGTTGGGGGGCCTTGAATCCAACACCCGCTTAGCCCTGAGTCTAGCACCCGCTATCTGCACCCAAGCCCCTTGTTGATCAGCCCCTACCTCCAATACGGTAGCCATTTTCCACTCCCATTGCTCAGCCTGGGCAATGGCCTTGAGATAATCGTACAAGGCCAAACTGGAAATGCGCACATAAACCTGATTTCCTAAGGATTGGGCTGGCTGTCCAGCCACCTCGATTCGGGACCATTGGTGATCCATGATGGGAGCCAAATCTTGGAGAATGGGGTCGTCTTTTTCTGCCCAAAAGCAATAGGTTTTGTCATTTTGGGATTTGGAGTCGCTATCCAAAATCAATACCCGCTTTTGGCTCAGTTCACCTTTGCGATGCAGTGCCATCAATAGCAAGCCAGTCGAGGCCCCAGCCCCCACAGCAATGCAATCATAAGTATCTGACACTCTTATCATAAGGCTTTTAATTTCAATATAAGGAATTAACTGCAAAAAGGTTCATTCGTGGCTACCTTTGCACCTGCAACGGGGTTGATCGGATTCGACGGGATGATTGATGACCGTGTAAGCATGTGGTGCCTTGTGCGGATGCACCTGAATCTGAACGCTCAACACAATTAAGAGGCGAGTCTAACTACGCTATGGCTGCTTAATCGGAACGATAAGCTTTGACCATCTGTCTGGGTTTCCTACTACCTGAGCCGGAAACCACCACAGGCAGTCGACCCGCTCGGGTATGGCCCCAATCAACTGGTGCAGGGAGCCATTATCAACATCAGTTAAGGCAACGTCAAGGTTCGACCTGTACCCGACTAGCCCGAC
>JAURGZ010000053.1 GCA_030833525.1 Bacteroidota bacterium | reverse complement strand
TTGGCATTGTTGGCCCCGCATTGCCCTACCACTACTACGGTTCCTGCCGATTCAGCAATCGCATAGGCACGCTGCTGGGTTTCTCCAAAATCAAAGAGGCGAAAAAACTGTTCGTTGCCATTGGTATCAACCTTGATAACCGCTACCTGTTCTTTGTTCGACCACTGAGCATCAAAACCGGCCGCATAGAGATAGGCGCCGCTTTGGCAAACACCCTTTAACGAAGAAGCAAGTCCCGGTCTGGATTTATGGACAAAAACCAAAGACCACTTCAAAGATCCATCAGCGTTAGCTGCAAATAGGGCTCCTAGATTGGCATTAACTGCTCCTGCCTCAAAGGTCTCTCCCACCATGGCAAAACCGCCACCGGGAAATGGAGCAATTTGCGTGTACTCTCCCGTTTGGTTGCGCGTGGTCCCGTAGCGATTGGACCAAACCAAGGCATGGGTATCGTCGTATTGAGCCGCGTAAAACTCTTGATCGTTGTTGGTCCTGCGAACAATTCCTGCGACAGTATAGGCATTGGTTTTGCTGCCATTGGACTTTAGGTTTTGCCTCAAATTGTAGGGAATGAATTGATTCAACCCCGCTCCATTTCCGGGAGAAATGACCGCGTATTCGGTCTCCATGAAATCATAGTTAATACCCTGACCCCAAATAGGCCCCAAAAGCGCACTGCAGACTCCCAAGATAAAGAGTCTAATTCCCTTATGATTCGCCATTTCAAATGCGCTAACCGCGACAAAACTTAGACGCAAATTACGTCAATTTCGTTTAGCGGCTTCGCAAACATGGCAATTGTGTGACAAACGCCCAAAATTTGGAATGCTTGATCCCATAGTCGATGGCCCCTATGTACAGCCCATTTCGCTTATCTTTGCGGCCGATTTATTCCCCATAGACATGGCCTCCAAAAGCATCATTTACACCCTGACCGACGAAGCACCCGCCTTAGCCACTTATTCGTTTCTTCCCATTGTGGAAGCCTTTGCTAAGCGCGCCAATATCAGCATCGAAACCCGCGATATTTCGTTGTCAGGGCGCATTTTAAGCCAGTTTCCCGAATATCTCCTACCCCAGCAGCGCATAGCCGATGATTTGGCTGAGTTGGGTCAATTGGCGACTCAACCCGAAGCCAACATCATCAAACTTCCCAACATTTCAGCATCAGTACCCCAATTGAAGGCCGCTATTGCTGAGTTACAAGCCCAAGGCTACGCCATTCCTTCGTACCCCGAAGAGGCTCAAAACGAGGAAGAAAAAGACATCAAAGCGCGTTACGACAAAGTCAAAGGTTCGGCCGTAAACCCTGTGCTTCGCGAGGGAAATTCCGATCGCCGAGCCCCCAAAGCCGTTAAAGATTACGCACGCAAACACCCACACCGAATGGGTGCCTGGTCCAGCGACTCCAAATCACGCGTCGCACATATGAACGACGGTGATTTTTTTGGCAGCGAGCAGTCTTGCACCTTCGCCCAAACAGATTCTCTGAGCATTGTTTTTGTCAACGAACAAGGGGAGCGCAGCGAACTCAAAAAATCCATCAGCATCAAGGCGGGTGAAGTCGTGGATTCGGCCAGCATGAGCCTGAGCAAACTAAAGTCTTTTGTAGCCGAAGAAATGGCCAAGACCAGAGCCGAAGGAACCTTGTTTTCGGTTCACTTGAAAGCCACCATGATGAAGGTGAGCGACCCCATCATGTTCGGTGCGGTCGTAGAGGTGTTTTTTGCTCCTGTATTTGAAAAATTTGGCGCCGATTTGGCCGCTATTGGCGTCGATACTCGCAACGGTTTGGGAGATGTTTTTAGCAAAATTGGCCAGTTGGATCCTGCCAAACGCGAAGCCGTTGAAGCGGCCTTGAAACAAGCTTTGACCGATGGTCCTGCCTTGGCCATGGTGAACAGCGATAAAGGCATTACCAACCTGCACGTTCCTTCAGATGTCATCATCGATGCCTCCATGCCCGCCATGATTCGCGAATCGGGCCGCATGTGGAATGCCGAAGGCAAAACCCAAGACACTGTGGCTGTCATTCCCGATCGTTGCTATGCCGGTGTATATGACGCCACCATCGAATTCTGCAAAAAGAACGGTGCTCTGAACCCCGCCACTATGGGCAGTGTGAGCAACGTAGGTTTGATGGCCCAAAAAGCCGAAGAATACGGTTCACACGACAAGACTTTCCAGGCCCAAGAAAACGGTCGTTTTGAAGTCATCAACCAAGCCGGTGAAGTCATCATGACCCAAACGGTTCATGGCGGCGATATTTTTCGCATGTGCCAGGTCAAAGACGCCCCCATTCAAGATTGGATCAAACTAGCTGTCAACCGCGCCAAGGCCACCCAAACGCCTGCCATTTTTTGGTTGGATGAACAGCGGGCTCACGACCGCGAATTGATCGCCAAAGTGAATCAGTACTTGCCTCAGCACGATACCCAGGGTTTGGACATTCGCATCATGTCTCCCCGCCAGGCCACTGAGTTCTCGCTCGAACGAATCGCACAAGGCTTGGATACCATTTCTGTAACAGGTAACGTCTTGCGCGATTACTTAACCGATCTGTTCCCCATTCTCGAAGTAGGAACTTCAGCCAAAATGTTGAGCATCGTTCCCTTGATGAATGGCGGCGGGTTGTTTGAAACCGGTGCCGGTGGCTCTGCCCCCAAACTGGCTCAGCAGGTTTACGACGAGAACTACCTGCGTTGGGATTCTTTGGGCGAATTCTTGGCTTTGGCTGTTTCTTTTGAACATTACGGCCAGGTCAACCAAGATGCCAAGGCCCAAGTATTGGCCGAGACTTTGGATCAGGCCACTGCCAAATACCTGGACAATGACAAAGGCCCTACCCGCAAGGTGGGAAGTTTGGACAACCGCGGTTCGCATTTCTACGTGGCTTTGTACTGGGCTCAAGCCTTGGCCGCCCAGACCCAAGACGCTGAACTGCAATCTTTGTTCGCTCCCTTGGCAGAAAGTCTGACCCGCGAAGAGGCCATCATCGTAGAGGAGTTGAATAGCGTACAAGGCAAGGCTACTGATTTGGGTGGTTACTATCGCCCCAACCCTTCTTTGGCCGACCAAGTCATGCGTCCTAGCGCAACCTTGAACACCGCCTTGGCTGATTTTTAATCAACCAGCATTTCTCTCAAAACGGCTTTCACCGCCCTTATTTCTATGGCACTCAATCGGGCCATGCGACCTTTTATGTGTATTTGGCCGATGCGGCACATTCCCTCTAGCGCCACTTCGCTGTGAAAATCCCATTGGTTCAATACAACGCGGGTTGGCCATGGCTGTGCTTTGGACGTCATTGGCGCCGCCAAAACATGCGGCAAATGAGCATTCATCTCAGCCGGCGATAAGATCACAAACGGCCGCTGCTTGCCGGGCTGCAGTTCAACCCAATGAATGTCATAGGGCCTTAGTACCATGGTTCTTGGGTAGTTTCTCCCTGCAGGTTCAATGCCTCACCCTGCTTAAAGGCTTCTGACCAGTGGGCTCGAACAGCTTGAGCGGGACGAAGCCGCAATCCCTCTGATTCCTCCACCAATTCAAAAAAGGCAGGACTACCCATTTTCTTCAAAACAGAAGCAGGCAATCGCAACCCTTTGGAATTCCCAATGGCTACTACGGGTATTTTCATGCTCAATTTTAGTAATTACAAAGTAATTACACAACAGTATCAAAAAAATGCCCTCTCGGGCATACACTTGGATCAAATGCCTTGTTTTTGAAGCATTTTGCCCGCGCGTTTGAAGTCTTTGTAAACCCCAATTTGGTTGATGACTACGGCAGCGGGAATGACCGCGGCCAAACCAGGATTCACCAAAGCGATGGGAATGGCCAATCCCGCGATCAACAAGGAATTCATAGACCGACGTCCCGCGCGCTCCAAATAGAACCCAGCGGTGGGTGCTGCACCGTATTGGGCCAGCAGCATCATATCTCGTGCCGCTTGATCCTTTTCGATTTCGAGAAATTCGTAGCGCTCTACATACAAATTCTTCAGTGCCTTTTGAATGTATCGCAAATCGCAAACTTGCCCCCCTTCCAAATAAGCGATGGTGATGCGATAGGTGTCGTGAATCAAAACGCGACCTTCCAAGCTGCTGGTATCGCGGGTGGTTCGAGCCGAAATGCGATAACTGGGCACTTCATTCTCCCAGAATAGCGTATCGTTGCGCGAGGTGAATGAACAGGACCCATCCCAGTATTCCCCGTTGGGCAAAAGCTGAGCCGATAGGGCGCTCGTTCCTAAAAGCAGTAGAAAAAATAGGTAGCGCATAGCCAAAACTACACTAGCGACCGCACAATTCCTTGTATTCGCAATAGGCGCACAAACCGTGGCCTTCCCTCAGCATTTCAAACTGCTCCTTGTCACGAGGCAGGTTGTTCTCAATATCCAAGGTATAAGCATACATTTCTTGGGTCTCACGGCCCACCACTTGTATGAAATTGGCAATCTCTTCGGCCCTCAAATCCAAGGCCACCTCTTCATATTCGGGTTTGAAAAACACGACTTTGGCTTCAATGTCTGAGGTAGAGACGCCCAAATTCTCAGTGGCAAAGAGCGCATAACCCAGCAATTGCTTGCGAAACTTCTCAGGGTCTTTCTTGCCCGTTTTCCAATCCAAAATGAGCACTTTTTCACCGTTGGGAATGAGAAAATCGACCTTGCAATAGGCCTTTAACCCGCCTACGCGCGTCTCTCCAAACCCCTCAGGCTCTATGACAGCCGAAGCCAACTCGGTGGGTGTCAAATCATGCAATCGCTGCCAAGCCAGCGAATCCAAAAATCGAAAAACCATATCCAACACTGCCTGCTGTATGGCCGCTTGTGGAACCTCCTCCAGCGTTTTGTAGTGCAATTCAAAAAATCGCTGGGTCTGCACATAATGTTCCACCCTTGACAACACATGGGCTTTCAAGCGTTCTCGATCGACAGGTTTGCGGCTTTTTTGCAATCGCAATACCATTTCGGCAATGAGATCGTGAACCAGAATACCCACGGCCAGGGCCTCGGTGGTCAATCCCTTGAGAAACTTGATGCGAGCATCTCCAAATTCAGTGTCGTACTTGCTGTAATAGGCATAATAATATTTGCGCTTGCAAGTCGAAAACACATCGTAACGACTGGCAGACCAGCCCAAAATGGGAGCAAAACGATAGCGTTTCAGCGGCGGGAAAGGAAGGGAAAATGCCATTATTCAAGTTCCAAAGACGAACGAAACGCTTCACACCAACGGGCGTATCCGGCGTCATTCAAATGCAGTCGATCAGCCTGAAACCACTCCTGAGGAACTTCGCCGTTGACTTGCAAAGCGTTCCAGGTATCGATGAACCCTAACTCTTGCTGCTCGCAATAGTCCAACATGAGCCCATTCAAGCGCTGGTAGGCCTCGGCCAAATGCATGCGAGAAGGCGATGGCTTGGGCCCCACCAAGAAAAGGCGAATCTCGGGCCACTCGGCCCGTATCTCTCCCACCAGCTGCACCATTTCAAGCATGATGCTATCGGGGTGTTCACCGGCAGCAAGGTCGTTATCGCCCTCGTAAATGCATATCAAGTCTGGATTGTGCTCAACGGTCAGAACGCGCCAATGCGCCAACAAATCGCTGGTTTGGCTACCACCGAAACCCGAATTGATCACACTAAACTCTGCAAGACAGGCATGACATTCAGACCAAATTTTAATCGAAGAACTGCCAAGCAGCACGACCTCTGCCGTTTGACCACGATGCGAAGCCGCAATTTCGGCTACTTCGCGGTTGAAGCGAGCTGGATCTTGAGCTTGCAAGCTACTGCCATAAACCACCAGCCAGGCGAACACCGCCATTCTCATGACTCTGCCTCCTTCTCCCAATGATCCACCATTTGGGCTACGGCCGCGTCGCCCGTTACATTGACCACCGTTCGACTCATGTCCAAAATGCGGTCAACGGGAAATAAGATGGCAATCCAAGCGGGGTTCAGTCCAATGGAACTCAGCACCATGACCAACATCACCAAGCCGGCACTGGGTATGGCAGCTGAACCGACCGAGGCCAAGGTGGCTGTCACGGTTATCAGAGCATATTGACCCGCGTTCAAGTCGATGCCGTGCATCTGGGCCAAAAACACCGTGGCCACCGCTTGGTACAAGCTGGTTCCGTTCATGTTCATGGTCGCCCCAATGGGCAGCACGAAATCGGCCACCGAGCGCGATACTTTCATGTTATCGGTCACGCACTCCAAGGTCACGGGCAAGGTCGCCGCACTGGAACTGCTAGAAAATGCCAAGAACTGCGCCGGGGCTAGGTCTGCAAAGAATTTCTTGTAGGAGAATGAGCGGCCCAATACGCCCCTCAATATCAGCGGATAAATCCCCGCCAGCACCACAATCAAACCCACCACTACCGTGCTCATGTACACCCCTAATCCCATGAACAATTCCAGCAAGGCCCCCAAATCATCGCCAGCCATTTGTGAAAAAACACCCGCGGTCAAGGCAAAAATGAACAAGGGTGCCCGTCGCATCACCATCTCCACCAACTTCAAAAAGGCTTCGTTGGCCGAAGCAAAAAAGTCGATAGCCGGCTTAGCCGTGGCAGGGGGAATGGAAATCAAGGCCAAGCCAAACAAGAGGGCGAACACAATGACCTGCAGCATCTGACTCATGTTGCCCATGGCCCCAATGATGTTTTCAGGGACAAAGTCGACCAGCATTTGCAAGGGACCGCCCTCTTTGAGTTTTTGAGCCGCCTCGATTTTAGCCGAAACGGCGGCATCGGTCTCTGTTTGTTCAGCCTGAAGCGCCTGCACCAAAGCCGCGTTTTCAGGTGCACAAGACAGGCATTCTCCATCTTGTATGTTAACCCCAGTGTTTTGGGCCCACAACTCATATTGGATGCGATTTTTCAGGCGCTCTGAATCGGGCAGGCGCTCACCGGGCTTGAACAGATTGGCGAGCAACAAACCGATGCTTACTGCTACGGCGGTGGTTAGCAAATACATTCCAATGGTTCGGCCGCCCATGCGCCCCAACTTGCGGGCATCGCTCAAACTGGCTACGCCGGTTACGATGGAAAAGAGCACCAAGGGTATGGCAATCAGTTTCAACAATCGAATGAAAATGACCCCGAAGGGATTGATCCAATTGGCCGTAAACTCAGCCAACCCGTAGCTGGCAGAGAACATGCTCCAAACCACGCCCAAGACCAGACCGGCTATGATTTTCCAATGAAGAGGGATGCGGGAAAGTACCATCTCATTCAAATGTAGGGGAAAGCCCTAGAACCCGCGAGGCAATTTGCTCACATGGACCTGGAGTCAAGTGCTTATTGTGAAAAATACAATAAATCTACCTACCTTGCTTGAGGTTGAGTGCTCATCTTGGCCATAACTGCCATGAAAAAACTCCTTTTCCTACTCAGCTTTTGCCTTCCACTACTCAACCACGCTCAAACCGTATCAGTGGGAAAAGGCAGTTACACCCTGACCTTTCCCGGCACCGATGTGGCAGGCCGAAATGGCTACCCCAGTGGCAGCCCCTACTTGATTGATTCCCTGAAGAGCAAGCCCGTACCCACCAACGATTGGTGGTCATCTAAGGTCAAAGAGGCCCATTGCGCCAACCTTTTCAACTACCCCCTCACCCTGAAAACCGTGAACCAGGGGCTGGTCACCAGTTACATTCCTTGGGGTGTCATCAGCGATATTGAGCCCATTGTAGTGGGTGTTAGCCAACTCAACCACGGCAGCCCTTACATTTCAGAATACGGAGACTGGCACATAGCCATGGAGTGGAAATCGGGCCAGCAGCGTTTTCAAGCCCGCGTGGCCATGGGCAATCCCATGGTGTATTACCAAAAAGATTCTGCCAATACCGCGCGCATCCAAGTCAATTCGGGAACCGTGAGCACCCACGGCGATCACTTGATCATTGAAAACGCCTACAACGGAGCTGACTTCGTGGTCTACGCGCCAGCAGGTTCCTCCTGGAGCCAGACAGGAAGCGTTTGGACCTCGAATTTAAATGGCCAAAACTACTGGTCCATGATGATGCTGCCGCATGGTTTGAGCAACCTCAAAGCCTCAGCCGATAGTTTTGAACGATTCGCTTTTGCTGAACCCATTCGAACCCAAGTTCAGTGGAATTACAATCCCAAAACCAACCGCGTCACCACCGAATTCAAGACCCAGGTTCTGGTTCACGAAGGAACCGATTCCAGCGCATTGATGGGTTTGCTGCCGCACCAGTGGGCGCATGCGAAAAGCAGCAATCTCGCCTACCTCAATGTTCAATACCCCACGGTTAGAGGGGAACTCAAGTTGTTGGGTCAAAATGGCTTCGAGGTTGAACACAGCTTCAAAGGCATATTGCCTACCCTTCCCTATGTCGACTACCTGAGCGACGGATTTGACCCTTCTAAGCTCAGCGAGAAAATTCAGCAGTTGCAGTTCGAAGGACTGAGCACCTGGACCGATTCGTACAACGAAGGCCAGGTCATGAACCGCTTGATTCAAACCGCACGCATTGCCCATGAGATGGGTCAGACCGAGGCCGTAAACAGCATCAAGGCCACCATTAAAAAACGCCTCGAAGACTGGTTGAGCTACGAATCGGGAGAGGTCGCATTTCTATTTCACTACAACAAAACCTGGTCAGCCATGCTCGGCTACCCTGCGGGTCACGGCCAAGACAACAACATCAACGACCACCATTTTCACTGGGGATACTTCATACATGCCGCTTCTTTTTTGGAAGAGTTCGAGCCCGGATGGGCCAAAGACTACGGCGATATGATCAATTTGCTGGTGCGCGATGCGGCCTCGCCCAACCGAAGCGACACCTTGGTCCCCTTTTTGCGCAACTTCAATCCTTACAGCGGCCATTGCTGGGCCAACGGGTTTGCCAGTTTCCCTCAAGGCAATGACCAAGAATCGACCTCAGAGAGCATGCAATTCAACTCCTCGCTGATTCACTGGGGCATGCTCACTGGGAACGATGAAATTCGAGACTTGGGCATCTACCTATACTGCACCGAGCAAAGTGCCATTGACGAGTATTGGTTTGACAAAAAAGACCGCAATTTTTCCAGCACGCACCCCTATTCTTCGGTTTCGCGGGTTTGGGGCAATTCGTACGACAACGGCACCTTCTGGACCGGCGACATCGCTGCCTCCTATGGCATTGAACTGTATCCGATTCACGGCGGATCCTTCTACCTCGCCCACGACAGCGCCTATACCGAAAAACTTTGGGCCGAGATGGCCAAAAACACCGGCATTCTCAGCAATCAAGCCAACGACAACCTTTGGCACGATGTATACTGGTCATACCTAGCTTTCAAGGACCCCAAAAAAGCCCTACAACTGTATGATTCTTACCCCAATCGCAACCTGAAATTCGGCATTTCGGATGCCCAAACCTATCACTGGCTGCACGCCTTAAACGCCTTGGGTAGGCTTCAACCCCAAGTCACGGCCGATCACCCTCTGGCCATGGTATTCCACAACGGGAAAAAGCGCATCTACGCCGCGAAAAACTACGGTCCCGATACCCTGCTGGTTCGTTTTTCTGACCAATACGAATTGACCGTTCCTCCCAGGCGCCTGATCACAAGTTTGGATGGCGATATCAGAGCTTATATTGGCAGTGACTTCGCACAACTTTACAAAGGCACGGCTGCCCGCATTTACTTCGACAGTTTGAACGTTCAACCTGATTCGGTGCAGTGGGTGTTGAATTCCAAGCGCGTGTCTACCCAGGTTCTATCTCCCTGGCAGCTTCAAACCGATGATTTGGATGCAGGCATCTACCGTGTTTATTCCCGTGTTTACAAAGCAGGCGAAGTAGCCCTGAGCAACATATACACCTTAGTTGTGGGTGAACAAACCCCTTACGGCAAGGTCCATCATGCGGTTCCTGGCACCTTTCAGTCAGGTCACTTTGATTCCTTCGAGGGTGGTTCAGGCCAAGGCATTTCCTATTTGGATTTCAGCCCTCAAAACCTGGGAAATTTCAGAACCACAGAAGCGGCAGATGCCGCAAGCGACCCCAATGAAGGCGCCATTCTAACCTGGATCGACGCCGGGGAGTGGGCTGAATATTCAGTCAACATAGCCAGCGATGGGTTGTACAATCTGAATCTGCGCTACTCCAATGGAAATGCCGGCTCAGCAGGCAAAATAGACCTCTACTTAGACGGTCAATGGATCGGCCGCTTAGGCGCCTTGTCCTCAACGGGAAAATGGGAAACCTTTGGCAGCAAAGAATTCCAAAACATACCCCTGCGCGCAGGCAAGCGCATCTTGCAAGCTCGCTTCGAGGAATCGGGATACAACCTCAGCAGCTGGACCTTCACCCGGCAATCTGATTTCGCAAATGCCAGACCGCTGGCCCATGCAGGAGGCAACAAATCGCATCCCGAAGGTTTGGATAGTTTGAAATTGGATGGCAGCAAAAGCCAAGCCGGTAGCCTTGGTTACTTACACTATCAGTGGAAGCAAATGTACGGCCCGAACAAACTCGACATCGAAGCTGCCAATACTCCTTATGCTATGCTTCGCGGCCTGGTTAAGGGCGTATATAAAGTGGAACTGCGGGTAAGCGACAGCCTGCATTTCGATGCTCAAACCCTATTCGTATTTGTAGGCGACGGTCAAAATGTAGCTCCCGAAATCAGTTTGATCGAACCCAATAGCAGCACGAGTTATTGGGAGGGGCAATCCCTAAAATTGCAAGCTTTAGCCGATGATTTTGACGGCCAAATCGCCGCGGTTTATTTCAGCTTGGATCAGACCACTTGGAAAGATTCTATTGCCCCTTATTCAGTAACGGCGTCTTTGAGCAGCGGCCTACATAGCGCCTACGCCTGGGCGGTCGATGACAAAGGAGCCGTGAGTTACAGCGATACCGTTTCCTTTTCGGCCTTGAGCCCCATTGGTGAATGGGTGCTCGAAAAGAAAGCCGCGGCTTTGGCCGTAGGGCCCGATGCTCAATACCTGCTTTGGTGGAGCAACAGCACCGCTGACATTCAAACCCGTTCTTGCTTATTTGACGACGTATACAGCATTCAAGCTGCCGGTGTATTCCAAAATAAATTGGGCAACCAAACCTGGTTAGAGGGTTGGCAAAACAACGGCAAAGAAGCCTGCGGCACCCCACTTGCACCGCATGATGGCATGCAAACAGGAAGCTGGTACATCGATAGCAACAACCAGTTTGTGCTAGTCGGCAGTGGGCAGTTTTTGGGCCTTCCCAAAGCCACGAATAACGGCGAATTGGGCAATGGCGCCACCGAACCCTCCCAGCGCCGCTACACCCTGCGCTTCGATGGGCAGACCTTGGTTGCAGGCATTGATTTTGGAGCCGGTTACTGGCAATTTCGATTGGTCAAAGGCAGCACCCATTCATCGAACTCGATGCAGTCCAGCCCCTGGCGCATTTATCCCAATCCCGGGCAAAGTCGCATTCAGATTGATGGAGTACAAGGCTTCCTTCAAGCCCAGCTATTCAGCCTTTCAGGACAGTTGTACCTGAGCAGCCGAGCCACAGACATTGATGTCTCGGCTCTGCCCGCAGGAACCTATCTGATTCGCATAGAATCCCAACAGGCAGTACAATCTCAAATCTGGGTTAAAACCCCCTAGGAAATTAGTTCAACTCGAAGGTGTTCTTCTGGCGCAAAAGGCCCTTGGTCCACAATTCAGTGGTGTATTGGCCTTTCTTCAACTTGCGATCCAAATCACCCTTTACAGGGAATTGCCAAGTCAGTT
>JAURGZ010000069.1 GCA_030833525.1 Bacteroidota bacterium | reverse complement strand
CTACGCAGCCGTTCAAATCTGCCTTCAAGGTTACGTTGTAAGTGCCTGCCTTCGCATACTTGTGCGTGGGGTTGGCTGAAGTAGAAGTTCCTCCATCCCCGAAGTTCCAGCTGCTGGATGCCGTGGCAGGAGTCGTCTTGTTCGTGAAGGTCAAGTTCTCCCCTTCGCAGGCGTTCTTCTTGTCGAAGGCCACGGTGGGGATGCTAAACACTTCAACGGTGTACTTTTTGGTGAAGGCAAACCCGTAAGGGTTGGTCTTAGCCGTCAAGGTTACGTCGTATTTACCCGCTCCAGGGAATTGGAATACAGGTGAAGGAGCCGCTGATGTATCAGCCGCGTTACCAGTGCCGAAATTCCAATGGAATTCCATTCCACCTGATTTCAAATACGACTTGTCATCGAACAATACCGCGTCGCCGTCGCAAATCTTGGAGGGGAACGCAAAGTCAGCCTTGATAGAAGGATAGATCAAGACACGTCGCTTGATAAAGGTATCGCAACCGTTATTCAAGTCAGAAACCTTGGTCACCAAAATGATTGTGCTGTCTTCCAAAGAGGCATCAGAGGTTACGAATTTCACTTCCATGTTGGTTGAACCGCTGGGGGCCGTCAATGAGGCACCTGAAACAGCCGTTTTACCATCCAATTTGGTGGCATAGGTTGAAGCCGTCCAATCGGTACCGTAAGAGCCGTTGCTGTAAATGCGAGGAGCTTGAACATCATACACCACGGGCTGACCCAAAATGGTCACATCGTTGGGCTTGCCGCGCTGATAAACAGCTGCCGTAGTAGCCGTAGTGGAAGGCTCGTAATAACCGCCGCCAGGAGCAGGCTTCACATAGGTAGTGAAGGTAAAGGTATCGTTTGAGGTATTGTCATCGCCGTGGGCAATGAAAATCTTGATATCGGTTTGACCCGCAATGTTCAAATTGATGGGAGCCAAGAAATTAATTTTAATGGAGTCACCAGGCAAAATCTTGTTGGTTACCAACTGCTTAACAGCAGGTGCACCATTGATGGAATATCCCACATAGAAATTATATGCAGTATCAGGGAAAGTATTCTTTACGTAGATGTTGCTAGATGTCTCGTGACCGGCACAAACTTGGGCTGGAACCGAAAAATCGGTTTTGGTGGCTACCAGGTCAAAATAATTTTCCAAGGCACCGCGGTCGCAAGCCACCTTGTTACGGTTAGCTTTGGTATTGTCTACTGAGTTAATGGGTCCAGGCCACAATCCAGCCAACATGGGCACGTTGTTTTGAGTCTCGAAACAGTGGCTGCGCCAGTCGTCTTTGGCAGGGTTCTTAAAGGCAGGCTCGTTGAAGGTTTCGTGCGTACCAGGGAAACCGCTGCTAGCCCAAGATGCGTGATCAGAGAATGAGCCGCTTGGACAATAGTAATAGATGTAAGAAATGTTCTTGTAGTAGTAGTTGTTGTAATCCCACTTATAAGCCGAAGCACCGGTGGTGTTATAGGTGTAGGCAGGGTAGAATCCGTAGCTATTCGTACAAGACACCAAGTTACCCGTTACGTCAATTTTGCTATGGTAATAAGGATACAAATACAATCCATAGAAATAGTGATAGCCATAGGCGTTGTTGGTAGCATCACACTGCAGGGTGTTTCCACGAGCTTCGCAGTAATAAGTGCCGCTGTTCGCTGAATAGCAGTAAAGTCCCATTACACCGTAGTAACCCACGTTGTCAGCTACGATGTTGTTGTTGATCTGCAAGTTGAAGAAATAATAGTTGTAGATCGAATAGATGTAACCATAGTACGACCCGTAGTTAGCGTTGTAAATGCGGTTATGCACCACTTTGTTGCGGTTGAAGCGACCGTTGAAATAGTAGAAGTAATGCACGTAAGCGTAGCTACCGAAGGTGTTGTTTGAAATGGTGTTGTCTTCGTAGATATGCGTATAACCGCTATTGGGGTAGTACATGTACACCGCATAGGTGTAACCGGTGCTACCGTCTGCTGTCGTACAGCTATCGATCAAGTTGCCGGTAAACTCTTTGCGATCCCCGTAGTAGGAATAAGCGAAGTAGGTGTAGTACTTGGTGAATACGTTCTTGATGGTATTGTTACGGAAGGTATGATCGTTGTACTGGTAGTACATGTAGAACCCGTAGAAATAAGACGAGGTTCCCAATGATTTCCAGTTGCGAATGGTGTTGCCATCGAAGTTTACGTAGTAATTGTAATAAGCATAGGTCACATACATAGTGCTTGCACCCACGATATCACGCAAGGTATTGTTGTTGAATTGGAAGTAATTGCTGCTGTTACCGTAGTTGTAGTAAGCATACATACCGTATACCGTAGAGGTATAGCCTGAACTTGCGTTCTTGTAGGGCAAATCGCGCAGGGTATTGCCGTCGTATTTGGTAGAGCGATTGGTGCTGTAGGTATAGTAACTGTAGATACCATACAAAACCGAGTAGTTGTTAGAGGTACCGCTATTATCACGGCTGATTTCGTTCTGAATGAACTGGTTACCGTTGGTGTAATAGTTGTAAATACCCATGTAGTAGAAGTTCTCAATGGTGTTTTTGAAGAACGTATTGTTCGATGGAGTATTGCTGTATTGACCAGAACCACCGCGGTCTATGATACCAAAGGTTGGGCCGGGGCTACCTGACTTCGTGCGCATCAAACAGTTTTGAACTGTGTTGTACTGACCGCTGTAAGTCGAAGGCGTAGACGTCACGGAAGTCGTGGATCCCGACAAGGCGACATAAGCTCCTCCAGCCGTAGAACCGGTTGACAGGTTGGGAAACTCCAAGGTACAAGCATCGATGGTGTTGTAATTGGCGTTGTTGTAAAACTGAAGCACCCAAGCCGAAGTAGAGGTGCTGTTTTGTTGAATGGTCAAATTTGAAATGCTCAAATAATCGGTACCGTTCAACAATACAGCCGCATAGGTACAGGTAATTCCCAGAGTTTTACCGTTACCATCAATGGTGATGGTATTGGTAGAACTGGCCCCAGAAATGACACCGAATGCCAATTGGCTGCTCCTGGTTTCATCGGTCTGAACGGTCACCTTGACAGGACCGCTTACACCGCTCGCATTCAAAGTACTCACAAATGAGCTCCATGAAGTGAAGTTAGTGGAACTAGCCGCAGCAGCATTGTTGATGGTGTAGCTGCTACCGCTCAATTGCGCCCATGATGAGCTCACCGCACCTGCGGTAAGACCCAAAATCAGCAGCAATTTGCTCCAATTTTTTGTAATTTGATGTAATTGTGTTTTCATCTGTTGGATTTTACTGAATTTTAATTAAATTTTCTTTGAGTAATTGGTGTTTTTTATGACTTTTTGAACGAGTTTTAAAAATCAATAATAGCACCTTCAAGCCTAATTATTACTGAGTTTATTCAGCATTTTGACCCAAGAAAGACACTTTAATTTTTTAATATCAAAAACAATAACAACAGACGCTTTTTAATCAAAAAAATAGCATAGATGATAGTTAAGCATCACTAAACCCTCAATAAACACAAAATTTAATTATTGCACGAAAGGATCAACGAACTGGAATCCCAACAGATTCTACCTAAAATTCATGCTCAGCCACTCAAGGGCTGCAAGTTTCAATGACCCGTGTAAGCAATTGCAGACGCTACACGCAAGCCATCAAGAGCCGCGCTCATAATTCCTCCAGCATAGCCCGCACCTTCCCCACAGGGATACAAGTTTCGCACTTGCACATGGCGCAAATCTTCAGCCCCTCTGGGAATGCGAACCGGTGAAGAGGTGCGGCTTTCAACCGCCACCAAGATGGCTTCATTCGTGCGAAAGGCCGGCATCTTTTGACCGAGAGCCACCAGCGCTGCCCGAATGCGCTCATGAACGGCCCTGGGCAGCACCCTATTCAAATCAACCGATTGCAAACCGGGTATATACGAATTCACCGGCAAATCACGACTGAGCTTCTGTTGAATATAATCTTCGAGTCGCTGGGCCGGCGCCTGCAAACTGCCGGTTGCTCGGTAGCAAACCTGCTCCACTTCGCGCTGATAGGCCAAGCCACGCAATTCACCCTTTTCAGCAAAGGGTGCAAAATCAGCATCATCCACTGATACCACGAAACCTGAATTGGCGAAAGGATTGTTTCGCTTGGAGGGGCTCCATCCGTTGACCACAATTTCACCCGGTGCCGTTGCCGCAGGAGCAATGATACCGCCGGGACACATGCAAAACGAGAATACCCCCCTGCCTTGCACCTGCTCAACCAGTGAATAGCTACTCGGCGGCAAATAGGGCCCGCGATCCTCGCATTTGTATTGAATGCGATCAATGAGCTCCTGCCTGTGCTCCAATCGCACCCCCAAAGCAAAAGGTTTCGCTTCAATGGCGATGCCTTTTCGGTCCAACAACTCGAAAATATCACGCGCAGAATGGCCAGTAGCCAAAATCAGAGTTTCTATAGGGACCTTAGATCCATTGGCCAAGGTCAAGGAAACTACCTTTTCAAATTGGACATCCAAGTCGATGACCTCTGCATCAAAATGCACTTCTGCGCCACAATTCAATATGCTTTGACGCAAACCCTCGACCAATTGAGGCAACTTATTGGTTCCAATATGCGGATGCGCCTGCCACGCAATGCTCTCAGGAGCCCCATGCTCAACCAAACTGCGCAGGACCTTCTGTACGGGGCCACGCTTGTTGCTGCGTGTATAAAGCTTACCGTCAGAATAGGTGCCTGCACCGCCTTCACCAAAGCAGTAATTGGAATTGGCATCGACGACTCCCTCTTTGTTCAAGGCCGCCAAATCGCGCCTTCGGCGCTTCACGTCTTTGCCACGTTCCAACAGTACCGGCTTAAAACCTTGTTCAATCAAACCCAAAGCCGCATACAAACCCGCGGGCCCGGTCCCAATGATGTGAACAGGAGGCGCATTCGAAACATTTCTTAGCTCGAATCCCTCTTGAGCGGCAACCGGCTCCTTCGAAGCATACACGTCAGCCGAAATCAACACTTTGGGGCTGCGACTGCGGGCGTCAATCGATTCTTTGACGCGCACCAAGGTTCCTTGAGCCAAGCCCGCAGCATGCAAAAAGCGCATGTGAACCAAATCAGAATCAGAAGCTTCTTTGGGACTAAAAACCAATTGCAATCGCTGCGGCATAGATCGCAAAGGTAAGCCTCCCACAAAGGGCTTTTTGCACCGCCTTCATGGCCGCTCAAATTTGCCTATTTTTGCTAGGCATGAAAGAAAAGGTAGTTAGCGGCATTCGACCCACCGGGAAATTGCATTTGGGCAATTACTTCGGTGCATTCAAAAACTTTTTGCGCCTACAAGAAGAAACCAACGCTTTTTTCTTCATTGCCGACTACCATTCCCTGACCACCCATCCCACTCCGGGTGATCTCAAAAGCAGTGTCAAACGGGTTTTGGCCGAATACATCGCCTTGGGCTTAGATCCTGAAAAATGCACAGTCTACATTCAAAGTGACGTACCCGAAACCGCTGAATTGTATCTGTTCTTGAACATGAACGCCTATCTAGGCGAACTCGAACGCGTAACCTCTTTCAAAGAAAAAGCCCGCACTCAACCCAACAACATCAATGCCGGCTTGCTGACCTACCCGGTCTTGATGGCCGCAGACATTTTGTTGCACAAAGGAGTCAAAGTACCCGTTGGCAAAGACCAAGAGCAACATTTGGAGATGGCCCGAACCTTCGCCAATCGCTTCAACCGGTTGTACAATGTGGAATACTTCGCAGAACCCACAGCCTTCAACTTTGGAACTGAATTGGTCAAAGTCCCTGGCCTCACAGGCGGCGGCAAAATGAGCAAAAGCGCAGGAGAAGCAGACAGCATCTACCTCGACGAGGAGGCTTCGGTTCTCCAAAAGAAAATCATGCGCGCGGTTAGCGATAGCGGCAACCAGCCCGGAGCAGCCAAATCCCAACCGGTTCAAAACCTATTCGACCTCATGGCTTTGGTTTGCCAACCCGATACCATCGCCTCTTTTGAGGCCGACCATCAAGCGGGCAGCATTCGCTACGGGGATCTTAAAAAGCAGCTCGCGGCAGACATGGAAACCTTCATTGCTCCTTTGCGCGAACGCATTCAAGCCACACTGGCTGACAGCAAACGACTCGATGAAATTGCGGCTTACGGCGCCGAAAAGGCCCGAAAAAGCGCCCAAGAAACCTTGAGTCAGGTGCGCGAAATCATCGGTTTTTCCCGTTAACATTGTAATCATGCCCCACGTATCGATTGTCATACCCCTGTTCAACGAAGACGAGTCACTTCCGGAATTGCACGCTTGGATACAGCGCGTTTGCCAGGCCCATGCTTTGACCTACGAAGTGCTCATGTTGGACGACGGTTCTACCGACAACAGTTGGTCAGTCATACAAGGTCTCGCCTTGACCGATCCTTGTGTCAAAGGCATTCGAATGCGCAAAAACTACGGCAAAAGCGCCGCCCTGCACGTCGGTTTTAAAGAGGCTTTGGGCGAAGTGGTCATCACCATGGATGCCGACTTGCAAGACAGCCCTGATGAAATCCCAGAGCTGCGCCGCATGATTCGAGAAGAAGGATTTGATGTCGTTTCTGGCTGGAAAAAGAAACGCTACGACCCCCTTTCCAAGACCATACCCACCAAATTATTCAATTACGCGACCCGTAAAATGAGTGAATTGGAACTGCACGATTTCAATTGCGGCCTCAAAGCTTACCGCCACGAAGTTGTTAAGAACATCGAAGTCTACGGTGAGATGCACCGCTACATACCCGTCATCGCCAAATGGAATGGCTTTCCGAAGATTGGCGAAAAAGTGGTTGAACACCGCGCCCGCAAATTCGGCAGCACCAAATTCGGCATGGATCGATTCATCAACGGCTTTTTGGACTTGATGAGCTTGTATTTCATGTCCAAATTTGGCAAGCGCCCCATGCACTTCTTCGGCCTGTACGGCGTTTTGAGCTTCTTCATCGGTTTTGCCATGGCCGCATGGATCTTGGTTGACAAACTGATACACGTT
>JAURGZ010000037.1 GCA_030833525.1 Bacteroidota bacterium | reverse complement strand
TACGTTGATCTCGATCTTTTGGGTCGTGTCCATGGTGCTCCACAAGTACTTCACCGTGTCGTTGTGACCCGCATCCAACACCACGCTCTCGTACGTACAAATGCGCTGGTCGGGGCCAATGTTGAGCAATGGCAAGGGCTTGAGATAGATGTTCATGGTATCGAAGAAGATACATCCATCGCCATCGGTCATCTTGATGTGAATGATGGAGTCTCTAACGATGTTGGGCACACTCAAAGAAGTACCGGTATCGCCACTAATGTGATTGATAGCCAACCAATTGGGGGTCAAGGTAGTAATGCCCGTTACCGTGTCTTTGGTTTTACTCAAAACAGGCACTCGTGACCAGTAGTAAGAATAGGTAGGCTTGGCATTCAATACGATAGGATAAATGTTCATCGTAGACCCATGGCAAGCAAAAGTGTCTGCTGTAGCCAAAATAACCTTGGGAGGATCGGGAATGATCACTGTATCGCGGTAAATGGTTGGGCAGTTGTCTGAATTGTTCACCGTGTGCACGAAGATGTATTTACCCCCTTGGTAGAAGGTCATCGTATCGTATTGCTTGGTAGAATAATAAATCTCACTTTGACCCAAACTGTCGCGAACGCTCCATTTGAAGGTCGGAATGCCCTTGAAACCATCTGCTCCCTTGGCGTGGAAGGCAAACTTACCGCACTTCAAGACCGTATAATAGCGCTCAGAGAACGCACGGGGGTTTACCTTAACCTTGAAACCGCGAATGGCCTGAGAGGGCTTAGGACAGTGATCGTCTGTGGCCGTTACC
This sequence comes from Bacteroidota bacterium, assembly GCA_030833525.1. Taxonomy (GTDB): domain Bacteria; phylum Bacteroidota; class Bacteroidia; order NS11-12g; family UBA955; genus JALRLA01. The sequence goes on along the minus strand of JAURGZ010000037.1, from coordinate 17,703 downwards.
GTAAAGGAATATGCAACATCTGATGCCATACCTACGGCCGGTGTCCAACAGAATTCAGCATCTTTCTCTCGAGCGGTGGGGTTCTTGATGGTAAAGGTTGCCCCTGGAATACCCTTGTTCCACTTCATTTGAACGGTATCGGGAACGGTTTGGTAAGGAGTAAAGGTCTCGTCTTCCCCTTTGATAGTGAAGCAGATTTTCTCTCCTTCACACACCTTATTGCTGACAGGTCCTGAAATGGTAGGCGCTTTGTTGTAACCACAGTCGTCTTTCACAATCAACTGCATATCTCGGCGGGTCCTTCCAATGACTAAATAGTTGCCCGTCGCCGAATCTTTTCGCCATTCGGTGATTTCAATTACGCAAATACCCACCTCATCGCATTTGGTTGGAGTGAAAATCAAGTCACCCGTACCTGTATCGAAGAACATACCTCTAGGAGGCTTGGTCTTGGGGTTGGGAGTACATTTAATGGTGGTAGGAGGAATGCAATAAGGGGTCATGAAGTACTTGTAGTCAAAGGGTGACGAGTAATTCACAGAACCGCTTGGCAAACTGCGCAAACCGGGAACCAATTTGTACGAGAAAGAATCGAAATCAACGGTATCAATCGCACCGTTGTTGAAATAATAAGCTTGGTTGCAACACAAGAAACCAATGGGTTCGTTACTCAACTGAGGCGAACTGTTGCATTTGTTTGTGGTCTTTTTGATGTTGCAGATGTTGATCATACAAGTGGTCCAGAAGTCGTTTCCAGATGGACCGGTAGTAATGGCACCGTTACGGCAACACTGACCAATGGCAAATGAAACTTCGCAACAAGAACTCTTGCCGACGAAATTACTTAAGGGGGATTTAGTGAAATCAACCGTTACCTCATAGGTGTGCTCCTCAATACCTTCACCCGTACCATAGGTGTTTTGGGGGTTACATGGTTTGCTTGCTGTAGAGCATCGAGGTGTAACGTCTCGAATACCTGTACGACTGATGCTCATGTTGTAGGAGCCGCAACCGTTACCGCCGTTGGTTCCACCATAGGCCAGGAACGAGGGACTGTTGAAGGCAATACCCCGGCAATCGCGGTAAATCTTCGCTGTAATCTTGTACTTGCCGTTTCCCAAACATTTGTAAGACATGTCAGCTCCCATCATGTGAGATGCCAACGTCTTACCCGGAATCAGGGCCGAAAGTGCAATAAAAAGTGAAAGTATTAGTTTCCTCATAGGGTTAATTTGAGTGGTTTCTTAGATTTAGACAACGCCTCACGCAAGCGCGTTGCCTCAAAAATAACTTTTTTCAGGAAAAACGAAGACCTTATTTTGCAAGAACGATGAAGTACCAACTCCCCCCTGCTGAACTTTTTGTCGCAAACCGAGCCAAATTGGCTCAATCGCTAAAGCCTGGCTCCGTAGCCTTGTTCCATTCGAACGACGAAATGCCCAGAAACGGGGATGCCTATTTCAGCTTTCGCCAGAACAGCGATTTATTTTATCTGTGTGGAATAGACCAAGAAGATACTATTCTCGCTATTTTCCCAGATTGCCCCAATCCCATGTTTCGGGAAGTTCTATTCATCAAAGAAACCAGCGAACAAATTGCCATTTGGGACGGTGCAAGGCTCACGCCCAATGAGGCCTCAGCGGCATCTGGAGTCAGCCATGTTTTTTGGTACCACGAATTTTGGCAGACGATTCACGCCGTCATGTTGATGGCTGAAAATATTTATTTGAATTTAAACGAAAATGATCGATTCAGCAACAAAGTGAGTTATGCAGGATTGCGTTTTTCACAGCAAATCATCGAGAAATATCCGCTGCATAAAAAAGAGCGGAGCGCCCCAATCTTAGCGCGCCTTCGAATGGTCAAAGAGAGTCATGAAATTCAGCAATTGAAAGAGGCCGTGGCCATCACCAAAAAGGGATTCGATCGCTTGTTGAAATTCATAAAACCCGGTGTTATGGAATACGAAATCGAGGCTGAGCTGCTGCATGAATTCGTGAGAAACCGCAGCAAAGGATTCGCTTTTGATCCCATCATCGCAAGCGGAGCAAGCGCATGTGTGCTGCATTATATAGAAAACAACAAATCCTGCAAAGATGGCGAGTTGCTGCTGCTTGACTTTGGCGCCGAATACGGAAATTACAATGGAGACCTGACGCGTTGCATACCCGTCAACGGGCGATTTAGTCCCCGACAAAAACAAGTTTACAACGCCGTTCTGGACGTTCACAAGTTTGCCAGAACCGCATTGAAAGCGGGCAAAACCCTACCCGATTACCATGCCGAAGTTTGCTTATTTATGAGTGAAAAATTGGTTGAAATAGGCTTGTTGACTAAAGAAGAATTAAAATCCAACCCTAAGGCGTTCATGAAGTATTACATGCACGGCACGAGCCACCATTTGGGATTGGATGTACACGATGTCATGCACCGCTTTGAACCCATTCCGCAGGGTTCAGTGTTGACCATTGAACCGGGCATCTACATTCGAGAAGAGGGCATCGGTGTGCGCATTGAAAACGACGTAGTCTTGACAGCTGAAGGTACCATCGATTTGATGCAGGATTTCGCAATCGAAACCGAAGAAATCGAGGAAATCATGAATGCCGGCTAAGGCTCAAATCCAAATTGACCTTTGAGGGGCACGAATTTGGCCGCCCCCAACACTTCTTCGCTTGCACTCCCGTTGGCCTTGCGTGTCAATCTCATCATGCTCAAATTTTGGGGGTCGCTCCCGACGGGCACCACCAACTTACCTCCTACCTTCAATTGCGTAATTAAGTTTTGCGGAACAACCGGCGCACCGGCCGTAACAACAATGCCGTCGTAAGGCCCGTGCTTTTCCAATCCCCTGGATCCGTCACCGTGAAAGGCGCGAATATTCCCGTTGGATTGAGTCAAAACGCGCATGGCTTTTTCGAGCAATGGCTTAATGTATTCAATCGTATACACTTCATACCCCATTTCCAGCAATACGGCAGCCTGGTAACCGCTTCCTGTACCCACCTCCAGTACTTTAGAACCGCGGGGCAAAGCCAGCCACTGCGTTTGCTGAGCTACCGTGAGGGGCTGAGAGATGGTCTGCCCATGATCGATGGGAAATGCGGCATCGCGGTAGGCAAACGACTGGAAGTCTTGAGGGAAAAACCAATGACGAGGAACCCGTGCAATCGCATTCAAAACTTCTTGATTTTCAATGCCTTTTTGCAACAATTCTTGCACCAATTTGCGGCGTTGGCCTTGATGCACGAGGGTATCTTCCATAGCTTTCACGTTTTGAACAAGTGTTAAAAAGGCAACGTTTCACTTCTTAGTGGAAGCAAACACCTTTGTATGGCCGCAAAGGTATTGATATGACCGAAACCCTTCGTGCTATCGTTTTAGGTTCAGCGAAAAAAGCCCACATCTACCAGCATTTGCTTGAGCAGATGCCCGAGTACACGCTCGTAGGCTTTTTTGACCCCGATGATGCCTCTAACGTCGACATGCTAGGCGGATTGATGCACAGTTTTGAACTGGCCAATAAAGCCGACGTGTTTTTTATTGATCGTCATGTCAAGCACGTTCAAAGTGAATGGCTAGGCCATTTCATTAAAATGGGCAAATCCCTGTTCATCGACGGTTTCAGACCTTGGGGTTTGGACGAGTTGGAACAATTGGAAAATTGGCGTGCAGAGGCACAAGGCACCTTGCAATTTGGCCATGTTTTGTTCAACAAGCCGCTGTTTACTTCAGCTTTGCAATACATACGCAAGCCTCGTTTTCTTCGATTGGAAAAGCATTGCGGCGCGCCAAAACCCGGTCAATTCTCAGCTTGGTTGTTCGAACAATTGGCTCAAGAATTCGACTTGATCCAACGCAGCATTGGCAGCAACATTCGTCAAGTTATGGCCCGGCCCTTGTTTTTGTTTGGAGACAACCCTGACCTGCTCAACATCCATTTGGAGTTTGACAACGATGCGGTGGCCCATATTTCACTGGGCAGGGCCATTGAACCCGGCACCCATAAGTTGCGCATTTTCCAAGCAGATCGGCTTTACCATTTGGATTTTAGCCGCCAAGAAATCGCCGAATTCAGACCCAGCAACCCTGAAAACCAACCCCAATTGGATCTAGACGGTCAATGGGACCCTTCTGATTCTCAGGTCGCTGAGTTTTCAGAAATCCCCCGACACATCATGCCCTTTGATTCTTGGAAGATGGAACTGCGCAATTTCCATGAGAATTGCCGATTGGGATTAAGCCCGAACACTCAACTCGAACAACTCATTGCTAGCCGTCAGCTCTGCGATTGGATTTCAGAGCGGGTTCAGCGCAAATACCACGAAGTATAGCTTTTGGACTTGGCCCTCAAGGCCTATTTTTGTCAGAATGCGCAGACTTCCCCTGTTGTCTCTTATTGGAATGATCCTTGGCATGACTTGTTCTTCTTGTCAAAAGGCCGAGACCAGCCCTATTCCTGCGTATTTGATCATTGATTCTACCCGCATTGTTTGCCAACAGGACCAAGGCAATGGCTCGCATGACATCGCCGGGGTGCAAGTATTTGCCAATCAAGAATTCATAGGCAATTTTTTATTCCCAGCCCGAATCCCCATACTCAAAAGTGGCCTTGTGGCTTTGAGCATCAATCCCATGATTCGCATCAACGGGGCCTCCTCCCAATTCACCGTGTTTCGAACCCTCAATACCCTCGATACAAGCGTTTTGTTGGAGGCCACCAAAGAAACCCACCTCTCGGCGGCTTTTCGATTCAAATCCAATGCCCAAATTGACTGGCAAGAAGATTTCGAAGACCAATCGAGCACCTTGGTGCCCTTATCTCGTCAAAAAGGCGATACGGCCTATATGGCTCAAGAAACACTGCGAGGGGCTAGCACATGGGTGTATCGGGTTGATTTTGAAGACAGTGACACCACCAAAAAAATCGATTTGGGATCCTTCAGAAATTTCATGGGTTGGCCCAAAGACGGAACGGAAATTTTCTTGGAATTCGACATTCGTTGCGACGTCCCTGTTCAACTGGCGCTGCGCCGTAAGTCAGCGGGAAATTCGAGTTACGTCCCCTATCTGCTTTTGAACAAAACCGGCAATCAATGGAAGCGATTCTATTGCAATTTGGTCTATGAGGTATCAGGTCAAGCGCCTGATACTGAGTTTCAAATATTGTTCAGCGCCGACAAATTAAACAGCGAAACCGGTTCCTTGGGGTTTGCTTTGGATAACATTCGTTTGAGTTACTTGAATTGATGAACTCCCAAAAGAACTTTCACCCTTCAGCGCGCAAACAAGTTGCCATACATCTTCTGCTGGATTGGGTAGCCGCCAGCTTGAGCTGGTTGGGTTTGTTTTTATACCGAAAGAACTTCGTAGAAGCCGTCAAGCACGGGTATCAAATTCCCGTGAATGCCGATATCAAACTGGCCATAGGCCTCGTCGCTGTCCCCCTGTTCTGGATTGTACTTTACCACCTTTTGGGTTATTACAACCACATTTTTCGTCGTTCCAGACTGCGCGAATTGGAGAGCACCTTGGTCGCCTCCATCCTTGGGGTAGTTTTCTTGTTTTTTGCCTTGATTCTGGACGACAGTGTATCAGACTTTCATGATTATTATTGGTCTGGAGCCGTTCTCTTGGGATTGCATGTAGGATTCACCTTGGTCTTTCGATTGGCATGGACCACCCGAACCATCAAACATGTCCAAGGTCGTAAATGGGGATACCCTACCCTTCTTGTAGGGAATGGACCGAAAGCCCTGCAACTTTTTGAAGAAATTCAAAATGCCAAACAAGCCGAGGGATTCATCATTCAGGGATTCATTTCCATGGATGCCGAAATCGATCCTTCTCTCAATGAACGATGCCGTCACCTGGGTCCTTGCCATACCCTGTCAGAGCACATTCATGCACTCTGCATAGAGGAAATCATTCTTTGCCCAGAAACAGAATCAGCCCCATTGTTAACGGGCATCATCGACCAAGTTCAAAACGAACCCGTTCACGTCAAGGTTCAACCCGACTCCTATCACTTGGTCTTGGGCATGGCGAAGATGAACAACATATTAGGAGCCATGCTGGCAGAAATCGACTTCGAAGTCATGCCCCATTGGCAGAAATCGGTCAAAAGGGCCATCGATGTAGCGGTCAGCGCTTTGGCCTTGCTGATCTTGAGTCCTCTGTTTTTGATCATTGGTATCGCCGTAAAATTGGACAGCCCGGGGCCCGTCTTTTTTCTTCAAGAGCGTTTGGGATACCGGGGCAAACCCTTTAAAATCATCAAGTTCAGGAGCATGAAAAACCATGCCGAGTCGGGCACTCCACAACTCAGCCATGACCACGATGACCGGCGAACCAAAACGGGTATTTTCTTGCGCCGTACCCGCTTGGATGAGTTGCCCCAGTTCGCCAATGTGCTACTCGGGCAAATGAGCCTCGTGGGTCCAAGGCCTGAACGCCTATACTTCGCCGAACAGATTGCAGCATCTGCCCCAATTTATCGCCGAATTCACCGGGTTAGACCGGGCATTACCAGTTGGGGTCAAGTCAAATATGGGTATGCCGAAAACGTGGAAGAAATGATCAAACGCATGCAATTTGATATCCTCTATTTGGAAAACATGAGCCTCGGCTTGGACATCAAAATCATGATTTACACTGCGTTAATCATGATTCAAGGCCGAGGAAAGTGACCGTTTTGTGACAGCTGCTCTTGAGTCGCTAAACTTTCATAATTTAGATTTGTTCCAATTTAAATGCCTGCCATTAATCAAAATCACAGCGGCGATTTCATACCCGCTTTTAATTCGTGGTTTGCTTTGCTTCGCAAAGAGCGCAGAAACCTTCGTTTTCTATACACTTATGCCGCATTATCAGGCCTGATTTCATTGGCCCTTCCCCTTGGCATCCAAGCCATAGTGGGCTTGGTCATGGCCGGTCGTTTGAGTACCAGCTGGGTGGTCCTGATCACCATCATTGTGGCAGCTGTAGCCTTAGGTGGAGTTTCCAAATTGGCTCAGTTGAGCATTTTGGATAGCATTCAACGAAAGTTATTCGTACGCATCGCTCTTCAATTCAAGCAACGCATTCTGGCCAAACGCCAAGAAACCAGCGGTGAAGATTTCGAATCCAAAACGGCGTATTTCTTGGATGTCATCACCGTTCAAAAATCCCTGAATAAACTGCTCGTAGATTTCACAGTACACTCTCTTCAAATTTTGTTCGGGTTGTTGGTTTTGAGTTTGTACCACCCTGTTTTCTTATTCTTTGGGGCATTGGTCTTTTTCATCATTTTCGTCACACTGAAATTCACCTGGAAACGGGGCTTGGATACGGCTCGAAATGAGAGCCATGCGAAATTCGATACTGCTCAGGGCTTGAGGGAACTCAGCAAAGCCAAGAGTCCTGAAGAAGAATCTACCCTCACCCAGCAAATCGATGACTCCATTGAAGATTATGCCAATTGGAAAAGGCGGCATTTCGCGGTTTTGTATAACCAAAGCATCATAGCCGTCATCATGCGCGTGTTTTTAGTGGGCCTTATGTTGGTATTGGGGAGCTTGTTGTTGGTAGACCAAAAAATCAGTTTAGGGCAGTTCTTGGCTGCAGAAATCGTTGTAATCACCTTATTGACGAGCATCGAAAAACTCATCATGAGCGTAGAAAGCTTGTATGACTTGAACATTGGCTTTGAAAAAATCATGGCCATTCGCTCTTTGGAAAAACCCAACAAAGACCCATTCTTGAAAGTCGTGGAGGGACGCGAACTGTGAACCGTTTTGTATTCAGCGATAGCACCTGGACTTCTCGGCGCATGGGCCGAAAGTTGGCCATTGGATTTTTAATTTTCGCGGGTTTTCTATTCTTGCCGTGGGTGCAGAATCTGCAAGTTCAAGGAACGGTGATTGCCCTTAGGCCCGAACACAGACCTCAGCGCGTGCAAACCCTCATTGCGGGTAAAATTGAATCTTGGAGAGTCAAAGAAGGCGATTGGGTGCACCAAGGAGACACCTTGGCCATTTTGGGCGAGGTTAAAAGCGAATACTTGGATCCTGGACTGATTGATCAAACAGGCCTTCAAATCGAAGCCAAGGAAACCTCTTTGTTGAGCTACGGGTCCAAAATCTTGGCCATCAATAACCAGATTCGGCAAATGGAGATTAGCCGAGATCAAAGCGTAGAAAAAGCAGCCGCCAAAATCGAACAAGAGCGCATGAAAATTCAGGCCGCTCAAGCCGAATTGGACGCCTTGATGATCGCCGAGAAAATCGCCTATCAACAGTTTCAACGGGATTCCATTTTGGCCCTTCGAAACCTTAAAAGTCCCTTGGAGCTTGAAAACCGCCGGGTCAAATGGCAAGAAACGATTGCCAAACAGCTTTCCAAGAGAGCCGACCTAAACATCGCCGAAAATGGCTTGAGAATGGCCAATCTGGAGCGAGGGAATTTGCAAGCGGAATACGCAGAAAAGCTCTCCAAATTAGAGGGTGATCGGTTCACGGCCATTTCCAGCCAAATGGAGACCGAGGCTGATATCAGTAAATTGCGCAACACCTTGAGCAACTATGAGATTCGCAATGGTTTTTACACCATCACGGCCCCTCAAGACGGGTATATCACCCAAACCTTAGCCAGTGGCTTGGGCGAGAACCTGAAAGAAGGTGAAATACTTTGTACCATTGTTCCAGGTTCGGCTGATTTGGGGGCTGAATTGTTCTTGTCTCCTACCGACATGCCATTGGTCGACACCGGTGTTTTTCTCATGTGTGCTTTCGATGGTTGGCCTACCTTGGTTTTCAGCGGATGGCCCGACCTCTCAAGTGGTACTTTCAAGGCCGTAGTGTATGGACAAGACAACATGCCCTCAGAAAATGGCTTATACCGCATTTTGGTTAAACCAGCGGGCGATCGTCTTTGGCCCAAAGGTTTGAAAGTGGGTGTGGGTGTTCGGTCTTACATGTTGCTCAAACGTGTGCCCTTGTGGTATGAGCTGTGGCGTCAACTGAACGGTTTTCCTGCCGATTTCTACCACAACAAACGGATCAAACCCCAATCGAATGAAAAAAAGTAAGGTTTGGGCCGTCCTGATGTTGGCCATTTACGCCTACCCTGCTTTCGCTCAATCCGATAGCAGCTTGCGATTGGGCACCTTGGTGAATTGGATTCTGCAGGAGCACCCCTTGGCGAAAGCAGCAAAAGCAGAGACCCAGATTGGGGCAGCCACTTTGCAAACGGCCCGTGGGGCCTTTGACCCCCAAATTCAATGGAGTCAGGTATCCAAAACCTTGGGGGGAAAACCGTATTACGAGGGTGAACAATGGCAATTGCAATCCTACACCCGTTGGGCCGTAGCATGGGAATCGGGATTTGAACGCATGCTTGGAGATGCTGCCAACCCCGCACAATCGACCCCTGATCAAGGTTTTTATTACCAGGGCCTCTCCATGCCCTTGCTTCGAGATTTGGTTACCGATTACCGACGAACCGGCTTGCAAAAAGCGAAAATTGCGCAGGCCGCTAGTGCTTGGGAGCGAAACGATCAAATCAACTCCCTGCTGAGTGAAGTTTTTTTGGATTACATCGATTGGACCCAATCTTGGGAGCAATTGCAGCAAGCCAATTTGGCTCTAACCCTGAGCCAAAATCGCTTAGAAGGCATGCGCATCTTGTTTGAACAGGGCAGCTGCAATGCGCTCGATACGCTAGAAGCCTTTTCCCAATTCGCGGCCTATGCATCCAAACAAGCTGAATACTCTTACAAAGAGGCCAAAGGGCGCATCATGCTTTCTCGTCACTTATGGATCAACGATGTACCCTATTTGCTTCGCGATGATGCAGAACCTGAAAGCCAACACTTGGACCAATTGTCAAATTGGGTTGACCTCGTGCGCAATCAAATCAGCTCAGATTCGACTTGGTACAACTTGCATCCGCAGTTGGCATTGGCCCAACTCAAAATAGATAGCAAGAACTGGGAATTGAAGTATTGGCGCAACGAAATGTTGCCCCAACTTGACCTCAAATACCAATGGTTGGGTTCGAACTGGAACAGCTTCCCTAACAGCCTTCAAACTCCAGACAACCAGCGATTTGGACTATACTTTCAAAGCCCATTATTCTTGCGTTCAGCCCGGGGACAAATCCAAAGTGCCCGCACTGAATTGGCACAATTGAGCTGGCAGTACGATCAAAAACAACGCGATGTTTTGGCCAAGCAACTGGCCCTTTCCCAAGGGGTTGATCGATACCAAGAAGCCTATCGATGGAGCGCTCAGCAGGCCGAATCCCTGCAAAAACTCTACGAAGCTGAGTGGGAAAAATTCCAAGCGGGAGACGTGCAATTTTTCATTTTGAATACCCGAGAGTCTCGCTTTGTTCAAAGTGCCATCAGCCAGTGGGATGCCTGGGCGGCCTATCGGCAATCGGAAGTGGCCCTGCTCTTCCAATCGGGATTGCTCCCTGCCCTTCTGTAAAGGCCTCCAAACAAGCCTTTTCGTGGCTAACATGTGGAAAAATGCGGTGTTCTTGAGCCGCTGCCATGCAAGCCCTGGTGTATCTTTACGGGATACTGTTAGAGCAACGAAATGAGCAACGAAAACAAAGGAAATTACGGAGCCGATAATATCCAGGTACTCGAAGGATTGGAAGCTGTGCGAAAGCGCCCAGCCATGTACATTGGAGACATTGGACCCAAAGGTTTGCACCACTTGGTCTATGAGGTAGTCGACAACTCCATTGACGAAGCCCTGGCCGGTCACTGCAAATCCATACAAGTTTCGATTTTACCCGATAACGGAATTCGAGTGCGCGATGACGGCCGTGGAATTCCCACCGGCATTCACCCCAAAGAGGGCAAAAGCGCGCTTGAGGTGGTCATGACCGTCTTGCACGCCGGTGGTAAGTTTGACAAAGACACCTACAAGGTTTCTGGAGGCTTGCACGGTGTAGGTGTAAGCTGCGTAAACGCGCTGTCAATTTTGTTGCACGCTCGTGTTTTTCGTGAGGGCAAGATTTGGGAACAGGAATACTCTTGCGGCAAACCCAAATATGACGTTCGCGAAGCTGGTGAGACCAATGACAGGGGAACGGAAGTTACCTTTTACCCCGATGGGAGCATCTTCCAAGCAACCGAATACCACTTTGAGACTTTGCAAAAACGCCTTCGCGAGCTTTCGTTCTTGAACAAAGGCATTCACTTGACCTTGACCGATGAGCGCGAAACGTTGGAGGACGGTTCTTTTCGCAGCGAGGCCTACTTCTCTGAAGGTGGACTATTGGAGTTTGTAACCTATGTCGATGGCACCCGCGAAAAGCTCATTCCCAACCCCGTTTATTGCGAAAGCGACAAATACGGCATTCCCGTAGAAATAGCCTTTCAATACAACACGGGTTACACCGAGAACCTGCATTCATATGTCAACAACATCAACACGATTGAAGGGGGAACCCACGTGGCTGGCTTTAGACGAGCCCTTACTAGGACTTTGAAAGCCTATGCCGAGCGCGAAAAGTTGCTGGACAAGGTGAAGGTTGAAATCAATGGAGAAGATTTTCGTGAAGGCCTTACCGGCGTAATTTCCGTTAAGGTGGCCGAGCCTCAGTTTGAGGGCCAGACCAAAACCAAGTTGGGCAACAACGAAGTCAGCGGTGCCGTAGACTCTACCGTTGGCGAAATGCTCGAAAACTTCTTGCAAGAGAACCCCAAAGAGGCCAAAATCATCGTAGATAAGGTGGTGCTTGCTGCCCAAGCCCGTGCTGCCGCGCGCAAAGCCCGTGACATGGTGCAGCGCAAAGGCGCCATGAGCGGAATGGGCCTTCCCGGCAAATTGAGCGACTGCTCCAAAACAGACCCCAAAGTTTGCGAAATCTTCTTGGTAGAGGGTGATTCAGCCGGTGGTACCGCCAAACAAGGTCGCGACCGAGAGTTCCAAGCCATTTTGCCGCTTCGCGGTAAAATCCTCAACGTGGAAAAAGCGCTGGAACACAAGATTTACGACAACGAAGAAGTTCGCAACATGTTCACGGCGCTGGGCGTGCACATTGGCACCGACGATGAGGGAAACAAAGAGCTCAAATTGGACAATTTGCGTTACCATAAAATCGTCATCATGACAGACGCAGACGTAGACGGAAGCCACATTCGAACCTTGATTCTGACCTTGTTCTTCCGATACATGAAACGCTTGATCGAGAGCGGGTATGTGTACATTGCAACGCCCCCTCTGTATCAAGTGAAAAAGGGCAAAGAAAGCCGTTATTGCTGGACCGATGACGAACGCGACGGCATCATCAAGGAATTGGCCGGTGGAGGCCGCGAAGAGAGCGTGCACGTTCAGCGATACAAAGGTTTGGGCGAAATGAATGCCGAGCAGCTATGGGAAACAACCATGGATCCTGCTCGTCGGGCCTTGAAACGAGTAACGCTCGATAGCGCCGCTGAAGCAGACCGTATTTTCTCCATGCTCATGGGAGATGATGTCCCCCCCAGAAGGGAATTCATCGAAGCGAATGCCAAGTACGCGAACATTGACGCTTAATCGAAAGGCCCCGAAATCGGGGCCTTTTTTATTCGTAACGCAATGCGCTGCTCACGCTCATCTTGCGAACAAAGCGAATGGGAAATAGCATGAGCAGCATGCACAAGACCAGCGAAATAACATTGACCCACAGGGCCGTCGAAACCGAGGTTGAAAACACCACCGCATCGATGAAGTACTGTTCGGCATCCAATTGGATCCACTGAAAGTGATTCTGGGCCCAAGCCAATCCAAATGCCAGTGCATTCCCCATGATCAAGCCCGCTAGGGCAATGCCCAAGCCTTGCCACCAGAAAACCTGCTGAATAGCGGCTTTATGGGCCCCTAACGCTTGTAAAAGCCCCACCAAGGATGTTTGCTCAAACATGAGAATCAACAAAGTCGTAGATAAGGCAATCACGGCGACCGCAATCATCAGGACCAACATTACCCACAAATTGGTGTCCAAAACGCGTAGCCAATCGTATAAGGCTCGATTCTGAGTTTCTACGCTCGATATACGCAACAGTCCTGGAGGCAACTCAGATTGAATTAGGGAAACCGAGCGCTCTTGTTCTTCTGTCGAAACAGCAGCCGGAGCTCGCAATTCCCATCGGCTCACCGTATGCCCCTCTGGCATCAGGGTTTTCAATGCTTCCAAGGGAACCACGACGCTATGCTGATCAAATTCATCCAAGCCTTGGCTGAGAAAGCCCCCTACAGGGTATCTGCGTGCCCTTGCCCTGCCCTTGCCCGATTCAAAGAAAAGCAGGGATACAGCATCGCCTTCTTGCACATTCAAGCGAGTGGCCAAGCTTTTGGACAAATACAAGGCCAATCGAGTGGTATCAGCATCGCTTTTCAGCCGAAGAATGGCTTGCTGAGAAAGCCCTCGGGCCATAACGCCTTCTACTTCACCCTGGCTTTTGGCTATGCAAGCACGCTGCGCGACAGGCTCTAACATCCAGTCCAAGCCTGATTGCTGCACGGCTCGTCGTATCAAATGGGCTTGAACATCGGGCAGCGCTTTCCATTCGGCCCCCTCTACGTTGGCCGGGTCGTCGATCATGTAATCACCCTGCAACTCAGATACTTTTTGGCTTATGGTTTGCTGAAAGCCATGCAGAGCAAACACAGACAACAAGACCGTTGCTGCGCTCAAGGCCACTGCCAATATGGATAAAATCACCACACGCCTGGAAAAGCTTTTCTTTTCCTTTGTAAGGAAGCGTTTAGCTATGTACCAAGGCCAATTCATCGCACAACTCAAAGGTAACGCACAGGGGGTCTGCCTCCTTGTGCTGTCCTTGTTTTTTTCACAAGGATGCCACGGGCAAGCCATAACCACTAGGAGTCAGCACTCAGAAGAAAGTGTGGCTTCTCCCACAACCCTAAAATTGGGAGCTGAGCGCACCGAGCTATATTGGACCAGCCTGTCGAACCTGCGCATTGGAGTGGTCGCGAATCAAACTTCTCAATTGGGCTCACTGCACCTGGTCGACAGCTTTTTACGTGGAGGCATTCGAGTCGTGAAGGTATTTTCGCCTGAACACGGTTTTAGAGGCCATGCCGCCGCTGGTGAACACGTGGCTAGCGGCAAAGATTCTGCTACAGGCTTACCCCTGGTTTCCCTGTATGGCAGCCATTTCAAGCCCAGCCCGCAAGATTTGGCCGATGTAGATGCCCTGGTATTCGACATACAAGATGTAGGGGTTCGCTTCTACACTTACCTCAGCACCCTGCACTATTGCATGCAAGCCTGCGCTGAACAAGGCAAACCGCTCTGGATTTTGGACCGACCCAATCCCAACGGATTTTACATGGCTGGACCCATGCTTGATTCTGGCATTAGCAGCATGGTGGGCCTGCATCCCATACCCTTGGTTCATGGAATGACCTTGGGAGAATTGGCCCAAATGATCAACCATGAAGGATGGCTGGGCCTGCCCAAATCATCGATCAGCCCTTTGCAATGCGACTTACACGTCATTCCTCTAGCCGGCTGGAAGCGCAGCGACGAGTACATCCTACCCATTCCTCCTAGCCCGAATTTGCCTACCCAAACCTCCATTTACCTCTACCCCAGTTTAGGCTTACTGGAAGGCACCTGCCTCAGCATGGGGCGTGGCACCTCACATCCTTTTGAATGTTATGGCGCACCCTGGTTGAAGCCCGAAGACGGCTACCGCTATACCTTTACTCCCAAAAGCATTCCAGGCAAAGCCGTTCACCCCCCTTATGAAGGAAAACTCTGCTACGGAGTCAATTTGCAGCATTACGCCGATATGGTGCACGACAAACCCGTTTTGATGCTTCAATTTTTAATCAATCCCTATCGCCTGGCAACAACTGAGCAGAAAGCCATTTTCTTCAATTCTTTTTTAACCAAATTGGCAGGAACCAGTTCGTTGCGCGAGGCCATTGAGCGGGGCGATGAACTGTGGGAAATACAAGCCTCATTCGAGCCCCAACTGGAAGCCTTTACTCTCAGACGCAAACCTTACCTGCTCTACCCTTGAGGGTTCGCTATCTTTGTGGCATGAACAAAACCCTGCTTTTGCTAGGCATGGCTGCGGGCATTATGCTTGGCGCCTGCCAAAATAATCACGTACAACAAGGTGCAGTTGTGAACGACCAAGATGCGCAGCGCATCGATGCCGCGCTGCTTGATTTCATTGAAAACGGCCAAGAAAAGGCTGTGGTATTCGGTCGCACCCAAGAGGTTTGCCAATCTGAGGGATGTTGGTTCAGCTATGAATTGGAGCCAAACACTGTGAAAGCCCTGGAGGCCTTTGAGAATAGCGCAGAAGGTCCTTTGCGCGCTTTGCACGTTGATTTCGAAGAAGGCATTAGCGTGCCCACGAACTTGAAAAAAGCCGACTTGTACTGCTCAGGCACATTTCAAGTCAGCCAAGAAACAGACAGCAGCCAGAAAACCGTGGTATTTCGAGCCAGCGGCGTTCGTTTCAAAACCCCATAATCCAAAGACCACATGGCCAAAAAACAGCCGCTTTCCAGCGGCTTTTTTTATTGAATCTTAAAGGTCTCCATGAACTTGGTGGTGAAGTTACCGGCCCTAAAGTCGGGATCCCGCATCAATTGCAATTGCAAGGGAATGGTGGTGTGAATGCCCTCGATGATGAATTCCTGCAGGGCTCGCTCCATTTTCACAATGGCCTCTTCACGCGTCTGAGCCGAAACGATGAGTTTGGCAATCATAGAATCGTAATAAGGAGGAATGCTATAGCCTGCGTAAATGTGGCTATCCACGCGCACTCCGTGACCTCCTGGCTTGTGCAATACCTGAATCTTACCGGGTGATGGACGGAAATTGTTGTAGATATCTTCGGCGTTGATTCGGCACTCAATCGCCGCTTTAGTGGGCAAATAATCAGTTCCCGAAATGGGCACACCGGCAGCTATAAGGATTTGTTCCTTCACCAAATCGTAATTGATAACCTCTTCGGTAACGGGATGCTCCACTTGAATGCGGGTATTCATCTCCATGAAGTAGAAGTTGCGATGCTTGTCAACCAAGAATTCAACCGTTCCTACGCCTTCATATTGAATGATTTTAGCTGCCGCTTTGGCCGCCTCTCCCATCTTTTCGCGAAGTTCATCGGTCATGAAAGGCGAAGGCGTTTCTTCCAATAGCTTTTGGTGACGACGCTGTATGGAACAATCGCGCTCAGACAAATGACAAACGGTACCGTATTGGTCACCGGCAATTTGAATTTCAATGTGGCGTGGCTCCTCGATGTATTTCTCCATGTAGAGGCCATCGTTGCCAAAAGCAGCACCGGCTTCTTGTTTGGCACTGTTCCAAGCATTTTCTACTTCCTCATCGGCCCAAATGATGCGCATGCCTCGTCCACCGCCACCGGCCGTGGCTTTGATGATGACAGGATAACCCATCTCCTTGGCCAAGGATTTGGCTTGATCAACGCTATCCAACAATCCGTCTGAACCGGGAATGGTGGGCACACCGGCTTTCTTCATGGTGTCTTTCGCGTTGCTCTTATCGCCCATCTGGTCGATTTGCTCAGGAGTTGCACCAATGAACTTGATGCCGTGATCACGGCACAATGCTGAAAACTTGGCGTTTTCACTCAAGAATCCATAGCCAGGGTGAATAGCATCGGCATTGGTCACTTCGGCTGCGGCCAAAATGCGGGGCATGTTCAAGTAACTGTCGCGGCTTTGCGCAGAACCGATGCAAACCGCTTCATCAGCAAATCGCACATGCAGACTGTCGCGATCGGCCGTAGAGTATACAGCCACGGTTTTGATACCCATTTCCTTGCAGGTGCGAATTATGCGCAATGCAATCTCGCCGCGGTTGGCGATCAAAATCTTTTTAAACATGGTATTCGTCTTAAGAAGGATCAACCAAGAAGAGAGGCTGATCGTATTCTACAGGCGAAGCGTTGTCAACCAACACTTTCACGATTTTTCCAGAGACTTCACTCTCAATTTCATTGAAGAGTTTCATGGCTTCTACTATGCACACCACCTTGCCTGCTTTCACCTCATCACCCACGTTTACGAAAGAGGGTGACTCAGGGTTGCTTGAGCGGTAAAAAGTTCCCACCATGGGGGATTTGATGGCTATGTATTTGGAATCGTCAGAGGCAGGTGCAGCAGGTGTTGCAGCAGAAGCGGGAGCTACAGCTACAGGAGCAGCAGCGACTGGAGCTGCAGCTACAGGAGCTGAAGCCACAACCTGAACGGCATTTTTCTTGATGTGCAATTTAAAATCCTTGCGTTCAATCGCTACTTCGTCGACCCCGTTCACGGAGACAAACTTGATGAGTTGTTGAATTTCTTTTAAGTCCATAGAGTGGATTTTTAGAGGGGGCAAAATAACTATAAATAAGGCCAATTTGGTCCTTTTGACACGAAAAATGGGGCGATTTCGCCCCATTTTCTGCATTTTTTATTAAAAACCTCTTAAAGTGGAATGTTTCCGTGTTTACGACGAGGATTGCTTTTTACCTTGTTTTCCAACATGGCAAAGGCTGCTATCAATCGTTCACGGGTTTCTTCAGGCAAAATCACTTCGTCAACAAAACCTCGTTCGGCGGCTCGGTAAGGATTGGCGAACAAATCTGAATATTCTTGTTCTTTTTCCTTCCAGGCCTGCGCCGGATCTGAAGCCGCTTGAATGTCTTTCTTGAAAATAATTTCAGCT
>JAURGZ010000046.1 GCA_030833525.1 Bacteroidota bacterium | reverse complement strand
CGTAAAAAACGGATTGTTCAGGCGTTCAGAGGCGTTCATTCCAACAAAAATAGGCCCTTAGGCCGAGGCTTCGGCACTTTCGTTGATGCGGGTGCTAAGCAGAGCGGCTAAGAGAAGTAGGCATCCGCCGACCATAACCCCGTACACTTGCTGATTGCCCAACCAGTGTTGCATGATGGGGCCGAAACTCAAGGAGGCGATGATTTCGGGAAGCACAATGAAGAAGTTGAAGATGCCCATGTAGATGCCGATTTTCTCTTTGGGAAGGCAACCTGAAAGCATGCTGTAGGGCATGGATAAAATAGACGCCCAAGCTATGCCCACGCAGGCCATGACCCCATACAGGCCTAGGGCCGAATCGCGGTCAATGCTGCCTACCGAAAGCAGTCCCAACCCGCCAATGGTGAGGGCCAGGGCATGGGTATACTTGTTGCTCAATTTGGCCGCCAAGAGGGGCAGAATCATGGCAAACAAAAAGGTGACAATGTTCTGCAGGCTGTAGGTTAGGCCGGCGAACTCTATGCCCCGGGTGTACAAGGCCTTGAGGCTTTCGTCGCCGTTGGGATCCCCTCCATACACGTAATTTCCTACGGTCGGGGTGTAGTAAAACCACATCAAAAACAGACCGGGCCAGGTTAAAAACTGAACCAGTGCCAACTGGCGCATGCGCTTGGGCATGTGTTGGATGGCATCGACGATTTCTTGTATGGCACCCTTGATTCCAAGGCCCATTTCGCTACGCATTTGCTGCAGTTCTGCTTCGGTCGGGGGGTATTCATCGCTGCTGAATACGGTGTATAGCACAAAAACCAAAAAGGCGGCGGCCCCGATGTAAAAGCTCAGTTTGACATTGTAGGGAATGCTGCCCGATTCGGCGGTGTTGCTGACGGCAAACCAGTGGCTCAATATCCAAGGCAAAGCCGAAGCCACAATCGAGCCCAAACCGATGAACAAACTCTGCATGGAAAATCCCAAGGTGCGCTGGTTTTCGGGCAGTTTATCGGCTACGAAGGCCCGAAAGGGTTCCATGCTGATGTTGATCGATGAATCCAAAATCCAAAGCAGGCCTGCCGCCATCCATAAGCTAGACGAATTGGGCATGGCGATCAAGGCCAGGGAACTCAAGATGGCTCCTACCAAAAAGAAGGGGCGTCGGCGGCCCAGTCGAGGTCTCCAGGTGCGGTCGCTCAAGTAGCCGATGATGGGTTGTACAATCAGGCCGGTGAGAGGTGCCGCAAGCCACAACATGGGTATGTTCTCGGGTTTTGCGCCGAGGTATTCGTAAATGGAACTCATGTTGGCCATTTGCAAGGCCCATCCAAATTGGATGCCCATGAATCCCACGCTCATGTTGATGATTTGCGTGAGGCTGAGTTGCGGTTTGGGGCTGTGGCTCATGGCTGACGCTTACAAAGACTCGCGAAAAATTTGATAGCCGTAGGCAGGCAAGGACCAGGTTTCGGCGCTGGCATCGTATTGGGCATTTCCCAAATAGTTCTGACTTTTTTCACCGGGAGCCCAGCCCAAATCTTTCAGGCTTTGATTCTCCTTGCTCAAGTTGACCAGGGTGATGATTTTTTCACTGCTGTTGTAGCGAACAAAGGCGATGACAGGAGATTCGGGGTCAGAACCCAACCACTGAAAACGGCCCCCACGGTTGCCGCTGGCCAGTGCCTTGGAACTGTGTTTGAGGGCGTTCAATTGGCGGTACCAAGCGTATTCGCTGGTATCGGCCCAGCAATCGATGAGGTCTTTTTCAAAGAAGGCCAATCGCTTATTCAAGCCCGCTTCTTGGCCGTTGTAAATCAAGGGGAGGGACTGGGGAAGGGTATAACACAATACCGAATAGGGGCGCCAGGCTGGGCCGTATTTTTCTTCAATGGTACCGTTCCAAGAGTTTTCATCGTGGTTGGTTAAGAAATACATGCGGTATACCGATTCAGACATGCTTTTGTCTTCTATGTATTTGCGCAAGTCGCCGTAAGGCTTTTTGCCTTGGGCGATATCGTGGGTCAGGGCGTGGAAGGTCCAGCCGTAGTTGGCATGAAAAGCGGTATCCCAGTATTCGTTGAAGTTGGGATTGGTTTCGGTTTGGGTCTCGGCTTCGGCCAAGAGGAATACGTTTTTGATGGCGTGCAGGCGCTTGGAGGCCTGATTCCAGAAATCAACCGGTACCATGAAGGCAACGTCACAGCGATAACCATCCACATCGCAATGGCGCACCCAAAACTCCATAGCCTGAATCATGGCTTCGCGCATATTGGGATTGTCATAGTTGAATTTGGCTACGTCGGTCCAATCCCATGGGGAAATTTTATTGCCCAAGGAATCGTGAGCGTACCAATCGTCATGGGCCTCGATCCATGCGTTGTCCCAGGAGCTATGGTTGGGAACCCAGTCCAAAATGACCTTCATTCCCTTATCATGAGCGACCCGCACCAGGCGTTTGAAATCTTCCAAGGTGCCGTATTCAGGATTGACAGCGGTATAGTCTTTCACCGAATAATAGCTTCCCAAACTGCCTTTGCGGTTTTTTTCGCCAATGGGGTGAATGGGCATGAACCAAAGAATATCAACTCCTAAGGATTTGATGCGATTCAAGTCTTTTTCGACGGCGAGAAAGGTGCCCGCTTCTGAATATTGACGAGTGTTGATTTCGTAGATGACCGCGTTTTCAGACCATTCGGGGGCATCCATTTTCAGAACGGTTTCGGTCTTAGTTTCGGGTGTTTTGCAAGCTTGAATTCCCATGCCCATGAGGCACGCGGCAGAAAGGAGTAGGGCCAAGCCCTGGTGTTGAAGTGGTTTCATTGTGTCAATTGTACACTAAGTATCTTCTCGCAAGATAATCCATTTTTTTATCGAAGCAATGCGTGACCTTTGCAGCATGAACAGTGCGGAATTGCAAGCCAAGGTAGAAGCCAAGCTCGAAGCCATTGGGGTTCAAGCCGAAGATGCCAGAACCGGCGACGATGGCCAATGGATGTTGCTGCGCAATGAGACCCCCATTTACATCGATGCTTGGGAAGACCGCGAGTCTACACCCTGGAATTATTTTGTGTTTCAGCAGGACCCCTCTGTTTTCCAAATCACCGTTCCCTTTTGCTATGGACCCACTCTGAAACGGGCCGAGCTCTTGGAAGAATTGTTGGTGGTCAACTTGAATTTGCTCAATGCCAAATTCTCATACAATTCGAATGACAACGTGGTTGTATTGTCTTGCCGGGTTTCGGGTACGGGCTTAGATGCACTCGATTTGGCGCAGACCATCGATGGCCTCTGCTATTATTCAGAGATGGCTTACCACGTATTGAAAGACGAATTCAACCTCAAGCGAGTGATCTCATCAGACGCGGTATAATCCCGCTCAAGTCAGCGAATAGCCCTGCAAAGGTGGGTTCCACCCCATGCACATTCTCCCTTTAGAAAGTTGTACGCATGCCTGAGGCCGCCTCAGGGGCGTCTGAGTTTGTCTATGGGAGTAAAGAAATCTTAACGACCAGCGGGCATCTGCTGAGCGGCAGCGCGTTGCAAGTCGTAAATGCCTTTTTGAGCGGCGTAGAAATCGGGCTTGATTTTCAATGCTTCTTGAAGGGCTTCGGCAGCGGCCATCATGTCGCCACGGCCATTGTAAATCAAGGCATTCAAATACATGAAGGCGGCGTTGGCGGGGACTTCTTCGCGAACGCGGGCCTGGAGGTTTTCCAAACGAACGGTTTTGTTGGCGATGTCTGCACTTTTCATGGCTTCGGCGATCATGCTATCGGCCATGGGTGCGTTGCCGCGGGCCGTTTCGATGAAAGCGATGTCCCAGTAATAGGTGTAATCTTGGCTTTTCTGGTACAATTCAGTGAAGATGGCCAATGACTGCGTGTCTTTGCCCTCTTCCAAATGCAATTTGGCTTTCATGTCGAGCAAAAAGGCATTGCCGGGTTTGCGCTCCAAAGCCTTATCTACCCAATACAAGGGAGTTTTGGTGTTGCGCACCATGCCGGGAGTCACTTGGTAGAAATATTGATAAAACGCCAAGGTGTCCAAGGCCCAACTGCTAGCGGTATCAGCCGTAGCGATTTGGGTGAGCAGGGCGACAGCCGTGGTGTAATCTTCGGCTACGCGGGCTTGTTCAAAGGATTTTTCCAAGTTTTCGGTGGGCTTGTTGGAGCTCTGGCAAGCGGCCAAGGCGAGGGTTCCAACTCCCAAGAGGGCAAAGAAGATTCTCATGAGCCTTCAAATATAGCCACTCGCATCGCTTTTCGTACCTTTGCCCTGTATGTTTGAGAACCTCTCCAATCGACTCGAGAAAGCATTCAAAACCCTCAAAGGCCAGGGCCGCATCAACGATGCCAACGTGGCTGAAACGGTCAAAGAGATTCGCCGTGCTCTGATTGCGGCAGACGTGAACTTCAAAGTCGCCAAAGACTTTACCGATCGAGTGTTGGAAAAAGCCAAAGGTGCCGACGTCATTCGGGCCGTTTCACCGGGTCAGATGATGACCAAAATCGTCAATGACGAACTGGTCAATCTCTTGGGAGGTGAGAAATCAGAGCTGCAGATAAAAGGTTCACCATGCGTGATCTTGATTGCCGGTCTGCAGGGTTCGGGTAAAACCACCTTTTCGGGCAAGTTGGCCCGCATGCTCAAGAGCCAAGGCCGTTCGGTTTTGCTTACAGCCGGTGACGTTTATCGCCCAGCGGCTCGTGAGCAGTTGAAGGTATTGGGCGGGCAAGTCGAGGTTCCCGTTTACAGCGACGATCAAAACATGGATCCCGTGGCCATTGCACAAGCCGCGGTGAAGGAGGCCAAGGCCCGCGGGCAACAAGTGGTCATCGTCGATACGGCCGGTCGTATTGCCATTGATCAGGCCATGATGGAAGAGATTGCCGCCTTGAAAAAAGCCTTGAATCCCACCGAGATTTTGTTCGTGGTAGATTCCATGACCGGTCAAGACGCGGTCAATACAGCCAAAGCGTTCAACGATGTATTGGACTTCACCGGCGTGGTCCTGACCAAGTTGGACGGTGACACCCGAGGAGGTGCTGCTTTGTCCATCAAAGAGGTGGTGAACAAACCCATCAAATTTGTTTCCAACGGTGAGAAAATGGAGGCCTTGGATGCCTTTCACCCCGATCGAATGGCCAGCCGCATTTTGGGCATGGGTGACGTGGTATCGCTGGTGGAACGTGCCCAAGCGACCATCGACGAGGAAGAGGCCCTTCGCCTTCAGAAAAAGATGGCGAAAAACGCCTTCGATTTCGAAGATTTTCTTTCTCAGTTGCAGCAAATCAAGAAGATGGGCAACATGAAAGACCTGTTGGGCATGTTGCCCGGTGTGGGCAATAAAATCAAGGATTTGGACATTGACGACAACGCATTCAAAGGCATTGAAAGTTTGATCCAATCCATGACCCCCGCCGAGCGAGCCAAGCCCGAATTGCTCAACGGCAGCCGCAAACAGCGCATTGCCAAAGGCAGCGGGCGCAGCGTAGAAGAATTGAACCGTTTGCTCAAGCAATTCAATCAAATGCGGGACATGATGAAAACCATGAACAAAATGAAAGGCAAGATGCCGGGCATGCCTAAAATGCCTGGTTTTCCCCGCTAGATTTCGGAGCCATGAACATCGCTGACATTCGCAAAGAATACACCCAAGGCGCTTTGAACGAAGGAAGCTTGCCGAATCACCCCGCCGAAGGATTGCGGCAGTGGTTCCAAGAAGCCTTGAATGCCCAGGTACACGAACCCAATGCCATGGTGCTCAGTACGGTCAACCGCCAGGGAAGACCGAGTTCCAGGGTGGTTTTGCTGAAGGAGATCAGCAGCAAAGGCCTGGTCTTTTTCACCAATTACCTGAGTCGAAAAGGGCAGGAAATCGAAGCCGACAACCACGTTTCTGTGAATTTTTTCTGGGCCGAATTGGAGCGCCAAGTGCGCATTGAAGGCCAAGCCTATCGCATACCCGAGGCTGATAGTGATGCGTATTTTCAATCACGCCCTCGATTGAGTCAGGCCGGTGCCATAGCTTCGGCTCAGAGCCAGGTCATCGAGAGCCGGGAGGAATTGGATGCCCGAATGCAAGCCTTGATGGCAGACGACAGCCCCTTGCAGCGTCCTGCCCACTGGGGTGGATACGAAATCGTCATCGAATACGCTGAATTCTGGCAAGGTCGACCCGGCAGGGTTCACGACCGCATCGCCTATTTTGAAACCGGGCCAGGGCAGTTCAGTTCCCGTCGATTGAGCCCATAAAAAAACCCGGCCGAAGCCGGGTTTTTTTAACATTCAAGAGGAGTCTTACTTGCCCAAAGCGGCATCTGAAAAGCTATCCATCAGATCGGTGGCGATTCCGGTAAAGCTGAATCCGCCGTCGTGGAACAAATTCTGCATGGTCACCATGCGGGTATAGTCGCTAAACAGAGATACGCAGTAATTGGCGCAATCATCGGCATTGGCGTTTCCAAGAGGAGACATTTTGTCGGCGTAGTTGAAGAAAGCGTCAAACCCGCCCACACCGCTACCGGCCGTGGTCTTCGTGGGGCTCTGCGAGATGGTGTTCACGCGTACTTTCTTGGACTTTCCAAAGTGGTACCCGAAACTGCGGGCAAAACTCTCCAACAAAGCTTTGGACTCGGCCATTTCGCTGTAGTCGGGAAAGGTGCGCTGAGCGGCGATGTAGGTTAAGCCCAAAATGCTGCCCCATTCGCTCATGGCGTCTTGCTTCCACAAGGTCTGCATCAAACGGTGAAACGACATCGCTGAGATATCGAAGGTTTGGTGCATGTATTCGTAGTTCAAGTCGGTGTATGGGTTTTTCTTGCGCACGTTCAGGCTCATGCCTACGCTGTGCAAGACAAAATCCAAGGTTCCACCCAAGTGAGCCATAGACTGACTTACCAGGTTTTCCAAATCTTCCATTTTTGTCACATCGGCATAAATCACGGGTACCCCGAGCTCTTTGCCCAAGTTTTCTGTTTGGCCTACACGGGCCGCCACAGGAGCGTTGGTCAATACGATGTTGGCGCCTTCAGTCGCACACAACTGGGCGACTTTCCAAGCGATGGACTGTTCGTTCAAAGCACCGAATACGATGCCGCGTTTTCCTTTCAGCAAATCTGCCATGCCACAAAAATAATTCTTTTTGGCCCATCAGCCCTTCATCATTTTTTCCCTTTGGAGCCTCAAATGGTTGAAAATGTGGGCACCCAGTCGTAGTTTTCATTTACCAAGACTATGAAACTGAAGCATTTGTTCGCCATTGCAGCCGCTTGGGCCAGCTTTCCTTTGATGGCTCAACTCGAGTCAGGGGGCCGCACATTGATCGATGATTTGCAGCCCATGCCCAAAAGTGGGGTGGCTTCTCGAAGTGCTGCGAACCCCACCAAATGCGGCACCGATACCAGTCGTTTCCCTTCTTACGGTTCGACGGCATATAACTCCATCACGGTGAAAACCGGCAGTGCCTTGGGGCAATTTTTCGATACACCTCAAGACCTGTATGTCAGCGGTTTTCGTTTTTACGGCTTCTCTATCCATGCTTCGGGTAGCGATGTCAATGTGATTTGCAAACTGTACAAGGCTGGCTTGGATAGCTTGCCCACCGGTTCTGCCCTGGCTACCGATACCATCACCTTGGATACCGTGGCCGGCAGCAGCATTCCCTTGAGCCGCATTGAGCGAGATGCCTCTTGGAGTAAGGTATTGGTGAACCATCCCTACATCGTAGTCATCGAATCGGATTCTGCATCTTCGGTAGCCGCCTTGGTTTCCAACAGCTGGAGCGCGGGGAACGGCAAGAAGAAAAACCTGTGTGTAGGTTCGGTATCAGGCAAATGGTACCGCTGTTTGAACCTCAACATTGGTGGTACTTTGTTTGATGCTGACATGCAGTTTTATCCCTTTGTTCAATACGATTTGGGCATCGATTTCAGCATTTCCAACAACTGCTTTCCCAATTACGACACCCTGTATTTTACCAACAATCGCTTGAAAAATGTTTCAAGCATGCCCTACTACAACTACTACGTGTATTACAACTTGGAGTACATCTCCCACCGTTGGTTGTACGATGGGGTTTACAACGAAAGTGCACTCAACGGCAAGTACAAGCCCAAGACCAAAACCAATTTCGATGTTCGTTTGATCACCACGGTTTACACCTACATGACCAATCGCTGCATCGATACGGTCATCAAAACGGTCTATTTCAAACCCTCCAAGCCCACTTTGGTGGGTACGGCCAAGGCCTGCGTGGGCGATTCAGCGACTATAAAGTTGTGGGCAGATGCGGGCACGCGAGTCGATTGGTACCGCGATCCTGCCGATGCCAATCCCTTTTACACCGGTACAGCTTACGGTTTCTGGCCCAAGCAAAACGATACCTTCTATGTCAAGGCGGTGAACGGAAATTGCCAAAGCGATTGGATGAGCATTCCCTTCTCGGTCAAATCCTACCCCCAGGATCCCAGCGTCAAAAATGACTCCATTTGCGCCGGGGCGACGGCGAATTTGCAGGCTTATTCTGATACGGGGGTGTTGAATTGGTACAGTGACATGCAACAGAAAAATTTGCTGTTCACCGGTAACGTGCTGCAGTTGGCCAAAGTCTTCTCAGACACCGGGTTCTATGTGCGCGCCAACAACGGCGGATGCGAAAATACCGGTGGACCAAAACTCGTGAAAGCATTCGTCGGCAATGATTATGCGCCTGCGGCGCCTTCGGCGGCCAGTGATACGTTCATGTGTTTGCGACCGAGTTCAAGCATTGCCTTGACGGCCAGCACCAGCGGCAGCGATACCCTTCGCTGGTACGATGAGCCAACCGGTGGTACGGTCAAAGCCAAAGGTTCTACCTACACGGTGAGCCCCAACAAACGCGGCGACTTTGATTATTACGTGGAGACTTGGAACGGTCTCTGCGGCTCAGGTCGTACCCAAATCATGGTGCACGTTTACGATTATCCCACCCTGTTTGGTCCTCGAGGTGACACGCTGTGTTACGGTGATTCAGCCTTCGCTTTTGCTTCTACTCCTTGGGGGCAGGTGAATTGGTACAAGAGTCCTGCCGACACCGAACCCTTTTATAGCGGTAAATACCCATCTGATTTAGCGCCTGCAGGCAAAAATCACTGGTACTTGCGCAGCAGCGAAAATGCATGCTTTAGCCCCAACTGGGACTCGGTTCTCATCTGGGTAAACCAAGCACCAACGCCCACTTCGGCTCAGGCGCCTTCGGTTTGTACCAAATCGTTGGGGACTATGACCGTTAAAGTGCCTTACGGCCAAGTTTGGTGGTATGGAGATTCATTGGATACCGAACCCTATGAAAAGGGTGAGATTCTGGATTTGGGTCTGGTTTTGTCGAACCGAAAGCTGTGGTACCAAACCGAATCGAATGGTTGCTACGGGCCAAAAATTCCCCTGGAATTGATTGCCAAACCTCGCCCTGCCGCTGGTTTCACATGGACCCTGCTTTGGCAGAATAAAATCAACTGTGTGCCTATTTCTACAGCCAACTTGAGCTTTTATTGGGAGTGGGGCGATGGAACCAACAAAACGGGCATGCCCGGCGTGCATCAGTACGACGCATCTGGAGCCTATAATGTGCGTTTGATCGTGACTTCGACGCTAAATGGTTGCAAAGACACGGCTGATATTCCCGTATTGATTGATCATACCGGGGTAGAATCATTCTCTGATTTGGGCATGAGTTTGTACCCCAATCCGATTCAGCCAGGTTCCTGGTTTACGGTTGAGGGAAGTGCTTTTGAGCGTTTGCGGTGGTACGATGCTTTGGGTCGCGAAGTAGCCCAGACTGAGCCCCAATTCATGGTAAAAACCTTACCGGGTACAAGCAGTTATCAAGTTCCAGCCAACCTACCTGCGGGTACTTACCTGATTCAAGCCAATCGCGGGGATCGCCGCGCCAGTGTGAGGGTTCAGGTGCTGCCCTAAATCATTCGGAGTCGGCATCCATGGCATCGCGTAAGCCCATGGCCATCAGATTGAAGGCCATGACCAGTAGCATGATGGCGGCTCCGGGTATGAGCACCAAATAGGCTTGGTCGAGCACCAAATAGCCGAGGTTTTCTTTCACCAATAAGCCCCAAGAAGGGGTGGGTGGGGCCACGCCTAAACCCAAAAAGCCCAACCCGGCTTCTAACAAAATCGCCGAGGCAAAATTGGTGGTGGCGAGCACAGTTAGGGAACCTTTTAGATTGGGTAGAATATGCTTGAATAAAATGTGGGGGGTGGAAAATCCCGTAATTCGGCTGGCCAGAATGAACTCTTTATTCTTGAGTTGTAGGGTCTGACCTCGAACCACTCGCGCCACTTCTACCCAGGTTGACAATCCGGTAGCGATTAAAACTTGCACAAAGCCCTTGCCCATGAAAAAACTCAATCCCAAGGCCAGGAGCAGGGTGGGCAGGGCCCAAAACACGGTGATCAACCACGACAAGAAGGAATCGAGCCTGCCTCCGTAATAACCGGCATACAAGCCGATGCTGGCGCCAATAAACAAGCTCATCAAAGTGGCCAAAAAACCAATGGTCAAGGAGATGCGAGCACCAATGATCATGCGCGAGAGTATGTCGCGGCCAAACGTATCGCTGCCCAACCAGAATCGACGGGTTTTTCGTTGGAAATCGCGGCAGGGTCGACGCTCAGCCTGCCCCGTTTTGCCCGAAATGAAATCCCAATCTGCGCCCTGCTGACGCAATGACCCGGCTTCAACCGAAATCAATTCGCCCCTGCCAGACCAGCCGCTTAAGAAAGCATACCAAGGCTTGGAAGAGGAAGATGGTCCTTCCAAATATTCGACACGGCTGCCGGGCTTCAAACTGGCCCATTCGGGCATGATTTGATTGGCATTCGGGCTGTCGTCGGTGCTGAGGGCATATCCCAGAATCGCCAGCAGTGCAAACAAGCCGCAAATGCTGGCCCCTATGACAAAGGGAATCTGCTTAAAGGGATGCTGGCTCATGTGCCGAATTGTTTACACCCGCTCGGTGGTACAAATCCAGGGCTACGACAATGGCCGTAAAGACCCAGAAGGGAACTCCAATTTTATCGTATTGGCTATAGTTGTTGAGCAAGGCATGGAAGTAATAAGTGCTCAATCCAAAAATCGCCAAGGTAGCCGTAATGCGAACCGGGCGGCTTGTCGTTTGGGCCACCAGGCGAAATCCTATCCAGAGGGTGGCCAATACCAGTATCACCAAAAAGAAAAAGCCGGGGTAGCCACTTTCGCTCATGGCTGAGAAAAATTCAGAGTGAGCATCGCCCAAATCACCGGCATGGGTAGAGATAATGGTCAGCTCAGAACTTTTTTGGAAAGGAGCGTATTGGAAAACGTAAGTACCGGGGCCAAAGCCAAACAAGGGGCGTTCACTGACCATTCGCCCGGCGCATTTCCAACGGTTGATTCGCTCCAGATTAGAGGGGTCTGTGGTGATGTTCGAAACCGATTTTACGTGACCCTCGAGCTCGTCGCTGGAGCCTTGTTTGTTGGCTTCAAGGGCATACAAGATTTGATCTTGTTGGGCAATGGCAACACTCGAACCGGCTAGCAATAACAAAACGATGTAACCAAATCGCACCTTCATTTTCATGAGGGCAAATACACCCATAGCGGCAATGAGGCTCAGCCAAGTGGCTCGGGTATAACTGACCAAAATGCCAAAAAGCAAGATGGCTAAGCCCAGGCCCAACACCGGTGCCCAGGGCAAGGAAAAGCCCATGGAACGCGCATTGAAGGTGTAAAAGGCCAAGATGGGAACGGCAAATGCAATCGCCGCTGCATACATGCCATGGTCTGGGAAAAAGGGCCAGGAAATTCCGTAACTCGAGCTGCGCGCAAAACCATCAGCGGCGTGTTTGACCAAGGTCACCATCACCAAAATCAGGGTAAATACGGCAAACCACTTCAAGAATCGGTGAATGGTGTTGTATTGGCGAAACAAGCGCAGAACAAAAAAGAAGAAAACGACAATGTACCAGGTGCGAGCCAAGCTGAACTTGAAACTCACCATGGGCATGCTGGAAAAGGCCGTGGCCAACCAAAGCCAAGACAAATAAGCCAGAACGGCTAGAACAATGGGGTGTCTCAGCACAAGGGGGTCGAACTTTCCGTACAAGACAAACCATACAGATATAGCCAAGAAGGCCAAGATGTATACCGGTTCAGTCGGCAATGCCAATCCCAAACCGGCTCCTAAATCTTGGAAATTGATCGACAAAGGGGCCAAGGCGCCAAAAAAGAGCACACTGTCTTCTGTGCGGTAGACCAGGGCCAACCCCACCAACAAAACCAAGGGAAGCAACAGAATGGCCACCCAACCGTTCAGGTAGGCCCACACGAACCCCAAGGACATGGCCGTTAGACCCAACCAAAACAATTGGCGTTGCAAAGGGGTCCAAGTCGACAGGGTCGCCACGGGAAATGCTTATTGCAGGCGACTTTGTTTCGCCAATTCCAAGCCCAACAATACCACGCAGGTGCCAGCAAAGGTGGCCAGAACCGACAGAATCAATACAAAGCTGCGTTTGGGCCAAGCCTTGATTTCGGGAATGGATGCCTCTTCGATGGTGAATTTGTGGCTCAGTCGCTCGCCAACGTCGACCTTTCGCTTTTCCAACTGCGCCATCAAATCTGATTCTTTTTCTTCTTCGAGTTTGATCAACTCATTCAGGGCGATGAAATCACCTCCATTGGCTACCAATTGCTTTTGTTCTTCGAGCAGTTGTTTCAAACGGCCCGTATTGCCGCTGGCTTGAACCTTGTAAATCTCTTCAGCCAAGGCGCGTGACTGTTCCTCGTAGTTGGTTACCCCTTGGGTACCCAAATCACGCAATTGGTTCTTGATGCCCGTCAACTTGTTTTGTTTGGTTTCCAAGGCGCGTTGAACGATGTCCAGCGCGGGAATCGAAACTTGCTGCTGCACTTCGGTTTTTATGCTATCGTACAAAGCGGCAAATCCATTGGCTAAGTTGGCGGCCATCTCGGGGTCTTCGTCCAGCAC
The DNA here is from genome assembly GCA_030833525.1 of Bacteroidota bacterium. Taxonomy (GTDB): domain Bacteria; phylum Bacteroidota; class Bacteroidia; order NS11-12g; family UBA955; genus JALRLA01. Next base: position 3,145 of record JAURGZ010000046.1, on the reverse strand, counting down.
CTCAATTTTGATGCTGAGGTAACGGGTGCGCTCGAAGCTGAAGTTCTCCTTGATTTTATTGTCCAAGGCGTACTTGGGAAATTTTTCCTTGGCCGGGTCAATGCCGTAATGCTTCATCAGACCGAAGTTGCGCACCAATCGACCCATCAAAGCCCCTGATTGCAAAACCTGCAATGCCTTCTCGGCGTCTTCTTCTTCCCCGTATTCCAGCGGGTCTTGCTGGCGCTGATTCAAATCAGTCAACAAGGCATTGGAGATGGAGTTGTTCTTGGTAGGATAAAAAATATGCGTGGCCTTGTATTTAGGAGGCGTAATTGCCGGGTGAGTCATGACAATGGAGATCAAGGCTCCTATGGCGCAACTGATGAGCAGTACCTTTCTCCATTTCCAGAAGAAATTGATGACGCTTACCAGGGTAATGGGTGCTATGTCGTGGACCAAATGGTCAGATGTTTTGGGCGTAGATGAATCACTCATGGACGTTCAAGGGTAGTATGGCCAAAGCCAAATTCCTCAAATTTATTGAAATGCATTGAGCCTGCTGCAATGCAGACGGCTATAAATCGAAAAACTTGAAAACCGAGTCGTAGGCGCGGTCGTCTTCGGGTCTTTGATCCTCGGCCAAATAGACCCCCAAGATTTCATATCCTTGGCGTCGAAGCGTGGCTTGAATGGCGCTCGCTAAGGTCGTATTCAGTTTTATATTGACCTGATACCAACCCGGTTCGGTTTGGTTGATCATCAACCCCAACATTTTAGCCCCGTTCTCTTCTACCCATCGGGCCACGTGAGAGGGAGCAAAGTCTCGATCGCTGCAGCGCAAGACAATGACAGCTCCTTGACCGCGATAGGTCAAGGATGCACTGATAGTGCGGTTGATGTCTTTTTGATCGATGATGCCCAAAAATTCGCCAGAGCGATTGACCACGGCCAGCACCGAAAGGGCATGGCTGGCCATGGTGGGAACGATCTCATACAAGTGCTGGCTTTCCAAAACGGCTGCGGTGTGTGGATTGTAAGCCAGCATCTCGCCCAGGCTTTTTGATTTATTGGCCTCTAGGCTGAGTTGTTCCAAGCGCGCGTAGTTGTAAACCCCTTTTTTGTCCAATACGGGAAGCTCAGAAACCCCTTGGTTGCACAAGAATTCGAGGGCTGCTTCAACTGAATCGCTGAGCCGCAAGGGGCTTAGTTTTTCGCTGATCAATTCACGGGCTATCACAGTTCAAGTATACCCCATCAGGGTGGCGTGCGCAACCATTTTGCCGAGTTTTATCGATGGAAAATTCGCACAAAACGAAAGCGCGCCGCTTTCGCAGAGTCAAAGGGGTGCAGACGGAAGTGGAATCACCAGCGGTGAGACTCTTCGCTCAACCAAGTCCCTTGAATTTTCAAGGTGCGCTCAATGAGTTCGCGGGCGCACCCATACCCCCCGGCTATGGGAGATATATAGGTAGCGGCCTCAAGCACATCGGTACAGGCATCTGCCGGGCAGCAGGGCAATCCCACCCGCTCGAGCAGCGGTAAGTCGGGCATGTCGTCGCCCATGTACGCAATTTGAGCGTCGCTTAAGCCGTGTTTGGCCTTGAAAGCTTCGTAAGCCTCCACTTTGTGCGATTGGCCTAAATGAATATCGCTCAAACCCAGTCCCTGAAAACGGTGCTGCATGCCTTGGCTGCGGCCTCCTGAAATCACCGCCACGTGGTAGCCCAGTTTGACGGCATGCTGCAAAGCATAGCCATCTTTGATGTTCACAGAGCGCAATTGATGCCCTTCTTCGGTCACCAGCACTTGACCAGCTGTTAGCACACCATCGATGTCAAAAACAAAGGCGCGAATGCCTGCCAGTTGTTCAAATATGTTCGTTTCGTTCATCAGTGGGTACGGGTCATGCTGCTGTTGGTAGCCAAAATGAAATCAGCTTTGCGGCGCTTATCTTCTTCGCGATCCAGTTGCTGCATCTCGTCTTGCAATTGGGTAGACAAGGTGATGATCTGGGCCTGTGGTGCATACTGCTTGAGGTACCAAACCATGCTTTCGAAGTAATCGCTGTGGTAGGCCCCGTTGTAGTGAATGAAGAGGTCAATGCCATTTAGGTGCTCAGAGATGCTATAGGCCATGGTGGCGTCTTTGCTTGCTTGAGCCATGGGCAAGTTTTGGCCTCCGTGACCGCCTGCCATGGCGAAAATATCGGCGTAGCAGCGAAGGCTGCTGTCGTAGGCAAAGGGCAAGGGTGCCACCCAAGCTTTCTGATCAGCCGCGAGTGAGTCAAAGCTGCCAATGCCTTTCATGTAGATTTGGTTGGCCAAGCGACGGGGAATGTTGCAGGCCCAGAAGGGGATGTTTTTCTCGCGGGCAAATTCCAGCAGGGGCAGGTAATCGGTTTTGGTATTCGGCCACAGGTTGATGGATTTTTTCAAGCGGCTATAGGCCGGGTCGCCTCCCCAACTCATCATGCTCGGCGCCTTGGCTTGGGCGGGCAGGCTGTCTGCCGGCGGATTCAGGTAGGTGTTCAAAGCCCATTGCTGGTCGCGCTCGAACATTTCAGCGCCCAAGGCCATCTTCGAGTGAATCGCGTACAGATCAGCGGTGAGCTGTTTCTGCATCCAATGGGCGATGGGGTCATCGTGCAGTTCCCCAAACAACAGAACCGTAGGCCCTTCATGTTGGGCAATTTGCTGTTCCAGGCTTTTCAAGACCTGGGCATAGGAACGTTTTTTCCCTTCTCCAGAAAACCATTGGTAGGCATCGCTGCTTTGGGCCCACAAAAAGGAACTCCAAATACAGGTAACAACGAGCAAAGACAGGCGGCGCATGCCACAAATATAGAGGTCCACGCCGGCTTAGGGGTCTTTTTTACCAGCCCAATATCCAGGCGAACATCAGGGGTGCCACAATGGTAGCATCGCTTTCGACGATGAACTTTGGCGTGTGGATGTCCAATTTGCCCCAGGTGATTTTCTCATTGGGGACGGCACCCGAATAGGATCCGTATGAGGTGGTAGAATCGCTGATTTGGCAGAAGTAACTCCAGAAGGGAATGTTCTCCATTTCCATGTCTTGGTACAGCATAGGGACTACGCAAATGGGGAAGTCACCGGCAATACCGCCTCCAATTTGGAAGAAGCCAATGCCTTTGCCTTCGCTG
>JAURGZ010000012.1 GCA_030833525.1 Bacteroidota bacterium | reverse complement strand
TGTGTCGTTTGCCGATGCGGGAACCAAGGCCTATTGCACCAACAAGATTGAGGGTTTGAGCCCTTCTAAATTGATCAGCGTAGGCTATGATTATCAATTGGGTTACAATTTGACCAGTACCAATACCCCTGGTGGGCAGGTGCAAGATGTCTATGAACAGGCTGATTTTGCTCGTTCCAACGGGATGCGATTGGCCTTGAACGTACCGGTTATTTCTCGAAACGATCTCATCATTCAATTGGGGGCCAATTATTGGAACCAGGGCTATTCCTTGGAAAATGAGGGAATAGACAATCCCATTGCTGCAGGTTTAGCGGCCAATGGCCTGCGTACCACGGGTATGAATTTGACGGTTTTCAAGCCCTTTGACGAGACTCGATTTTTCTTATTCCAGGGTTCGGGAGATTTGAACGGAGATTACAGCTTCTCTGATATCATGCCCCTGAAGTATACCAAATACTCGGCTGCGGCTCTGTATGGGAAGCGCGTGAGTGACCGCAAAATGTGGGGATGGGGTTTGGCCCGTACCTATCGGGTTGGTGAATTGAATTACATTCCCATCTTGTTGTACAACTCGACCAACCTCGCCAATACCTGGGGTACTGAGGTGTTGTTCCCGGCCAGAGCTCACGTTCGCCGAACCTTCAATCCCCGGTCAATGCTCTTCATGGGTTATGAACTGGAAGGCAACAGCTACCGCATGTACCGCTCATCGGTTCCACAAAACGACTTGGAAATTCGCCGCGGTGAACTGCGTTTTCGCTTCGTTTACGAGCGTTCCTTGAAAGACTTCATCTGGTTAAGTGCACAAGTGGGTTACCGTTACAATTACTCATTTGATGCCGATGTTCTGCCTGAAGGGCAAGAGTTTTTCAGGGGTTTCTTCGGTGATCAGCCTTTGGCCATGGAACAGAGTTTGACCAATCCTCTGTACTTCAACATCAGTTTGAATCTGGTTAGCCCTTAAGGCTTCCAGCGGCTATCGATTCGACCACGGTGGGGTCCAGCAGCGTGCTGGTATCGCCTAACTGGGAAAATTCCCCTTCGGCGATTTTGCGCAATATGCGTCGCATGATTTTGCCACTGCGTGTTTTGGGCAGTCCCGATACGAATTGAATTTTATCGGGTTTGGCAATGGGGCCAATGATGCGGGTTACCGTGGCCAACAAGGCCTGTCTTTCCTGGAACTCATCGGCCGGTCTTTCCGTGCATATGACATAGGCGTATATGCCTTGGCCTTTGATGTCGTGAGGGAATCCTACTACGGCAGATTCCACCACACCGGGGTGCTGATTGATGGCATTTTCCAGTTCGGCTGTTCCAATGCGGTGCCCGCTCACGTTCAGGACATCGTCGACTCGGCCGGTGATGCGGTACTGGCCTTGGGCGTTGCGAAGGCATCCGTCACCGGTGAAATAAAAGCCCGGATAGGTGCTGAAGTAGGTTTGGCGGCAGCGTTCGTGATCGCCCCATGTGCTGCGAATCATGCCCGGCCAGGGAAAGCGTATGCACAAATTGCCGCTGGCTTCCTTCATGGTTAATTCATGTCCCTTCTCATCAACCAAAACAGGTTGAATGCCCGGTAGTGGCAGGGTGGCATAAGTCGGTACGGCCTCGGTGATGCCCGCCAAGTTGGAAATGAGAATGCCCCCCGTTTCGGTTTGCCACCAAGTATCGACGACGGGCAATTGGCCGTGGCCAATGTTTTCATGGTACCAATGCCAAGCTTCGGCGTTGATGGGCTCTCCAACGGTTCCCAGCGCTTTCAATGAAGCCATGGATTTCCCTTTTAAGGGTTCAAGGCCGCATGCCATCAAGCTGCGTATGGCCGTTGGAGCCGTATACAAAATATCTACCTGATGCTTGTCTACGATGTGCCAAAATCGACCGGCATCGGGCCAAGTTGGGATTCCCTCAAACATAAGGGTGGTGCCGCCGGCTAATAAGGGGCCGTATACGATGTAAGAGTGCCCGGTGATCCAGCCAATATCAGCTGTACAGAAATGCACTTGACCGGGTTTGTATTGAAACACATTCAGAAAGGTGTACTGGGCCCATAGCAAGTAACCAGCCGTGCTGTGAACGACTCCTTTGGGCTTCCCGGTTGAGCCTGATGTATAAAGAATGAACAGGGGGTCTTCGCTGTTCATGGGTTCGGCAGCGCAAGAGTAGGAACCGCTTTCCTTGATTTGTTGCAGTTCCTGGTTCCAATCCCAGTCCCTTTTGGGAATCCATGAGCAAGGCTCATTCGTGTGTTTGAGCACCAAAACATGCTTGACACTCGGGCAAGATTCAAGGGCTTGGTCGACCACTGATTTTAATGGGATGCTTTTGGGGCCGCGGTAGGCGCCGTCGCAGGTCAATACGGCCGCTGCCTGAGCATCGTTGACCCGATCGGCTATGGATTGCGCTGAAAAGCCGCCAAAAATCACCGAATGGATGGCCCCAATTCGGGTGCAAGCCAAAACACCAATGGCCAATTCAGGAACCATGCCCATGTATAGGCAAACGCGATCGCCCTTTTGAATCCCCATTTTTTTCAGCAGGGATGCGGTAGTCACCACTTCGTTGTGCAGCTGCTGGTAGGTGTAGGAGCGAGTGGGGTTGGAGGGGTCATTGGGTTCCCAAATCAAGGCAATTTGGTCACCACGATCGGCCAAGTGGCGGTCCAAGCAGTTTTCACTGGCATTCAACAGCCCACCATCGAACCAGCGCACGCTGGGTTCTTGGAAATTCCAATCCAGAACACGATCAAACGGTTGTTGCCAGTTCAAGCTGGTCGATTTCTCTTTCCAGAATCCAATCGAGTCTTCAATGCTTCGCTGGTATTCGCGCTCGTAATCAGCCTTTGATTGCAACTGTAACCATGCCAAATCTGCCATTGGTTCAAGATACAAAAGGTTTGTTTATTGGCTAAATTCTCGCTTTGAAATTCAGGTATTTCGGCTAAATTGAGGCTAGCATTTCATGAAAACACAGGCGTTTTTTGTCGAGTTGCTCAAGCAACATTGCCCACCTCATTTGCATTTGGCCGAAGAATTGAGCAGCGTGCTGAACATCAGTTCTGATAGCGTATACCGAAGGTTGCGTTGCGAAACCGAAATTGGCCTGGAAGAGACCATTAAAATTTGCGAACGTTTTGATATTTCGCTGTCGGTTTTGCAGGAAATGCAAAAGAATACGGTCGCGTTTCGAATCAACCCTTTGAATTCGAGCGAAGACAGTTTCTTGAATTACCTCAAGACCCTGTACCAAGACATTGCGAGCATATCGGCTGAGCCGGGATTTGAAATATGCTACGCGGCTGAAGATTTGCCTGTTTACTACCATTTTTTCTTCCCTGAATTGGCTCGTTTCAAAATGGTGTATTGGAACCAAAGCTTGCTTCGGTCAGAAGCCATTACGGCACGCAAAGTAGAAGAAGTGACGCTGCCTTCGGCATGGTTTGAACAGGCTACCTTGGCACGAGAGGCCTATTGGATGGCCCCGGCCACTGAAATATGGAATGCCGATACCCTGAAATGCACGGTCGAACAAATTCGCTACTTCTGGGAATCTGGGTTTTTCATTGACAATCAACTGCCGCTTTTGCTGTGCAAGGAACTGCATGCCTTGCTCGATGCGGTGGCTCAACAAGCCGAGTTGGGCTTCAAAGTCAATGCCTTGACAGGGGCGGTGAGTGAGGCTAGCTACCGCTTATTCGGCAGCGACCTGATGATTGGAAACAATACGGTTCTGGTCTCATCTGATCGCAGCATTTCCAGTTACATAGGCTATCATTCGATCAACTTCATGCGAAGTAAAAACGCTGATTTCATTCGTTCTACCCAACATTGGATGCAAAACCTCATCAGCAAGAGTCATCCTTTGTCGCAAGTGTCAGAGCGTCAACGCTACCAGTTTTTTCTGCGTGTGAGAAGCTGCGTCGATCAGTTGCAACAGCAATTGGAAAAAGGATAACCGCACTCGGTGACCCAACGCACAGAAGGTGCTCTGACTTTTTGCGATATTGCGAGCATGAAATGGACCTATTCCTTACTCCTTGCAGGGGCTTTGATTTTTGGATCATGCCAGGCTCAAAGCGGGCAAACCGCAGCTACAGAGGGTCAAACGGCGCCCAGCCCTTCTTTTTCAAACGCATCGGTTTCCCAAGCTCAAGCCCTGTTGGCTACAGGGACCTATACCTTGATTGATGTTCGCACTCCCGGCGAATTCGCCGAAGCTCATGTTGCGGGAGCGACTCTGATCGACATCAACGGTTCAGATTTTGAGGCTGGAATGGCCGCATTGGATAAGAGCAAATCGTATGTCGTGATTTGCCGCTCTGGCGGTCGTTCTGCCCGCGCCTCTCAGTACATGGTTGATCACGGATTTACCCAGGTAACCAATGTAGAAGGTGGCATGAATGCTTGGTTGTCTGCCGGCTTGCCTTCTGAATAAACGCTGTCCTGTAGCCTTATCGCTTTCAATGAAAAGCCCCGCCGAAGCGGGGCTTTTTTTATTCCTATCAGGCCCAAACTCTCCAAAAAGGGCCGATGGTTCGGTTAAAACGAGTAGGCGAACTTCAAACTGAAAGTTCTACCTGGACTCAAGCGTTGGAAGTACTGTTCTGGGGCTAAATACCCTCGAAAAACTTGTTCCTTGCGGTCATTCAACAGGTTGCTGACCTTGAAGCCAAGGGTCATTTTATCTTCAGGTCCGAAATGGAAATTGCTGTTGAAATTCAATCCGTTGAACGGTACGGTGTATACGTCGCTGCGATTGCCATAACCCACAAAAAGCAGGGTAGGACCTTGGATGTTCAAGAACAATCCGGCATCCATTTTCTTTTGGGTGTAGGTAAAGCCGGCGTTGACGATGTAAGGAGCCTGACCGGCCATGGCACGTTTATCGCCCACGGTTTGGCCCACACGGGCGGTTAACTCGCGCGACAATTTTTCAGAAGGTGTCATGGTGATGCTGGACTGGGTCAGCGTGATGTTGGCGTTGAAGGCAAATCCTTTCAAATGTGGGCTCCAAGCTTCGAGGTTCTTGCGCACTTCCAGTTCCAGGCCCAGGAGATCGGCATCTCCCACGTTGCGGGGCTGAAAACTGCCGGGGTCAGATAGAAACTGTACGATTTCAATGGGGTTCTTCAAGTGCTTGTAGAACACTCCAATCGAGTACATTTGGCCCTTTTCCAGAAAATTCTCCCAGCGCAAATCCAAGTTGCTGATGTAGGTAGACTTGAGTTGGCCATCCCACAAAACTTGCGATTGACCACCTGAAATGGTGCTCTCGGGGAACATGCCTCCAATGAATGTGCGGCCGGTGATGGGGTCAAGAATCGTGGCAAACGACATTTCCTTCAGCGAAGGGCGAGCGATCGTGCGGGTGGCCGAGGCGCGCAAGTTTTGGCGTTTGCTCAAGGCGTGAATCAAGTTCAAGGAGGGGAACAAGTCCAAGTTGTTCAAGACCTTTTGGTTGTTCAATTGTCTCGGCGGATTTTCCTGGTTGATGCCTGAATAGAATTGTTGATACCATTCGGTTCGCAAGCCCTCTATGATTTTCGTCCTTTTGCTGAGTTGGTGCTCGTTGGAGGCATACGCAGCGGCATAGGTAGAACTAGCCTGAAAGGCATTGGGATTGCGTGGAATGAACATGGGGGTATAACGCAAGCCCTGAATGTTTTGGGCCGAAAATAAATTCTCAGTCAAGAAGATTTGATTGGGGTCGCCTGTGAATGCAACTCCATCGATCGAGAATTGGAAGTTCTGAATGTTGTAATCGCGTTGGCGCAAGGTCGAGGCGAAGCCCATTTTGAAGCTTGCGTTTTCTCCTTTGAGTTTGTAGGTGCGGCTCAAGTCCCATTTGGCGGCGGCGTTGAATTCAGTCAAGTTGCGCCAAATGCGCTCGGGCAGCCCTACCTCGGTAGAGACGATGAAATCGCCTTCGCGAAAGCGAGTGAATCGAATGTCGGGGTCTGAAATCGAAGAGCGTGTCAACGAAGCCTTCCAGTCTGATTTCCAAGGGCTTTGAGGTTCATCTTTGCTGCCGTGAACAGAGAAATTGGTCAAGGAGCGCTGGGTGTAATCCAGGTTATACTGCAGGGCATTGAAATCGGTTCCTTGGTTGCTGCTGTAAAAGGTGTAAGCGCCTGACTTGGATTCACCGTTTTGAATGTGGAGCAAGGTGAACTTGATCTTCGAAGTTTCGCTTTTGATGGCCAACGTAGCCAGCCCGCCAGCCAAAACTTTCCGGCTGCCTTCATCGCCTTTTTGCTGTTCGAATGCTTTCAGATCGTAGATGCTGGCATCGTTGTTTTTACCGTAGAGGTTGTACTCGATGCCCTGGTAGAATTCGGTTTCATTTTTATAGGTTGCGGCCAAGGAATAACCCATTTTACGACCGCCGCTCAATTTCTTTTGATTGGAATAGTTGTATCCCAAACTTATGTCCATGAAACTGGTATTTCGAGTGGCTCCCATGGTCGGGTTGAACTGCCTCAAGATGGATTGGAATTCTTGCCCTTTGGCTCCGTCTGGGTTGGCAATTACCTGGGCATATTGAGGAATGTCGGTTCTGTTTTGAGTGGGTATGGCCCGCGTTCCATCATCAAATCCCAACCAATCCCACTTCCCGCCTTTATAACTCAAGTAATTGGGATTGAAGTGCATGGAAGGGTTGTAGCCGGTACCAAACGAGAAGGAGCTGGACTTGCGCTCGGGGAAATCTTTGGTGCTGATATCGACGGTTCCGCCCGTGAAATCAGCTGACAAGTCTGCTGTGAAAGACTTGGATACAACAATGTTGTCAATGACATTGGTGGGGAACAAATCCATTTGAATGGTATTGCGGTCGGGGTCCAAGCCGGGAATGTCCATGCCATTCAAGGTGGTTTTGGTATAGCGATCGCCCAAGCCTCGAACAAATACGTATTTGCCGCCCTCTACCGAAACTCCGGTCACGCGAGACATAGCCCCTGCGGCATCGCCATCGCCAATTTTCTTGAAATTGGCGGCACTGATGCCATCCATCAAGGTTGGAGACAATCGTTTGGCGGTAAGCAAGGCCTCTTCTGAACTCTTGTTGGCTTTGACGCTAATGTGAACCTGGTCTATGATCTCTTTTTCAGGTTGCAAAGAAATTTCGCCTAACAGAGTTGTTCCTTCTTGGGTTAGGTTAACCGATTCCATTAGGGTACTGAGGTAGCCTGACTTTTGGATGCGAAGGGCGTAGGTTCCCACCTTGGCCGTGAACTCGAATGTGCCGTCGAGGTCGGACTTAGCGGTGATCGTAGAGTCAGTGGAGTTGATTTGGACGCCGCTTAAAAATTGACCCGACGAGGCGTCGAATACCGAGCCTCGTACGGTCCCTGTTTGGGCTCGCAGGTTTGCGGTGAGCAGGCAGCCAATCAGGGTTAAAAAAATGGTTTTATTCATGGGGAGAGTTTTTTAGAAACCCGCAAGCCTTACTCAAGCTTGCGGGTTTGATGAAGAAGGTCAAATGAATTAGTTGGGCAATACGCCAGCGGCATCGCAGCGGGTCCAACCTTTGAAAGCAGCGGTGCTAGCACCTACCGTATTCGCGCCAGCAGCAACGGCTTTTCCGTTAGCAGCTACTCCGTTTTTAAGAATCTTAGTCAAGTCGGTAACCGTGCTGGGCATGGTTACTTCGATGTTTTTGAAGACCAATTCGCCGGCAGCGAAGGTGACATCAGAGCCTGAGCTCAATGACAAGTCTCCGCGGCCATCGGTAGCAGGATCAGGGAAGTTGTAGAAGTAGATGTTTTCGAATGTTCCCAATGCATTGGAACGGAAGTCGCCGAGCTCAGAAGCATCATTTCCTACGCAGGTGCCATTGCTAACCTTGTGACCCGCTTTCATCGATCCCTCAGGGCCGTCGATTTCCAAAGCGTGGTCGGTGTTGTTGCCACAGATCACCACGAAGTTGTCGATGCTGCCACCAAAGGATTGATCGGTGTCCAAACCATCGTCTCCGCTGTTCCATACCACCAGATTTTTGGCATTGACGGTACCGCCAAAGAATTCAATTCCGTCATCTTGGTTGGAAATGACCTCGATGTTTTCAATCGTTGTGCCACTGCCTACAGCACCCAAGGTCAAACCATTGATTTCGTTGCCCTCTCCAATGTTGGCACCGCCGTGGCGAATGGAAATGTATTTCAATACACCGCTGTTATCAGCAGAATTGTTGCCTCCGTACAAGCCGTTCACGTCAGTAGGAGGAATGCCTTCTATGGAAAGTTCGGTGACATCGCCACTCAAAGAGGCAGGAGCACTTCCCAGAATGATCAACCCGCCCCATAGACCGTTCAAGTTGTCATCCATATTGGGGCTTGAAAGTGAAGTATAGCCCGATTCAATCTCGTCAGCAATGCTGGTGAAAATGATGGGCTTGGTGGCTGTTCCAACGGCATTGATTTTAGCTCCGCGTGCGATGATCAGAGCTGTGGCGTTGGCGCCTGAACCGGCCTGGCCTTTGATGACTGTTCCGGCTTCAATGGTCAATTCAGCACCGGCCTCAACGGCAATGCGACCGGCTAAAACATAGGTCTTATCGGCAGTCCAGGTGGTGTTGCTTTTGATGTTCGCGCTAACGACAACGACTTTTTCGTTAGCGGGGGGTGTCACAATGACGGTGTCAGTTTTGCCACAAGAAGTTAGGGCGCTGCTACCAGCTGCAATGGCGAATATGCCAGCTACCAAGGGAAACAAGTTTTTCATGTTGTTTGTGTGTTTTACTGATGCAAAACTGCCCTTGGTATGTTGTGTCAATGTTAACGCCTTATTACATTATTGAAAGGTTAGAATGGGAGATGTTTCATGACCCAACTGAGCATTTTCATGCGTCTATAACTTTTGTGCATTTCAGGCCAACTATTTATTTGAATATTGCAATATCCCAATATATTTGCGCCATGGGACTGATGAAAACCGAATTGAGGGAAGAGCAAGATTTGCAGTTGGCCAAGTGGGCTGCTGTGTTGGCCAACCCCGCGAGGCTAGCCATTTTGCGGCATTTGATGGAACAAACGGCTTGCATCAACTCGGACTTAGTGGATCACTTGGGTTTGGCACAACCCACGGTCACCCAACATTTGAAAGAACTCAAAAATGCGGGCCTGATCCAAGGTCAAATTCTCGGCCAGCGCAGAAATTATTGCCTTTGCATCGACGGCTTGCAGCGCATGCAGCGCCATTTTGCTCAGTTGTTTGATCAATTTCCAAGCGAATCCATACCATGCGACTGTTGATACTCTCTCTGGGCTTAGCCATATGTGCGGCCTGTCAATCTCCAAACCCCCATTCAACCATGAATTCTGTTGATACCCCTGCTGCCGCTCCGGCTTCATTTGAAACCTATTGGGCCTCCCTGCAAGACGATATGATGGCCATTCCCAACGGACGCCAAGAGGCTTTGCTGGAATTGTCTTCCTTTGTGCGTCGCCAGTTGGCAGAACACGATACAGCTGAGCTGATATTCATTTGCACGCACAACAGCCGCCGCAGCCATTTGGGTCAGATTTGGGCACAAATTGCTGCTGATCAATTGGGGATTCAAGGGGTGAAAACCTATTCAGGGGGCACCGAAGCAACGGCCTTCAATGCGAGGGCAGTAGAGTCCTTGATGCGGGCCTATGTGAACGTAGAGCCCCCCAATTTCATATCGGAAAACCCGCCTTACCGCATTCATTTGCCCAGTGGCAAGGGTAGTTTTGAATGCTGGTCAAAGACATACGACGATGCCGCGAATCCGAATGGAGGTTTTGGGGCCATCATGACCTGCAGCGAGGCCGATGCAGCTTGCCCGAACGTTTCAGGGGCTCAATTTCGCTTATCGCTTCCCTACGTGGATCCCAAAGTGAGTGATGGCACTGGAGCCGAAGATTCGACCTACGACGCACGCTGTCGGCAAATAGCGGCTGAGATGCGCTGGGCATTTGAGCAGATCAAACACTAAACATGAAGCAACTTTCTTTCTTGGATCGCTTCCTGACCCTATGGATAGGGTTGGCCATGGCCCTTGGGCTATTCATTGGCTATGCCTGGCCTGGTTTTGGGTCCCTAATTGAACTAGGGTCCTACAGAGGGACCAACCTGCCCTTGGCATTGGGTCTGATTGTGATGATGACTCCACCCTTGGCGAAGGTGAATTATGCTCAGCTGCCCGCTTTGTTCCAAGACACCAAAACCTTGGGTTTGTCGCTGTTGTTGAATTGGGTGATAGGGCCCGTTTTGATGGTGGGTCTAGCCTTCTTGTTCTTGCAAGATGAGCCCCATTTGATGACGGGTTTGATCTTGATTGGCTTGGCGCGCTGCATAGCGATGGTCTTGGTTTGGAACGATTTGGCCGACGGTAGCCCTGAATACGCCGCCGCTTTGGTGGCCTTGAATAGCTTGTTTCAAGTCTTCAGCTATGCTTTCTTGGCTTGGTTTTTCATTACCTGGCTGCCTCCTCAATGGGGAATGGCCGGCGCGGTGGTCGACGTTTCCATGCAACAGGTTGCCGAATCGGTTCTGATTTATTTGGGCATACCCTTTGCACTGGGTTATGGGTTGCGCCGTTGGGGACTGCGGCAAAAAGGAGAGTCCTGGTACAGCCATGTCTTCTTGCCCCGTTTTTCAAAATGGACCTTGATTTCGCTGCTCTTCACCATTGTGTTGATGTTCGGTTTGAAAGGGGAGCAGCTATTGCAATTGCCGGCCCTGGTTGGTCGGGTGGCCATCCCGCTCGTGGTTTATTTCGCGGTCATGTTTCTGCTGGGTTTTGTCATGAGCCACCGGCTGGGCAAACCCTATGACCAAACAGCCGCCATCGCCTTTACGGCCGCTGGGAATAATTTCGAATTGGCCATCGCCGTGGCCATTGGAGTCTTTGGGTTGGATAGCCCTGAGGCCTTTGTAGGGGTAGTGGGACCTCTGGTAGAAGTGCCCGCCTTGTTGGCTTTGGTTCGGGTGAGCTTCGCCTTGAAAAAGCGCTACTTTTCAGTTTAAGGGAATGGTCTTGAGTCCTTCAATCGCGAGCAGGTAACCACCCTGCATGACCCTTAGGCGATGGGATGTTGATTTCCAAGTGCTTGTTTGAGGCATCAGCGCGCTCGGTGCCAGCGCAAATAGGTCTCGGTATCAATGGGGCTGCGCTCTTTGAGTCGTGTCCAAAGGGTTTGAGCCGCGGGGCTCTGTTTCCAATCGCCTTGAAATACAGCCCTGAAAACTTTGCCCTTGGAGCCACTTCCGTATGCGAGAAAACCGACGGCGCGGCCGCTTAACTCTTCCTGCTCGGTGATGGCTTGTGCCATAATGCCCAACAGGGCGATGAAAATCGAGGCCGTATAGCCGTTGCCCATTGCGGAAGATGCGCGTTCGGCACCCAACATGCGCTGGGCTACGAATTGGCGGTACAACTGGGATTTACTGGCCTTCTTTTCCCACTCGGTTTTTGCTTCCTCTTGGCTCGGTTCGGGTCCAATTTCAGCGACCAAGTCTGCCCATTGAGCCGTTGGGCGAAGGGCATTCAGCCACAGGCTGGCTCCCATGCGACGTCCTTGAAAGGCGTAGGGGAGGTGAAAGGCCATTTTATCAAAACGCTGCAACCAGGATTCGCCGCACTGATTTTCATACCGAGTCAAGGCTTCTTGGAGGCGTTCGGTGTAGCAGGCGTTGGAGTAGGGGCCGTCGAATACCGGTTCGATGCTATGCACCCAAACTTGGGTTTTGGGGCTGGACCAAAATGCAGAATCTGAGGCCGGGTTCAAGGCTGCACCCAGTTCTTGGGCCAGGGCGGCCCGCTGAAAGCGTTGCAAGGGCTTGTGAAAATCTTCGACCCCGGCATAACCTATGCCCAATTCTTTCTCCATAACCAACAGGCGAGGATTGGCGCTGATGAGAACGGCCACGGCGGCCGCACCTTGCGTGTATTCGCCTGCCGAGCCTTCGCTGTAAATGGCCAAATCGCTGGCCACAGCAATGGCACAGTGGTCAGGGTTCAATCGAACGTATTCCACGCAGCTCAGCATGGCGTCAACCCCGGCTATGCAAGCGAATGTCATGTCCACGACGTCACAGGCATTGAAGCAACCGGGTTGCCCCAGGGCGGTTTCGACTTTGCTCAAGGCATAGGATAGAGTGGGTTTAGCCCCGTCGACATGGCTTTCGCTGCCCATGTAAATCCGTCCCACACGCGGCAATACCGTCGGGTTTTCTTGCAAAAGTGCTATCAAGGCCTGAGCGGCTAGGTCCGTAGCGTCTTGCTCGGGTTCAACCAAAGACATGGCGCTTAGGCCAAGGCCTTTTTCCAGTTTGTCGGGATCAATTTGACGCAACACAGCTAGTTCGCGAACCGGAAAATAATGGGGAGGAATGTGGGCCGAAATGGCGTCAATGCCGACTTGCATAAAAGTTAAACAAAGTTAGGGCAAAAGGGTTGGTGTCTGCCTGACACTTTTGTGCTGAATGTGCAAATTGAATGTCCCTTCGGGCACGAGCCCTACCTTTGTGCCATGAGTACATTGCAAACGTGGGCACAACGCTTGGATCAAGCCGCCATGCAAGCCACCGCTATACCCCAACTTTCTTTGCAGCAAGCCTTTGATTTGGATGAAGCCTATGCCATCCAAGCTTTGAACATTGAGCAGCGCAAGCAACGGGGGCAGGCCTTGGTGGGGCTCAAGATGGGTTTTACTTCACAGGCCAAAATGAAACAAATGGGCGTCAGCGATCTGATTTGGGGTCGTTTGACCCAAGACATGGTCCTGGGCGATGCTGAAGTTTTGAGTTTGTCTAAGTTTATACATCCGCGGGTGGAAATTGAAGTGGCATTTCGCATCTCAGAGCGCATCGACCGCGAGCTCAGCGCAGAGGAGTGCAAAGGCAAGGTAGATGCGGTGTGTACCGCGCTGGAAATCATCGATTCGCGCTACGAGAACTTCAAATTTTCCCTGGAAGATGTGGTGGCCGACAACTGTTCATCTGCCGCTTTTGTGTTAGGCCCCTGGAAGCCCGTACCTGACACTTTGAACGGTCTCAATATGGGGCTTTACAACAGAGAAACCCTCATGGAAATGGGCTCTTCAGATGGCATCATGGGTGACCCATGGGCCTCATTGGCTGCAGCTACACGCTTGGCTCAGCGCTACGGCGAGATCTTGGAGCCTGGAATGGTCATTTTGGCCGGAGCCTCGACGGCTGCGCATTTTCTAGAGCCCGCTATGCAAATAAAAGGAGCCGTTGATGGCTTGGGAGCCTGTGGCTTTCAGGTGGCTTGAGTACCTTTGTGCACGATGGGATTATCGCAAGAAGCCGTACTGGAAGCGGCCAATCAATTGTGGAAGGCCGAACAAGAAGGGCATATGTGCGCCCCTGTTCGGGCCAGTTTGGGTCCAGATAATTTGGCCGATGCCTACCGGGTGCAGCGCATCAATCACGAGCGTCGATTGGAACTCGGATTTGAGCCCATTGGGGCCAAAATCGGCTTGACGTCGCTTGCTGTACAAAAGCAGTTGGGCGTGGATCAGCCCGATTTTGGTCGCATTTATCGTCAAACGCAGCTCGGTAGCAACGGTGAAATCGGGTTTTCAGCCTTGCATCAACCCAAAATCGAGGCTGAAATGGCCTTTAAATTGGGCAAAGACCTGCCTTCGGCCTCTTGCAGCTTGGACGAGGTGATGGCAGCGATAGATGGCGTATGTGCCTCGCTTGAGTTGGTAGGTTCGCGGGTTGAGAATTGGGATATACGCATTGCCGATACGGTGGCAGACAATGCCTCGGCTTCGCATTTTGTGCTCAGCGATACCCTAGTGGCCTTGGATCGGGTCGACATGAAAGCGGCCCAAATGAAACTCTGGAAAAACGGGGAATTGGTTTCGCAAGGTCGTGCCGATGCTTGCTTGGGCTCGCCGCTGAATGCCCTGCACTGGCTGGCATTAACCTTTGCTGAATTGGGAGAGCCTCTCAAGGCCGGCGATTGGGTTTTGTCGGGAGCGTTGGGTCCCATGGTAAGCGTGGCAGCAGGTGACCGTTTTACAGCCGAAATCGAAGGTTTGGGCAGTGTGGGATTAAATATTTCAATCTCTTGAAAATCAAGGCAGCAATCATCGGTTCAGGAAACATTGGCACCGATCTCATGATCAAGATACTTCGCACCTCGCAGGTGTTGGAAATGGGAGTGATGGTGGGCATTGACCCTGAATCAGATGGGCTTGCGCGCGCAGCGCGCATGGGTGTTGCGACCACCCACCAGGGGGTCGATGGCCTGATTCAACACGCCCTGTGGCCCGAAATTGGGGTGGTGTTCGATGCGACCAGTGCCAAAGCTCACCTGTATAACTACGACAAAATCAAGGCCTATCCGGGCAAGCGAGTCATCGATTTGACACCGGCGGCCATTGGGCCATATTTGGTGCCTCCCGTGAACTTCGATGCCCTGGCCGATGTCCCCAATGTCAACATGGTGACCTGTGGGGGACAAGCCACCATTCCCATGGTAGCCGCTGTGAACCGTGTGGCCAAGGTGCACTACGGGGAAATTGTCGCTTCGATATCATCCAAATCAGCGGGTCCTGGAACCCGAGCCAACATCGATGAGTTTACCGAAACTACGGCCCAAGCCATTGAAAAAGTGGGCGGGGCCGATAAAGGGAAGGCCATCATCATCTTGAACCCGGCAGAGCCCCCCTTGGTGATGCGCGATACCGTGTTCACCTTGAGTGAGCAGGCTGATCGCCAGGCCATTCGCACTTCCATTGATCAAATGGTGGCCGAGGTGCAGCAATATGTGCCGGGTTACCGCTTGCACCAGGAAGTTCAGTTTGACGACATTCCCCCATCAAATCCCGTTTACATCGATGGTTTGGGTTATCGGCATGGGCTCAAAACGACCGTCATGCTGCAGGTTCGCGGCGCCGGTCACTACCTGCCCGAATACGCCGGCAACTTGGATATTATGACCTCAGCGGCCTTGGCTACAGCTGAGCGTTTGATCACCGCTAATACCCTTCAATCATGAGTGTATACATTCAAGATGTAACCCTGCGCGATGGCATGCATGCCATCGCGCACCAATACTCCAAAGAGCAGTTGAAATCCTTGGCCTTGGCCTTGGACGAGGCTAAAGTCGATGCCATTGAAGTGGCCCACGGCGATGGTCTGGCTGGTGGAAGTTTCAATTACGGGTTTGGCGCTCACAGCGATTGGGAGTGGCTCGAAGGCCTAGCCTCTGAGCTCAAACACGCCAAGTTAACCACCTTGTTGCTTCCCGGCATTGGCACCATTCACGATTTGAAACGAGCCCGCGAATTGGGGGTTGAGTCGGTTCGCATCGCTACCCACTGCACCGAAGCCGACATTTCGGCTCAGCACATAGCGGCGGCCAAAAACTTGGGTATGGACGTAGCGGGCTTTTTGATGATGGCCCACATGAATGACCCTAAGGCCTTGGCTCAACAAGCCCAGTTGATGGAATCCTATGGAGCCGATTGCGTGTATGTGACCGACTCGGCTGGAGCCCTGTTGCCCGATCAGGTGCGCGATCGAATGCTCGCCTTCAAGGAGGTGTTGAAGCCCGAGACTCAAATCGGCATTCACTGCCACCACAACTTGAGTTTGGGAGTGGCCAATACCATTGTAGCGCTGCAACACGGGGCAGTTCGCCTCGACGCCAGCTTGGCCGGTATGGGAGCCGGTGCAGGAAACGCCCCCTTGGAAGTGCTCATCGCCGTGTTGGACCGCATGGGTGTGGATCACGGTACCGACTTGTATCGCTTGATGGACCTGGCCGACGACCGCATTCGCCCCTTGCAAACCCGCCCGGTTCGCGTAGACCGCGAAACCTTGTCATTGGGCTATGCCGGTGTGTATTCGAGTTTCTTGCTGCACGCTGAGCGTGCTTCAGCCAAATACGGCATCGATACCCGTGACATTTTGGTTGAATTGGGAAGGCGAAAAATGGTAGGTGGCCAGGAAGACATGATCGTCGACGTGGCTTTAGACCTGCTAAAAAAGCGCTAATTTGCTTGCATGAGATGGATTTGCACAGCTCTGTTCTTCGGAGTTGCTTCGCTGTGGGCTCAATCGCCCCAGTCTTATAGCCGTTTGGTCAACCCCTTTATTGGAACCGGTGGGCACGGTCACACCTTCCCCGGGGCCACAGCCCCCTTTGGCATGGTGCAACTCAGTCCCGATACCCGCATTGACGGCAGCTGGGATGGCTGCAGCGGCTATCATTACAGCGATTCGAGCATCTATGGTTTTTCGCATACCCATTTGAGCGGCACCGGTTGCAGCGATTACGGTGACATTCTCCTTCAGCCTCAAGCGGGAAGTGGGAATTTGGCCCCGGCTGCGCAGCAGCCGCAGTCCTTTAGCCACAGCCAAGAATCGGCCCAAGCCGGCTATTACCAGGTTCGTTTGGACAACGGCATTCAGGTTGAATTGAGTGCCACCGAGCGGGTTGGTTTTCACCGCTATCAATTCCCCGATGCAAATGGGGCGGTGTTGTTGGATTTGGAGCATCGAGACCCATTGTTGGCCAGTGAACTCAGGGTTTACGATTCGGTCACCCTGGTGGGATATCGCAAGTCCAAGGCTTGGGCCAATGAGCAGTACGTATTCTTTGCCTTGCGCTTTAGCCAAGCCATTCATTTGAGCGATTGGCACTACGATGCCGATTATTGTTTTCAGCGCAGCGGCGATCGCCAAGCCTTGGTGTCGTTTCGTTCCCCGAATGGTCAGCCCCTGGTCTTGGAGGTGCAAGTGGCTCTGTCATCGACCAGCGTCGAAGGGGCATTGAACAACCTCAGGCAGGAAACCCGCATCATTTCAAGCTTGGTTAGCGCTCGCCAGCATTGTCAAGCCGCTTGGGATCGGGAACTTTCCAAGATTCAGGCCGAATGGCCCACGGGTCGAAAACAGGCTGATACGGTGTTTTACACGGCCTTATACCATTGCATGGTTCACCCCAGCCTTGCTTCTGATGTCGACGGTTCATACCGAGGCCGAGACGGGGAGATCCACCAGGCGGGCCACCCGGTTTACACCGTATTCTCCCTGTGGGATACTTACAGGGCTTTGCATCCGTTGTTGGGGCTTATCGATTCCACCCGCACGGTCAATTTTGTGCGCAGCATGCTCTTGCAGTTCGAAGAATCGGGGCTTTTGCCGGTTTGGGAATTGGCCTCTTGCGAAACCAATTGCATGATCGGATACCACTCGGTTTCGGTGATCGCCGACGCCTATCTGAAGGGCATTTACGGCTATGACCCCTATTTGGCCTTGAGGGCCATGTGCGTTTCGTCAGATGCCAAAGAAGACGATTATCGGTATCAGGGCTATGAAATGGGCCATTTGGATGTGAAAAAAGTGGCTGAATCGGTCTCCAAATCACTCGAATATGCGTATGACGATTGGTGCATTGCGCGCATGGCAGAGGCCCTGGGCCAAGATTCCATAGCCCAGATCATGTACCGCAGAAGCGAACGCTGGAAAAATCTCTACAACCCCAAGGCCAGTGTTCAGTACAGTGGTTTTGTTCAACCGCGTCGCAACGGCTTGTTTGAGCCCTTCAATCCTTACGAAGTCAACAACCATTACACCGAGGCCAATGGCTGGCAATATCATTTTTATGCGCCGCAC
This sequence comes from Bacteroidota bacterium, assembly GCA_030833525.1. Classification (GTDB taxonomy): domain Bacteria; phylum Bacteroidota; class Bacteroidia; order NS11-12g; family UBA955; genus JALRLA01. The sequence continues at coordinate 30,563 of JAURGZ010000012.1, read as the reverse complement.
GACATCATGGGAATGATGAGCACATTCGGGGGCAATCAAGCCTTTGAAGCTCAATTGGATTCCCTGTTCAGCACCCGCAGCCAAACCGAAGGTCGGGAGCAGAGTGACATTACGGGTTTGATTGGGCAATATGCTCATGGGAATGAGCCCAGTCACCACATCGCCTACCTCTATGCCTACACGGCTCACCCCGAAAAGGGTCAGGCCTTGATCGATCGCATTTGCCAGGATTTCTATACCAACCAGCCTGATGGATTGATTGGAAACGAAGATTGCGGGCAAATGAGCGCTTGGTATGTGCTCAGTTCCCTGGGCTTGTATTCCTTGTGCCCAGGTTCCAATGCTTGGGTGGTCGGGTCGCCTCAGGTTTCCTATGCTCGGGTGAACAGGGGAAGTTTGCCGCCGCTCAGCATTCGGGTGGCCCAAGAGCCCGTAGCTGAAGGCTCCGTCTGGCTGGCGCATCCGGCGGTAGAAACGGGACAAGGTTCAGCCTTAGCCCGAATGGACAGTTGGTTGACGGTGTCGCACCCCAATTTATTGTATACCCCTACCTTGGTTTTTCGACGTTCCAGCACGGAGGCAGCCCTGTTGATGACCCCCAAACAAAAAGTCAATACGCAGTTTGTGCAGGCACCTTTGCTGCAGATCGTGGGCAACGATTTGGTGATCACACCCGTGCAGGGGGTGAACGGGCGTGTGAAAGTAGAATGGACCCAAGGTTCGAACAAGCGGGCTTTTTATGGCGATGAAACCCTCACCGCTACCGCTAACGGCTCTTATATATTGGCACTGGATGGGTCCTGTACCGTAGCCGTGCGCATGGAACAGGCCATGGCCAGCGGCGGCTTGCCGGGTTCTACGCAGCAGCAATTAACCGGTTACAGCGATTGGGTGGTGTACCGCCATCAACTTCCAGAACGGCGCTTTGATTTGGACTTGAGGTCAGCTCCAACGCCCATGTATGCCGCCAGCGGTCCTCAAGCCTTGGTGGATGGCATTCTAGGGGTTGAAGAGTGGCGAGCGGGTGATTGGCAAGGTTTTTACGACCAAGATCTGCGCGGCACCTTGGATTTGAAGCAGCGTTTGGATCGTGATCAGGAGTTGGTTTTTCGCTTTTTGAGCGATGAGCGTGCGTGGATTTTCTTGCCTGTAGCGGGCAATGTGGAGTATTCCAAAAACGGCAAAAGCTGGAATCAGGGATCGGGCTGGGCTCGCAGCGTACCCGATGGCCCCCGCGAAGGCGCCTTCATCGATGAAGTGAGTGTTGATGTGCCCAAAGGAACCCGATTTGTGCGATTTGCGATCGAAAATTACGGGGCCCTACCGCCCTGGCATTTGGGTCATCACGATCAAGGCCGAACCTATATTTTCAGCGACGAAATTCAACTCCGATAAAAACGGGGTTGGCATTGTCGGTGGGTGCTGCCAAATGAGCTCAGCCTTGGGGGTGAAGTTGTTCAGTCTTGCCTTTCGCTTGGGAATTTAGGGGAGCCAAATTTGGCGGCTGGCACGGGAGTTGCCGCATTCTACCTCCACGATGCAATGCTGACCTGAGATGCGCTGGCGCTCGAGCTTAATCTCATACCTGCCGCTGGGTTGCTCTTGGGTTTGCAGGAGGGTTAGCATCTTGCCTGTTTCGTCAAAGAAGCGCAAGACGGTTTTTCCTGAAAAGGGTTGTTGAAACTGAATCACAATGCTCTCTCCTTGATTCTCGGTGTAGGCCATGAGTTTCCAATCGTTGAATGATTCGATGCTGCGCATGTTGGCGGCGGCATTGGGAGTGATGAATACTTTGTACAAAGCGGCATTGCTGCGGCTCAGTGCATTGTTGCTTGTGAATACATTGTCCTGGTCGCTTTCGATTCCGCCCACTATGGTTCCAATCCAAGTTTCTTGTTGGCTGGGCAAAGCATCGTATTTCAGGCCTTCTCCCAGGTGGGCCAATCCTGAGGCGGGAATGAATGCTGCGGCCGCTCCCAACCGAGCCGGCATGGGAGTGTCCATGAGGTATTCGCTGAATTGGTTGTTTTCACCGCGTTCGACCAATGAAATATGATCCACAAATGGAACGTTGGCATCTTTCACCAAGTTGCCATTGGCATCGGTGGTGTACAAACCTATCCCTCCAAAAAACAGGGAGTATTGGCGATTTTTAGCCGTGCTGATCAGGGAAATTTGGGCAGTATGGTATTGGTTCAAGAGTTGTTCGAATCCAGCCACTTCCTGCCAGCCCTGAGGGGTCCAGGTGACCAGATTGGTCCAAGGCAAGTCGGCGCTGTATTGGAAAACGCCTGAAAATAGCCCAATCTGCCAGGTTCCATCGGCCATGTAAAGGGGTAGGGCGTTGTAGTCGCGCTTGTGAAAAAGCAGGCTATCGTAATCGCTGCTGAAGCGGGTGACGGTTAATTGGGGTGAAACTTGAATTTGAAAGCGACGAACCGAGTTGGTATAGGCTTGGGTAAAGCCCGGTCCATGATCGGGTCCCATGGGGTTGTAAGATCCATCGAATAAATGGCCGCCGGCTAAGATGATTTCATCGTTGAATGACAGCATATGGCCCCCCGTGACTTTGAAGCGCGAGTCGGCCGTTTGTTGGAAATAAGACAGCGGGCTTTGTCCATTTTTAATGGCTTGAATGCTTTTCGAAACAATAACACTGCTCAGATATCCAAAGGTGGTGTGGGCATTGGCTGTGGGAGAGTAGGCATAACCACCGCTTATAAGCAAGGTATCGGCAATTTGAACGAATTGCGCATTGCTGGAACTGAGCTGTTCGCTGATGCTGGCGGGAAACCCGCTTGGGGTGTAAGACCACACAGAATCATTTTGGGTGTTCCAAACCCACCATTTACCCTGAACGCCTGCTTGGTCAAATGCGGCAAAAGGTTGGCGCTTGTGCAGCCCGTCAGTGCGGCCGGCTAAAATCAAAACCTCAGGGCCATTTTGTGCCCAAACAAAACTCTGCAAGGCGGGGAAAGCCTCAGGGCTGTGTTTTTCCAATCGAATGGAAAAGGGTGCCTGCGATTGGGCTATGAGCATTTGAGTCGCCCCCAATAGGGTTAATAGGCTGGTAATGAATTTTTTGTTGCAAAATGCCATGCTTCGAAATTCGAGAAAGAATGGGTTTTAAAAGGTGACCGCGGTCACCTTTTTCATTTTTCAGTCAGAAGCGTTTAAAAAAGTTGACGCTTGAAAATTGCTTAACACGGGCATGATTTCGCACTATATCTTTGCCCCATATTATGAAACAAAATTTCATCTTCGCCTCAGCTGCAGCCCTTTTGGGATTGTCAAGCTGTATCAGCAGCCAAGAAGCGTATGACAAAGCTAAATTGTCTGATTTTGTAGCTGCTCAAACAACTCAACTGATTGAAGACAAAGCAGGTGCCAAGCACAGCATGAGTGAGGCTGAACTCGACCGCATGGTGGTAGAGTCAAGCTCACGTGTGAAGGTTTTGGATACCGATATGGCTCAGGTGAAAAGCCAAATGAGCGAATTGCAAGAGGCTTTGGAGGCCATCGATGCTTTGGAAGCTGAAGCTCAAGCTGAGTTCGAGCGTTCCAATGTAACGACCGTTTTCTTCGCTTCGGGTTCTTCTGTGTTGACCGCAGACGGAATGCAGGCTTTGTACAACTGGAAATCAGCCATGGACCGCGGCGCTACTTCTTACAACTACACCGTTGAGATTTATGCCTCTACCGACAAAACCGGTTCTTCTGCTGGAAACGCCAAATTGCGCGACAAGCGCGCCGAGTCTGTTCGCAAGTTCTTGGTAGGAACTTTGGGAATGACCGGTGCCATCAACGTGGTAACCACCCAGCCTGCTCAAATGGCAGTGTTGAGCTTGGATCGCCGTGTGGTAGTGTCTGTTAAGGTTAACAATTAATTGATTTAAAAACATTTGTGAATAAAGCCCCCGGTTGGGGGCTTTTTTTATGCCGAACTTCGGGCTTTGCCGCTGAATATGGATCGCAACGCTACCCATTTTGTTGTTCCCGTGGGTTCCCCCTTGTGGTGGGCCATGAACCTAGGTCTTCTGGCCGCTCTTGTGGCCGTCATTGGGCTCACTCGAAAGTCTGATCAGGCTCAACGTGAACGCATAGGTCGCTATTTGGCGGGTCTGCTGCTGGTGAATTTCTTGGTCAATCATGCCGTATTGACCTATCGCTGCGTGTGGGATTTGCAGACCTGTTTGCCTCTTCATCTGTGTTCGCTTTCGGTGTTGCTCTCCATCTACATGCTCTGGACTCGCAAGCCTTTGGCCTATGAGACGGCTATTTTTTGGGGAGCGGGAGCCGTCCATTCATTCATCACTCCTGAGTCTACTACCGGTGGCGGTACTTACGAATTGTGGGAGTACAGCATTTCGCATGGGGGTATCATTTTGGCCGGTCTCTATGCCACTATGCGCTTGGGAATGGTCCCTCGCAGCGGCAGCTGGTGGAAGGTTTTTCTGCTGACCCAAATCTTGGTTCCCGTCATAGGCCTGGTCAATTATCTACTGGGTTCCAATTACATGTATTTGGCTCAGAAACCCAATGCCGACAATCCCATGATCATGGGAGAATGGCCTTGGTACATCATCGCCCTAGAAGCGGTGGTGTTGATTCACTTTTACGCGTTTTATGCGTTGCACCTCTTTCTCTCTAAGCGCAGTTCAAGATAAATGGTATTCTCGTCGTTAGCCTTTTTATATGGCTTTTTGCCGCTCTGTGTGTTGCTGTATTACGCAACCCGGGTCATGGCCATTCGCAATTTGACCCTGCTGCTGTTCAGTTATTTGTTCTACGCTTGGGGTGAACCTTTTTGGGTGCTGCTGTTGGCGTTTAGCTCTGTCTTTGATTATGCCAACGGTCTGTTGATTGCCAAATTCAGAGGGACTTGGAAGGCCAAGGCCGTCATGGTGGGTTCTGTTTTGGTGAATTTCGGCATGTTGGCCGCTTTCAAATATGGAGGCTTCATTTACGACAACATCAACCTGTTGATCTCCCTGCCTTTCCCTAGGCCCGAGGTAGACTTGCCCATCGGCATATCGTTTTACACCTTCCAAACGGTTTCGTACACCTTGGATGTGTACCGCAACGAGGTCAAGGCCCAGAAGAATTTCGTGGCCTTTATGATGTTCGTGTCCATGTTCCCGCAGTTGGTGGCGGGTCCCATTGTGCGTTACAACGCGGTTGAGTCGCAGTTGCTTCAACGCGATTTTAACTGGGATCGCATTTGGTCGGGCGTGAATCGCTTTGCCTTTGGCTTGTTCAAGAAAGTGTTTGTTGCCAACGCAACCGGTGCTTTGGTTGCCAAGTATTTGGAAGGCTCCCTGATGAATTTGACCGCGCCCGATGCTTGGATCGGCATTGCCTTGTTTTCCATTCAGCTTTACTTCGATTTTTCGGGTTATTCAGACATGGCCATCGGTTTGGCCCGCATGTTTGGCTTTGAACTGGAAGAAAACTTTCGACACCCGTATGCGGCCATTTCGGTGGCTGATTTCTATCGCCGCTGGCACATATCCCTGGGGAGATTCTTTCGCGACTATGTCTACATACCCCTGGGGGGCAACCGCCGCATGCAAGACCGCAACATCTTCGTAGTATGGGCCTTGACGGGGCTTTGGCATGGTGCTTCTTGGAATTTCGTCATGTGGGGGCTGTATTTCGGTGTGTTCATGCTCATTGAGAAGTATAGCATGCCCGTCTTGAATAAAACACCTCGGGTGTTGAAGCACATCTACACCTTGATTTTGATTGTCTTCAGCCGCTCGATTTTTTACTACGTGGATTTTGGGCAGCTGAAAGAATTTTGGAGGCACTTGTTTTACGGGCGCTCGTATTTGAGTGAGGCCATGGTGATGGATTTGTACAACCACGCCTTCTTGCTGGTATTGGCCGTTTTGCTTTGCATTCCTTGGGATGAGATTTTCCCGCAGGCCGGTGAAAAATGGAAACCCGTTTACAAGTGGATTTCCTTGCCCGTCGCTCTGGCCATGGTGGCTGTATCCACCGTATTGCTAGTGGGAGATACCTATAACCCCTTTATTTATTTCCGTTTCTAAGATGCGCATTTCAGGAATTTACAGTGTACTCGCGGGCTTGATCTTTGTAGCCATTCCCGCTGTCATGATTGGAGGGGAGCAGGAGAGCATCAGCCTGGAAGAGAAGCGCAAATTGGCCGAATGGCCAGATTTTCGTTGGGATGATTGGGTGAGTGGAGCTTATGGCTCAGGGGTTGATGCCTATTTTGATGACCATCTGCCCGGCCGAAACGCCGTCATTCGATGGGCCGATGGGGTGAAATGGGCCTGGGGCCTGCACCCCGCTGTGCGGGAGCATAAGGTGCTGGTCAAACCCGCCAAACGCGAACAAATCGATACCAGCGGCGGTGATAGCGCTCGCATGAATTACCTGCAAGATTTTGATGAATCGTATTCGGGCGAGATGTTGATCATCGATGGGGCTGTGTTTACCCAGAACAGTGGCAATCCGGCTATGAGCCCTGCATTTGCCAAGATGCTGAATGAATACGCTGAAAAATTAGCCGGTCATACCCGGGTATTTTCCTGCGTGGCCCCTTTGTCTTCGGCCTTTATTCCCGTTCAGAAATACCGCCGCTATTACCAGCGCAACAAGGCGACCTTAGACGCCATACGCGACCATTTGGACGGTCCCTTGTTCTGCGATGTACTGGGCGAAATGACGGCTCGCCAAGATCAAAAGTTGTTTTTTGGCAGCGACCACCACTGGACCGCTCGCGGAGCTTACGGTGGGTACGCCGCTTTTTGCAAAGCGGCTGGTTTTGCGCCCGTTCCTCTGGAGCAAATGCAGCGCAAAGTCAAAACCGGTTTCCTGGGTTCTTTGTATGCCCTAACCCGCGATGCTAGCGTGCGCGACCATGCCGATACATTTGAATACTTCAAGCCCCGTGTAGAAGCCAGCGCCGTTCGATTTGGCGAAAGCGGCTTGGATCACCCTATTAAGTCTTCGGTATTCTGCGATGGATTTCAAGGCTCGTCTTGCTACATGACCTTCATATGCGGAGACGCTCCCTTGGTTAAAATCAGCACCGGTGTTAAAAACGGGAAAAAAGCGGCAGTGGTAAAAAACTCCATGGGCAATGCATTTTCCGTGTACTTGGTGTCGCATTATGAAGAGATTTGGGTGTTTGATTTTCGCTATTCCAAACACGTCATGTTGGACATCATCGCCCAAGAAGAAATTGACGATTTGATTTTTGCCTTGGGAATGTACGGTGCCATGTCGAGCGGCACCATACACATGATGCGCAAATTGGGCGAGGGAGGTGTTGGCATGCGCCCCCGACCCGTTCACAACGATACCGCCCCGGTTCCCCCGGCTGCGCCGAATCGCGATAGTTCAGCCATTCTTGTGCCGCAAATTGTACCCCAAAGTCAAGATACAAATGGCCAGTAAAGGGAATTCTATTGCATCTTGGTATCGTTTTTGCCTAGGTAATTCGATGGTTCGAGCACTGTGGGCGTTGATGATAGGCTGTTTTCCCTTGGGCTTGCAAGCCCAATTCTATGCCGAAACTCCTGCGTCGCTTCGCCTGGATACCCAATACAGTTATTTCCAGTTTTTCTCGGCCGAAACAGGCTGCCAGCTCCAAGAAGTATTTCGCAAAGCCCAAACTGACCGGGCTGTCATCTTCCATTATGGGGCCTCGCATGTGCAGGCTGAGGTTTTGGTCACCGAAGCCAGGGCCGCTTTGCAACACGAATTTGGCGATGCCGGGCGAGGTTTGGTATTCAATTACGGGGCTGCCAATACCTATTCGTCCATCAATTACAAATCGACCAAAGAAGGGACCTGGAAATACGCCAAAAGTTTCATGTCAAAGCCTGCCTTGCCCTTGGGGGTGATGGGCATGACCGTACAGAGCGAAGAGTTGGGTTCCTCCCTTCATTGGACCTTCAAAACACCGCTACAAGATCGCAAGCACATCGTTTGGATCTTGGCCGACAACGATGCCTGGACTCCTGATTTTGATGTGTACATCAACCAAGCCCATTACGTGTTTGACAAAGCCAAACGCCAACGATTTGAAGGCTTGCCCTACTATGCCTTGGAGTACGAAGGGGAAATCGAAAACGTAAACATTCAACTCAGCGCAGCCGGTGACTCGGGCACTCGCTTTACCTTCTACGGCATGAATTTCGAGTATGCCAATGCCGGCGGCTTGGTGTACCATTCCCTGGGGGTCGGTGCAGCTCCTATGGAGTCGGTGCTGCGTTTGAAAGCCATGCCCGCCCAAGCTCAAGCCTTGGAGCCCGACTTGGTTTTTCTGGATTTTGGCACCAATAACATTCTGTATACCAACAAGGTGGATCCCAAGATTCGCACGACGGTTGCCCGGGCCATAGATTCGTTTCGGGCCTTGAATCCCGAGGTGGTCATTGTGCTCACAACCACCCAAGACTTGTATTACAAAGGGCGCATCATCACCGCTGGGGTTGAGTTTCGCGATTTGATGCAAGAGCTGGCCCGCGAACACGATTGTGTCTTCTGGAATTGGTACGATTTGTCGGGTGGCTTGGGTAGCATTCGCTCTTGGGGCGCCGAAGGGTACGCCCTTTCTGATAACATTCATTTGACTTGGAAGGGGTATCGCCTCAAAGGCGGATTCGTGCACCACAGCATCCTGAATACCTTGAATTACCTCGAGCAGCACCCTGGGGCTGATTCCTTGTCTTTGGTTCCCAAAGTTTACGAAATGCCCGCCCCCGCGCCTGCGCCTACCTACGCGGCCAAAAGCGGCAGTGGGGCTCGCTATCATACCGTGCGTTCGGGTGAATCGCTCTGGTCCATTTCGCGCAAATACAACACCAGTGTAGAAAAGATACAGCGCCTCAACGGCATGAAAGGGACGGTCATTCGACCGGGTCAAAAATTGCGGGTTCGATGAAAAAATGGCTGCTGATGGTGGGAATGATCCTGGGTTTTGCTGCTCGGGTGCCGGCACAATCGCAGCTGCCTACCGAACTTGAATTGTACGACAGTTTGGTTTCACGGGGCTTTTGCGCCCCCGATATCGTTTGGCGCATTTGCATTTGGGAAACCGGGCATTTGCGCAGCGGTTTGTGTGTCAATTACAACAATTTGTTTGGGCTGAAACGAAGCAGCAGTCAATACCGTCACTTTGACCACTGGTTGGATTGCCTCGATTATTTTCAGGTCCTGTGGAACCGGCGCTTTGAAGAGTATGCTGAATCGCCTGAACCCAAAGATGCTTATGACTTTTTGCGCTGGTGGGGCTACAAAACCGGTCGCTCTTATCACCCTGCTGAATCTTCTTACATCGTTCACCTGAAGAGCATACGACTGCCTGAGCCATATCGCAGTTCCGAGCCAGAGCCGATTCCCGATGCCGAACTTTGATTGGGACCTTGTCGTTGTGGGAGGTGGTGCAGCCGGCTATTTCTGTGCCATTCAAGCGGCCGAGGCCAAGCCGGGATTGCGCATCGCCATTTTGGAAAAAAGCCCCAAGACCTTGGGGAAAGTGAAAATATCAGGCGGTGGGCGTTGCAACGTGACCAATGCCGAAGAGCGTAACAAGGTGTTTTTGGAGGCTTATCCAAGGGGGCAAGCATTTTTAAAAAAGGGCTTTCAACAGTTCGGCCCCAAGCAAACACGCGCTTGGTTTGAATCGGCGGGCATGCCCTTGAAGGCCGAAGCCGATGGCCGCATGTTTCCGCAAGAGAATCGATCTGAGGCCGTATTGCGCCTGTTTGATGGCAAAATCCAGAGCTTGAGCATCCAGGTGCTCTGCAAACATAGTTTGGAGCGCTTAGAGGTTCTGGAAACGGGATTTTCCTTGCAGGTTTTGGCTGAGGGCGAGCCTCGGTGCTGGTTGAGCCGGCAGGTGGTGCTGGCCATGGGCGGCATTCACAAGGAGAGTGTTTGGGAGCCCTTGCAGACTCTGGGTCTAGCGCGTATTTCCTCAGTGCCTTCGCTGTTTACGTTTCAAATTCCCGATGCGCGTTTGCACGCCCTTTCGGGATTGTCGCTGCCCCAATCGCGGGTTTGGTTGCAAGGCGATAAGCGTCGTTTCGACGGGCCTGTGTTGTTTACCCATTGGGGTTTGTCAGGGCCTTCCATTCTGAAGGCCAGTGCCCACCTCGCGCGGGAGCTGGCTGAATTGAATTACAATTTTGCCATTCGCGTCAATTTTCTGGGTGCTGAAGCCCATGAATCGAAGGCATGGGAAACCATGGCTAGTCATGCAACAGCGCATGCCGACAAGCAAATGAAAAATGCTGTTCCTTTGGGTTTGCCCCAGCGCTTCTTTCTTTTTTCGTTGGAAATGCTGGGTTTTGACCCCGAATCTCGCTGGCGAGATTTCGGTGCTTCGAAGCAGCGAAAATGGGCCGATTGGATGCTGAATGCATCTTTCCAATGCCAAGGAAAGACGACCTTCAAAGAAGAATTTGTGACCGCAGGGGGTTTGGATTTGAATGAAATCAACGAGCACTGCGGCCTGCGCCGCTACCCGGGTTTATGGGCCATAGGAGAATTACTGGACATCGACGGAGTAACCGGCGGTTACAATTTTCAGGCCGCCTGGACCACCGCTTGGTTGGCCGCACAGGGTATAGCTGCTTTTGCGAAGCCCGATTAGGCTTTCTTGACGAATTCGCTTTTGAGTGCCATGGAGCCGAAGCCGGGGATCTTGCAGTCGATGTTGTGATCGCCCTCTACAATGCGAATGTTCTGCACTTTGGTGCCCGCTTTGATGGGTTTAGGTGCTCCTTTCACGGGTAAGTCTTTGGCTACGATGACCGAATCCCCACTGCTGAGGAGGTTCCCGTTGGCATCTAAGGCCGTCAAGCTCGCTTCAGAAGCGACTTCATGGGGGTTCCATTGGTGTTCGCAGTCTGGGCAATGCCACAGAGCATCGTCTACTTCGTACGGGTAATCATAACCGCATTCTGGGCATTTGGGCTGATCCATGAAACAAAGTTCGGGGATTATTCGCCTAGACGATTCTGTATTGCGGGCGGTAAAAGCCCCGTCAATCGGTTTCAATAAAAAAGGCCCGCTCGCGGGCCTTTCGTGGTGTCGGGCGGAATCGAACCGTCGACACAAGGATTTTCAGTCCTTTGCTCTACCAACTGAGCTACGACACCATCTGATCGGGTAAAAAGCAGGGCTTTCCTTCCTTCTCAGGGGGTGCAAAAATAACAAGGAATCAGCAGAGCGCAAAGAGTCTGTGGTTTTTTGGAAATATTTTGCGACATTGCTGAATCCAAACTGAGCTATCATGTTGAATGTCAAAGAGTCATCGGCAGTAGTAGGCGGCAGTACCGCCTTTGCGGGAAAGGTCAAACAAGCGGTATCGGCTGTTTTCATGACGGCCTTGACCCTGTTGGGGCTATATGTATTGAAAAGCCAATGGCTTCCCTTGACCCCGGTCCAGCAGGAGGCATTCACCCAAGTGCTTTGGATTTGCCAGGCCGTCACTTGGTGGTGTTTCATTGTGGGCGAAATCACCGGTAACAATTCCCAAGTAGACAAGTTGTGGAGTTTGGTGCCTGCGGTTTATGCCTGGTTTTTGGTTTACAAAGCGGCCCAAGACCCTTCCTGCACCGATTGGGGTCGAATGGTACTGGTTTCGGTATTGATTTCCTTGTGGGCCATTCGCTTGACTTATAATTTTTACCGGCGGGGTGGTTATTCCCTTTTGCCATGGAAGGGTGAAGAAGATTATCGCTGGTCCATTCTCAGGGCCAAGCCCCCCTTGAATCGCTCTTGGGTATGGACCCTGTTTAACTTAGGCTTCATATGTTTTTATCAAAATGCCCTGATTTTCTTATTCAGCCTCCCCGTTTTAGCCATTTGGCAGGGTCATGCAGGTGCTTTGAACGGGACTGATGTTGGGTTGGCCTTGGTCTTCTTGTGGGTGCTTTATCTGGAGTGGAAGGCTGATCAGCAGCAATACGACTATCAAACGGAGAAGTGGCGTCGCATTCGTGCAGGCGAGCCATTGGGTGATTTCTACGAAAAGGGCTTCGTGCATACCGGCCTGTGGCATTGGGTGCGGCATCCCAATTATGCGGCCGAACAGACCTTGTGGATTTTGGTTTACTCGTTCTCGGCATGGGCACAGGGAGCTTGGCTGAACTGGAGTTTGGCAGGCGCACTTTTGTTGGTGGCTCTGTTTCGCAGCAGTTCTGATTTTAGCGAATCGCTGAGCGCTGAAAAATACCCGGCATACAAGCATTATCAGGGCACTACGGGACGATTCTTGCCTCGTCTAAGCTTCGGGATGAAAAAGTAAACAGACATTTTGCAGTTGCGCAAGCCACCTTTCTTCGCGTATCTTTACCCTGCTATGACGAAGACAAAAACTGTCGGATTCGCCAACCACGGCAACCAATTTTTTGCCGAATTGCGCAGCGAAGTAGATGCGTACTTCCAGTCCAATCGCATGAGCAAAGCGGGCAACATTACCCTGTGGGGTAAAACGGCTTTCGTGCTCATCGCAGCTCCTTTGTGTTACTATTTTGCTCTTTTTGCGGGTCTTCCCATTTGGGGAAGCATGGCCTTGTTTTTTATGATCGGTATCCTGCATGCCTTCATGGGATTCAACGTCATGCACGATGCCTGTCACGGTTCGTATTCAACCAAGCCTTGGGTAAACAAATTGATGAGTCATAGCATGCATTTGCTGGGTTCAGATGCTCACATATGGAAGTTTAAACACAACGTGTTGCACCATACCTGGACCAACATTGATGGCATCGATGATGACATCGCCAAGAGTCCGGTTTTGCGTCACTGCGAATCTCAGCCCATGAAGCGTGCTCACAAGTTTCAGCACATCTACATGTTTGGTTTGTATGCCATTTCAACCATCTGGTGGATGTTTGGAAACGACATGCTCAAATACTTCAAAGGTGAGGTCAACCAAAGCAAAATGCCTCAAATGGGTTGGTATGAACACCTCTTGTTCTGGGTCACCAAGATTTTGTACACCGTCGTTTACATTGCCCTGCCGGTATATGTATTGGGCTGGGCTTATGGAATCTTGAGTTTTGTGGTCTTGCACGTGGCCTTGGGCATTCTGCTGTCTGTGGTATTCCAGTTGGCTCATGCGGTTGAACACTGCCATTTTGAAGACATCGAAGCCATGGAGCCCGATCAAAACAAGATGCCCAACGAATGGGCGGTTCATCAGATGATGACAACCTCCAACTTCAGCACACAATCAGCCTTTGCTAAATGGTTTACGGGTGGTTTGAACTTTCAGGTTGAGCACCACTTATTTCCACAGATTTCGCACGTTCACTATCCCAAGATCAATGAAATATTGAGGAAGGTAGCGGCCAAATACGAGGTCGATTACAAGGAATACCCCAAGTTTGGAGAAGCGGTGGCTAGCCACATTCGCTGGATGAAGTCTATGGGTCATGCGGTGGCGTAACCCCTGACGAAAAGCGATCCAATACGCGTTGAAAAAAGGTCAATTCGCCTAGAATTCCAATCAAGAAAACCCCAGCACTCACGGCTCCGAAAACCCGAGTGGGGTAGAAGTGGCTCAGGGTGAACAACCCAAAGCCCAGGCTGAGCAAGAGAGCCGAATCCAACAGCGAATGTTGCAGGCCTCCCAAGGGCTCTTTGAGCACCATGCGTCGGTACAAAACATGGACCGTATCATCGTCCAGTAGGCCTAAGCAGACTACGGCTGTAATGGCGGTCATGAGATTCAAATCCAAGCCGAATAGGGTAAAGGCCCAAACCGCAGCTCCCAAGGGAAGGATGTTCGGCACCAGGCCCAACAAGGCTTGCTTCCAGCTGCGTGTTAGCAGCCACAGAACGAAAACGATGGCCAGTCCCGAACTGCTCAAACTCTTGAAAAGGGATCGAGCAAGGTCGTGGTTGATGTAGTCATAGAGCAAGGCGCCGCTGTGAGGGTGCAAACCCATCTGAGCCATGGCTGCGGCATTCGCCGAATCTTGGCTGAAGGCCACCAATTCCTCAGGGCTTCGAAAGCGAAAATCAGCTTTGAAGAGGCGGCCATCAGGGCTTTGAAAGGGCCCCAACGGATTCGGCTTTCGCGCCTCAGGCAGGGAAAATGGAATGCCTTGATCCCAGTTCAATTCTTGGTTGGGCCGGTCCATTCGAAGCACCCTTGGGTCTTGGGCCAATTCATCGCAAAACTGTTCCAAGCGTTGGATCTGGCCATCGTTCAGCGATGGAAAATCGCCCCACAAACTCAAACTGTTTTGCGCTTGAAATTGGGAATTGATGTATCGATGGGCGGTGGTTACCACATGGCCGTTGGGATAAAAGGCTTCTGGGTCTGATTGGAAGTGCAGGCGGGGCAACAAAGCCAATGCCCCCAGGCTCATAGCGGCAAATCCCCAGGTCCACGCTTTTTGGTAGCGACCTAAGTGGGACGTGACACGCAAAAGGGTTTTGGGAGGCTGAGACGGCAGCATGACCTTGGGCATCCACAGGGGGGCAAGGAGCAGGGAAAGGAAAAATTCGGCCAGCAATGCTAAGCCCGTAACCAGTCCTAACATTTGAATATTGGCCGTCTCGCTGAAGGCGAAACTGAAGAAAGCCGCGGCAGAGGTGAGGCTGCTGAAGAAAGAAGGAGTTGCAAGGCGCTCCAAAGCCTCTTGGGTCGGACCTTCGTGTTGAATGGCACCCAGTAAATGTATGGCGTCGCACAAAGCCAGTACCAATACTACGGGAAGGGCTAGAGAGGTGATGACATTGATGGGAATATCGAGAATGCCGTATAGCAGAAAGGAAAACAAAAGGCTCGGCACCATGCCGGCGATGGCCCACAGGGGACCTTTCCAGCTTCGATACGCCCAGCCCAAATAAAGCAAAACCACCAGCAGCAGCAACCCGCAAACCAGGAACATGTCGCGCAGCAATGAGGCTTGAATGGCCTCCTCTAGCTCAGGAATGCTGTACACGTAGCATGTGTCCAAACTGGGGTGTACATCGCCTCGCAATTCATCCATTAAGTGGACTGGGAAGGCCTGGGATTGAGTTTGGGCCACCAAGAGCACCGATTGGCCATTTTGGCCTATAAAAGCCCCCATTTTGGGATGGGTTTTCAAAAGGCTCAGTTGGCTATCCAAGCTGGGGGGCTCGCTGGCTGTATTCAGGGAGAAGTAGGTACGTGCGAATCGCCTGGGGGAATAGATTTCAACGCCAGGGCTGGCTTTGCGAATGCGCTTTTCCAGTTCGGCACATCCCTTCCAGAAATCGCCTTGACCACTGGGCTCAACGGCCACGAGCAACAGCGCATCGGCGCGTCCAAAAAGGGAGTCAAATTGGGCGGCCTCTTCGAACAAGGGGCTGCCATGGGCTTCGAAGCCCGACAGCGAGCCTGTGATGCTTACCCGGTTGGCGAATGGCAAGGCGAAGGCCAAGGCCAGTAATACGGCCCATAAACCCCGTTTGGGATGCTTCCAGAAATAAGCAATGAACAAACGCATACCCGTGAACAGAGGCTAAACAGCCTGAAGGCGGGAATGGTTTAGCACGGAAGGCATTAGGCGGCTTGGCCTACGGCTTTCAGGTGGGCGATGTGCGAACGAATGGCGGCCAAAAAGGTCGGGAATTCCTGATAGCGAACCTGGAACTCTTCGCAGGTTTTTTTGACAATTTCGTTCAATTTGGGGTAGTGAATGTGGCTGATTTTGGGGAACAAGTGATGTTCTACCTGGAAATTCAGCCCTCCCAACATCCAAGCCCAAAAGCGGTTTTTGGTAGCGAAATTGGAGGTGGTCTGCACTTGGTGCGAAGCCCAATCGCTGGGAACAGTCGTCAAATCTTCCGTGCCGGTAATGAAGTCCATGTTTTCAACCACGTGCGCCATTTGAAACACGGTGGTGATGAAGATGCCGGTTGTCAGAGAGAGGCAAAAGTAACCGCCGAGGGCAACGGGCCAACCCAGCATGTAAATGGGCAGCACAATGAACAAGCCGATGTAGGCGATTTTGCTACCCCAGAAACCCACATGGCCCCATCCGTGCAATTGTTCTTTCATGTCGCGAACGGCGATTTTACCGCTGAAATACTTCGCGAAATCTTGGTAGAAAATCCAAGCCAAATAGGCAAAGGAGTACAAAGGCCAAACGTAAATGTGCTGAAAACGGTGAAACCACTTGCGGGGTTGGCCTGTGTTCATGCGCATCATGGGAGCGGCATCTATGTCTTCATCAACCCCGTTGATGTTGGTAAAAGAGTGGTGGGCGACGTTGTGCTTTTCGTGCCAGTAGTGTGCGTTTCCACCGAGTACATTGAGGCTGTAGGCCATCAAATTGTTCACCCAGCTTTTACGGCTGTAAGAACCATGGGCCCCGTCGTGCATGACGTTGAATCCAATGCCGGCAAAACTGACTCCCATTAAAAAGGTGAGCAATAGGTCGATCCACAAGGAACCGGGATTGAAAAATACCCAAATGACGTAGGTGCTGATGCCCAAAGCGGCCAATACCAAGGTTTTGTGGTACAATTTCCAATTGCCCGTTGGGCGCAAATCATTCTCCTGGAAATACTGATCTATGCGTGAACGCAAGGTGGAGAAAAATTGGGCATTGCGCCCTTCAAAACGAACCGATTGCATAGGGGATCTTTCCCTCAAAGGTACGGTTCACAAGGGAAAAGCCGTCTATGTTTTAGAATAGAAATCCCAAACGAATGCCGTTGCGGTTGCTGATTTCAAGGCCTATTTGGGTGCCCAAGTTTTGCTCCACATTGGTTGTTAAGCCTTGATTGGTGATGGCTGTTTGCTGGTATCCCAGGTGCCGATAGCCCATCAATAGGCTCATTTCAGCCCCAATAAACAGTCTTTCAGTAGGATAGAAGTCTATGCCGGCTAGAGCGGCAGCACCGAAGCCAAACCCACCAGAAACCGATGAATTCAAATGAGCCCCATCGGTAAAATTCAGCCCGTCAAGCGTGTTGCTCGCATCGAGTTCGTTGTATTCGGTTGAAAAGACGATTTCAGCGCCGTAGTAGGCCGAGAGTCGGGGGTTTGAACCTCTGTGTTTTTCAAATCCCAGGGCGGCTTCTACGCTGTATTGGGTGAGGGTACGGTCGCTCACCTGCAAAGGGGCAAAGGTGACCGAACTGCTTTCGCGCCCAAACGAGGGAGCGATGCGCAGTCGGTAGGCTGTCGTTTGCTCGTCAGTTACCCGAAAATAACGGGCTTTGATTTCGCTTACCTGCGTTCGAATGGGCGCAGAACCCGTTTGCCACAGCAGGGTGAATTCCAGGCTTAGATCGCGATCATTCGGTTTGAAAGACTGTGACATAGCCGAAGAAGAACATAAGAAAATACCTGCGCAAAGGGCAAAACGTGCAATCATGCTGTGAATATCGCTCCCTGAAGGAACAAGCCAAGCATTTATCTTTGAGGACGTGAGAAAAATGGCAGTAGGCTTATGCATGTGGGGTCTAATGGGCCCTTTGTCGGCCCAAACTGACTCTTTTTTCATTTTTGGCAACTGGCGTGATACCTTTCGTGTGGCCATGAGCAATCCCATTTATCCTTCGGGTGGCTTGGATTCAAGGCGCAGTTATTTGGGAGGGCAACCGGTTGTCATTCAAGGTTATCGTGCGGGCATGGATTTAGGCCCGGTGGGAGCTTATGTGGGGTATTATCACTGCCCGTATACCCGGGTAGATTCCCAGTCAGAATACCGCTATCGTTACCTGTCCTTGAGTTTGGATTATCGCTTGCACCAATCTTGGCGCTGGCAATTGTGGAGCACCGCCCAGGTGGGTTTTGGAGGCTATAAACAGCAGGATTTGCAAGGCCAAGTCCTGCAACAGGGTAGGTTGCTGCCGGTTGAAGCTTCGGTGTTGGCATCGGTTCGATTCGCTCGCTATTTCGGAGTTACCGGTGGCCTGGGAGCCCGAATTGCCGGGGGTACTTATTTTTCTGGACCCATCTACACCTATGGATTCAAGATTTATGGCTCAACGCTGTGGAACGACCTAAAAAAAGAATGCCCAGAGTGCATACCCCGGGCATTGCGAACGAATGGCCAATGAGATTTATTCGGCTTTGGTTTTGGCCTTTTCGATGGCTTCCAAGTGCCCAATGAATTCTTCTATTTTTTCGACGTCGATGCGGTTGGCCACCACCTTGCGGTTGGAATCCAAAACATAAATGGTGGGTGAGGCAATGACGTAATAAGCGTACAGATTTTGCTTCATGAACTCAGATTGCACTTTGTCGCGAATCAGATGAATGAAGCCATCCATCTCGGGGTGCGCCTTCATGTAATCGATCCATTCGCTGCGCTTATCGCCAGACGAAAGGGCAATGACTTTCCAACCTTTGTCTTTGTTGTCGTTGTAAATTTTGGCCAACTTAGGCATGACCTCTTTGCAATGGCCGCAGGTAGGATCCCAGAAAATCATGATGGTCCAGGGGGCTTTGACCGAAGCCGTGTTGACCCAATTTTCATTTTTGTCTTGCAGCTCCAAGGGAGGGGCCAATTGCCCAATGACCGTATGCGCCCGGCGGTAGGCATTCTCGCACATTTTGCTGATGGTGTTCGAATCGGCCCACCAAGCCTTGCCTCGGCAGTAGGTGTTCAAAGCCAGGTACACGAATACCTTGTCTTGGCCCATGATGTTGCTGGATTCAAAGCGGTTGGTTAGGTACCAAGTCATGTATTTTTCCATTTCAACGGAGCCCGCTGTTTTGTTGAGCAGAAATTCGCAGACTTGAATGCACGAGTCGGGATCGGGTAAAATGATTTTATCGAAGAAGAAGTCCATCTTCTGCTTCATGATGTTCACCGGCATGCGAACCAGTCCATCTTCCCCGAAATCAATGTGGTCCCAGTAGTGGGCTTTGTACCAGGTGTATGGAAAGCTGCTGTCGGCCAATCCTGTAATGGGGTCGATGGGGAAGTGTTCGGGGTAGGGAACATCGACCATGCTGTACAGGAATCGGGCCAGCAGGCTGTTGGGGTTTTGACGAATGTAATTCAGGTCAAAATCTTCCTTCTCCATCAACAGGGCACGGCGTTTTTCTTCCAATGCTTTTTTCTGTTCGGGCAAGGTGTCGTTTTTCATTTGCTCATCAACGGCGATGAGTTTTTCGATGACAGCGGTTTTGCCTTTTTGGTAATTCAAGAAACGCAGGTTCTCTTCAGAGCCGCTTACCGCCATGTTGGGGTAATATTCGCCGGTGTAGAATGCGGTATCAGTCTCGATGCTGAATTCTTGATCATCGTCGACTACGAATTCGAAATAGCCTTGCTTTTGGGGGAGTACAAACAAGTACATGCCGCGCTGCAAGCGCTCGGTGCCGGTAAATACGGCCCAGCCTTTTTTGTCTACCCAAGCCGTGTCGCGCAGGTATTTGCCACCGATGTGATGGTCGGCCAAATAAACCTCATCACCTTGCTGCAAGCCGCGAATTTTAAACTGCAGGCTGTAGGTTCCAGCTTGGCGCCCGTTCCATTGAGCGGTGTCTTTGAGTTTGGGGTATACGCCCACGCCGTTGACGATGCGCTTGGGACTGGGAGCTTGATAGGCTTGGATCAAGCCGGCATAGGGGTCCAAATTGATGGAAGGGGTATGGAAGCCTTGGTCATGCAAGGGTACAGGAACTAATTCTTCCTCGATTATATCGTCAACCTGCTGGGGTTGAACGGTTTCGACAACGGGGGGGGGAGTCGCGTTGGGTTTCTTTTTTTTGCTGGTTTGGGCCTGGAGTTGGGTGCCGAATAGGCCCAGCACTAAAAAGGTCAAGGATAGATTTCTTCGCGTCATAGCAACAAATCTCGGGGGTATTGACAAAATTTGTTCCAAAATGTGGCTTGAACATGGCAGAATCTGATTTTTACCAAAATGTTTGGGCCCTGGTGCGGCAAATTCCACCGGGACGGGTGTGTACCTACGGTTTCATTGCCCGATACCTGGGTTCTGGACGCAGCAGTCGCTTGGTGGGTTGGGCGATGAATGTGAGCCATGGCCAAACGCCCGAAGTGCCGGCTCATCGCGTGGTAAATCGATTGGGAATGCTCAGCGGGAAGGCCCACTTTGGCCATCCCAACCAAATGCAAGAGCTCTTGGAGTCAGAAGGAGTGGTGGTTTTGGATGATTGCGTTCAGGACTTTCAAGCCCGCTTGTGGGATCCCGCCATAGAACTTCGCTATTAACGGCGTTTGCCTTGTGTTTTGTGGTAACCGTTGAAGAGTTCCCACCATTGGGCTCTGGGAACAGGGGCCAACACATCAATGGGTTGTGCCACTTTCGATGCGTGCGGGCTGATCAAGCGGTACGCATGCAAGGCAATGCTTCGATCGGGTAGGGCCTCGCGCGCCCCGTATTTCAAATCGCCAACGATGGGGCAACCCGCCTTGCTGAGTTGTACCCGAATTTGATGGAAACGGCCGGTTTCGAGTCGAATTTCATAATAAAAGCGCCCCGCGTAATTGGCAAGTAACTTGTAGTGCAGTACCGCCGATTTTGCCCCAGGCTTGGGTGTTTTATAGGCTACTGCTTTCAGTGTGACCGGGTCTTTATCCACGTAGTGAATCAAGGTTCCTTCCTCTTGGGGAAGTTCGAACAAGGTGATCGCCCGGTAGATTTTCTGGTTTTGTTTGTTGCGAAAGACCTCGTTCATGCGGGCCAGGGCTTTGCTCGTTTTGGCCAAAACGACAGCCCCGCTTACCGGGCGGTCTAGGCGATGCACCAGGCCAACAAAGGCCATGCCCGGTTTTCCGGCTTTATCTGCGATGTAGCGTTCGGCCCATTCTACCAAATGCGGGTCACCCGTGTGATCGCCTTGTACGGGCATTCCCGCGGGTTTGTTGACCACCAATAGGTGGTTGTCTTCAAACAATACATCGATGTGCATGGCGCAAAGGTACAGCGGGAAGTGCAAAGCCCTATTTTTGCCCCGCCATGCGCACCCGTTTTTTGCCCTTGTACCGAGAACACATACTTCCCATGCTGGAATTGGCATGGCCCATCATTCTCGGTCAACTGGGCATGATTCTCATGGGGGTCGCCGATACCCTCATGGTGGGAAAGCTGGGCTCAGCCGCATTGGCCAGTGCCAATCAGGCCAATAACCTGTTCTTCATGGTGTGCGGCCTCACCTTCGGTGTGCTGTTTTCGGTTTCTACCTTGGTCAGCATCAAAATTGGAGCGGGGAAATTGAAAGAGGTGTTCATGACCTACCGTGCAGGCCTGTGGGTCTCGGCCATATTGGCTGTCGCTCAAACCCTGATTTTGCAACTAGCGGTATACCAATTCCATTGGTTTGGGCAAAGTCCCGAAGTGAATGCGTTGAGTCCGCAGTATCTGCAAATTTTAATCGCGAGCATTTACCCCATGTTGCTGTTTGTGACCATGAAGCAGTTTACCGATGGCTTGGGCTTCACCCGCATTTCCATGTACATCACATTTGGAGGCCTTTTGGTCAATGTGCTGCTCAATTATGCGTTCATTTACGGTCATTGGGGAGCGCCCGCTTGGGGTTTGAACGGGGCCGGATACGCCACTTTCCTCTCGCGCATCTTCATGCTGCTTGCCATTTGGGCGGTCATTCGGTTCAATGGTCAGCTTCAACCCTATCGCCCAGAGCGTCCTGCGCCGGTGGCTGAGGTTTGGAAAGAGACCTTTAAGATATGGAACATTGGCCTGCCTTTGGCTTTGCAAACCTTCGCCGAATGGGCCTGTTTTGGCATTTCAGGGATCATGGTGGGTTGGCTGGGCAAGCATCCGCATGCGGCTCATACAGTGGCGCTGAATGTAGCCTCCTTTACCTTCATGGTGGCCTCGGGATTTGCCATCGCCGGATCCATCGTGGCGGGCAACGCCTACGGCGAACAGAACCGGGTAAAACTCAAGCAAACGGGGCACGCGGTATTGATTGTCTTGACTTTGTTTGAACTGGTAAATGCGGTGTTTTTTGTGATTTTGGCCAAACCCCTGGCGCGTTGGTATTCGGTTGAAGCCGATGTGTTGCCCTATATCTTGCCCTTGTTTTTGTTGGCTGCGGTCTTTCAATTGGCCGATGGCATACAAGCAGGGGGCATGAATTTGCTCAGAAGCATCAAGGATGTTCGCTGGGCCAGTGCCATCAGTGTGCTCAGTTATTGGGTGGTAAGCCTCCCCCTGTCATATGGGTTGGGCATACATTGGGGTTGGGGTGTGAGCGGCATTTGGCTGGGCTTTACGGTCGGTTTGTTTGTCGCTGCCCTGCTTTCTGTACGCCGTTTTTATTTGCAATTGAATCGATTGACCTTTGAGGTTTGATATGAAGTTAGCTTGGGTATTCATTGGGTTCTTGGGTGCCGCTGGCTTGTCGGCCCAAACCAGCAGCAAGTCCCTGTATAAATGGGATCAACAGATCACCGCGTTTGCAGCCCCTACCTGGAATCAGCGCTTGCTCCAGTCGGTCCAAGCCGCCCCTCGTCAAACGCTGTATACCGAAGCGGGTTTGCGCGATTCGTTTTCCAGGGTCGATGCGGGCATGCGCAGTTCCAATTTGGGCATTCGGTACACCAACAAACGCAGCAGTTACCAAGCGTTCAGCATGGGTTTGAGCTTGAGTCGATTTGGGTTTGAACGCATTCACGACGGGGAAATATTCGGGTATGAGGTACATCCCGATGTAGGCATTTACGAGAGTTTTGTTCAGGGCCCTCAGACCTCGGTTGTCTATCAGCACCGCAGCACCTATCTGGAAATTCCAATGGACTGGCACAAGCGCATCGATGGGCCCTCATTGCATTTAGAGAAGGCCAGCCTTTGGGCCTTTGGCGGTATCGCTCCGAGCATTTTGTTGCAGCACGGATTGCACATTCAAACCGTTGGGTTTTCCATGAAAACGGGGTCTGAGTTTTTTGTCAACGAATTGCAGGTGGAGCTGGGGCCTGATGACAAGCCGCAATATGCTGCCGTTAAGACGGCAGAAGTGAACTTAGCCCTTCGCGGCGGTTTGCGTTGGGAATACGAATTGGACCCAGCCGTACGCCTGCACTTTCAGCCTTCTTTTTCAGCGCTGTGTTGGTCACCAGCCTACGGAACTCAACGATATTTGCCCCTGCAATTGGCGATGGAAATAGGGGCCATAGTTCCCTTGAAATAAAAAAGCCACCCCTTTCGGGATGGCCTCTTTGGTTAGATAGGAATGAAAATTAGCGCCCTTTCAACTTGGCGCTGGTGTATTCGCGGTTGAGGGTTGCAATGACACTCAACGGAATTTCTTTGGGGCATTCGGCGGCACAAGCACCCGTATTGGTGCAAGCTCCGAATCCTTCGGCATCCATTTGGTTGACCATGGCCACTACGCGGCTTTCGCGTTCGGCTTGGCCTTGAGGCAACATGGACAATTGGGTGACCTTGGCTCCCACAAACAACATAGCAGATGCGTTCTTGCACGCGCTTACGCAAGCGCCACATCCAATGCAGGTGGCAGCTTCGAATGCTTTATCCGCTACATCTTTGGGAATCAAAATGCTATTGGCATCAACAGCATTACCGGTGTTGACGGAGACGTATCCGCCGGCGGCAATGATGCGGTCAAATGCACCTCTGTCGACGCTTAAATCTTTGATGACAGGGAAGGCACTCGCGCGCCAGGGTTCTACCACTACGGTGTCACCATCTTTGAAGCTGCGCATGTGCAACTGGCAAGTGGTAACCCCCTGCTTGGGGCCGTGGGGACGGCCGTTGATGACCATGCTGCACATGCCGCAAATGCCTTCGCGGCAGTCGTGGTCAAAGGCCACAGGCTCGCGGCCATCTTCGATCAATTGCTCGTTCAAGACATCGAACATCTCCAGGAAGCTCATGTCGGGATTGGCTTGGACTTGGTAGGATTCAAATTTCCCCTTTTCGTTGCCATTGGCTTGGCGCCAAACTTTGAGGTTGATGTTGAGAGTATCGCTCATAAGGTTCCTTTCGATTACTTGTAACTGCGTTGTTGGATTTTAATGTTTTCGTACTGAAGATCTTCTTTGTGAAGATTCCAGCCTTCGCCGGTGTTTTCCCAAGCGGCAACGTAAGCATATTGCTCATCGTCGCGCAAGGCTTCACCTTCTTCGGTTTGGTATTCTTCGCGGAAGTGACCGCCGCAACTTTCGTTTCGATTCAAGGCATCCAAGCACATCAATTCGCCCAATTCCAAGAAGTCAGCTACGCGGCCGGCCTTGTCGAGTTCAGGGTTGAATTCGTTGATTTTGCCAGGAATGCGCACATTCTTGTAGAAATCTTCACGAAGCGCGCGAATTTCATCGATGGCTTGTTTCAAGCCCGCTTCGCTGCGCGCCATGCCGCACTTGTCCCACATGATCAGACCCAATTCGCGGTGGTAACTTTCCACGCTGCGCTTACCTTGAATGCTCATCAGTTTTTCGATGCGTTCGCTGGCGCGCTTCTCGGCGTCTTCAAATGCCTCGTGTTGGGTGTCGATCGCTTTGGTGTGAATCTCCTTGCTCAAGTATGAACCTACGGTGTAGGGAATGACGAAGTAGCCGTCAGCCAATCCTTGCATCAAGGCAGATGCTCCCAAGCGGTTGGCCCCGTGGTCGGAGAAGTTAGCCTCACCCAAAGCGTACAAACCGGGAACGGTAGTTTGTAGCTCGTAGTCTACCCACAAACCACCCATGGTGTAGTGCACCGCAGGGTAAATGCGCATGGGCACTTCGTAGGGATCTTCGTCGGTGATCTGCTTGTACATGTCAAACAGGTTTCCGTATTTCTCTTTTACGACTTCTTTGCCCAAACGAAACAAGGTGGCTTCGTCTGGGTTTTCGATGCCTGCCTTCGTGGCTTCGGCACGGCCGTACTTGTTCATCATGTTGTAGCGGAAGTCCAGGTAAACGGCCATTCCGCTGCTGCCTACACCGTAACCTGCGTCGCAACGCTCTTTCGCTGCACGAGACGCAACGTCACGGGGAACCAAGTTTCCGAAAGCGGGGTAACGACGCTCCAAATAGTAGTCGCGTTCCTCTTCGGGAATGTCGTTGGGATGGCGTTTGTCGCCTTTGGCTTTGGGAACCCAGATGCGGCCGTCGTTTCGAAGCGATTCGCTCATCAGGGTCAACTTGGACTGGTAATGGCCTGAAACGGGGATGCAGGTGGGGTGAATCTGCGTAAAGCAGGGGTTGGCGAAATAAGCACCCGCTTTGTGGGCTTTCCACGCTGCTGTTACGTTGCTTCCCATGGCGTTGGTGCTCAAGTAGAACACGTTTCCGTATCCACCGGTGCACAGCAATACGGCATGGCCAAAATGACGCTCCAGTTTGCCGCTGACCAAATCACGGGCGATGATGCCTCGGGCTTTGCCGTCGATGGTGACCACTTCGATCATCTCGTGGCGGGTGTACATTTTTACGTTTCCGACTCCTACCTGGCGTTCCAAGGCACTGTAGGCACCCAAGAGCAATTGTTGACCGGTTTGGCCAGCTGCGTAAAAGGTGCGTTGAACCTGGGTTCCACCAAAAGAGCGGTTGGATAGGGTCCCGCCATATTCACGGGCAAAGGGAACCCCTTGGGCAACACACTGGTCAATGATGTTGGTGGAAACTTCGGCCAAACGGTGCACGTTCGCTTCGCGAGCGCGGTAGTCACCGCCTTTGATGGTATCGTAGAACAAACGGTACACGCTGTCACCGTCGTTTTGGTAGTTTTTAGCGGCGTTGATACCCCCTTGAGCGGCAATGGAGTGGGCGCGGCGAGGGGAATCTTGGAAACAAAAGGCTTTGACTTTGTAGCCCATTTCAGCCAGAGTGGCGGCGGCAGAGGCCCCAGCCAAGCCGGTTCCGACTACAATGACTTCCAAATTGCGTTTGTTGGCAGGGTTGACCAATGAAACCGAAGAGCGGTATTGGGTCCACTTATCGGCGAGGTTGCCTGCAGGTATCTTCGAATCGAGTTTTTGGCTCATGATATTGAATTATTGAAACAAGACGTACAAGGGAATGGCCGCAAATCCTAGGGGAACCAAGATGGCGAAGGCACGACCGATGAACTGAATGATGGGACTGTACGAGGGGTGATTGACGCCCAGGGTTTGGAAGGCGCTTTGAAACCCGTGTAACAAGTGAAAGGAAAGGGCTAACATGCTCAAAACATAGATCAACACGATCCAAGGTTGTTTGAACGATTCCCATACCTCAACGTACAAGTCTTTGGCCACCAACATGTGGCCCCCTTCGATGTCTTTGGCATAAATTTTTTGGCCTTCAACGGGGGTATAATCGGCCCATGTGACTTCTTGAGTATTGTAGTCTTGGGTATAGCTCTTCCATGTGATTTCGTCGCCGAATTTGTATTCGCGCCAGAAGTCACCCATGTGAATGCCAATGAAAATGAAGATGATGCTACCCAAAATAGCCATGTTGCGGCTAGACCAAGTGCTGTTGGATGAACCGCCGTTTACGCCGTAGCTCACCTCACGTGCTTTGCGGTTTTGCATAGCCAGGTAAATGCCTTTGACGGCGTGCAAGATGATCATGGCATACAAACCCCAGCTGACCGTTTTGATCAGGGGGTTGCTGGTCATGAACCAAGCGTAATGGTTGAAGGCATAGCCGCCGTCAGCTTTGAACAGCTGCAGGTTGCCAATGAGGTGAACTATGAGAAAAAGGCAAAGAAAAAGCCCTGTTAGGGCCATGATGAGTTTGCGTCCGATGCTCGAAGTGAATAAAAATGAAAGCAGTTTCATTGGGTTTGACAATGCGTTTTTGCGAAAACAAAATTAAGGATTTAGGCTGCAATAGCCAACCCAATTCAGCGAATCTGTTTAACTTATAAAGGCTATAAATAAACAGCTTGAACCTAGAGGATTCCCTGGGACAAATGGTGCAGTTTTTTCATGTATTTGCCCAGAATGTCGAATTCGATATTGACCGATTGCCCTTCTTGAATTTCGCTCAAATGGGTGTTGTTCCAGGTATGCGGAATGACAGCGACGCTGAAGGCGCCCGGTAGGCTGTCGACCACGGTTAAACTAATACCATCCATGCAGATGCTGCCTTTGGTGACCGTATATCCCAGTTCGTGGTCAAAATCGACAAACATCAAGGTGGATCCATCTTGGTCATGCATTTCGGTGACGGTCCCCACGGCGTCTACATGGCCCTGAACAAAATGCCCGTCCAAACGCCCATCGGCCCGTAGCGCTCTCTCCAAATTGATGCGTTGCCCGGCTTTCCATTGACCCAATGTGGTTCTTGACAAGGTTTCGGTTATTGCCGTAACTTGGTAGGAGTCATGTTCGCAATGGGTTATCGTCAAACAAACCCCGTTGTGTGCAACGCTCTGGCCAATGGCCAACTCAGAAGCAATCGACGATTCAATCGTGAAAATCGCATTGCCTGCTTCGTGGTCAATGTGCTTGACTATAGCGGTTTGTTCGATGATGCCGGTAAACATAAAGAATGCCAATTTAAATGCTTTTTAGGCTGACACAATGGCATAACGGCTATAATTGGCAAATGGTTTGCAAATGAAGGGTAATCATGAGCAAAGAATCTGAAAATCCAGAATTGAAAGAAGAATTGAACCCTGAGGCTGTTGACGCAAACGCCGAAGGATTTGCTGTCGAGTCTTCTAGCGAAGAAGTCGCAGATTTGAGTTTGGAAGACCAAGTTCAAGCTGAGCGTGAAAAATACCTGCGCTTGTATTCTGAATTTGAAAATTTTCGCCGCCGTACCACCAAAGATCGATTGGAATGGATGCAAAATGCCAGCCGTGATGTCATTCTGGCATTTTTGCCGGTCTTAGATGACATGGAACGCGCCATCAAAGCAGCCGAAACGGCTTCAAGTGACGAAGCCAAGGTGATGGAAGGTTTGCAATTGATTCACCAAAAGTTTTGGAAAATCATGGAAAAGAATGGGGTCAAAGCCATTCAAAGCCAGGGAGAGGCCTTTGATACTGATTTGCACGAAGCGGTCACGCAATTCCCAGCTCCCAACGAAGACCTCAAAGGCAAAGTGATTGACGAGTTGGAAAAGGGATATACGTTGAACGACAAAGTGATACGCTTTGCCAAAGTAGTGGTAGGACAATAAGCATGAGCAAACGCGACTACTACGATATTTTGGGGGTTAGCCGGGGGGCTAGCGCTGATGAGATCAAAAAGGCCTACCGCAAGTTGGCCATCAAGTATCACCCCGATAAAAACCCCGATAACAAAGAGGCCGAAGAAAAATTCAAGGAAGCGGCTGAGGCCTACGATGTGCTGTCCAACGCCGAGAAAAAACAGCGTTACGACCAGTTTGGTCATGCTGGAATGGGCGGTGCCGGAGGCGGTGCTGGTTTCAGCATGGACGATATCTTCTCCCAGTTTGGAGATATTTTCGGTGGGGATGGAGACATTTTTGGTTCCTTCTTTGGAGGGGGTGGAGGCCGCGGCGGTTCTCGCCGAAGCATGGGCTCTAACATTCGCATTCGCATCAAGCTGACCTTGGAAGACATGCGTTCAGGCGTGGAGAAAAAGGTGAAGTACCGCCGCATGGTGGTGGCCGAAGGAGTGAAGTACAGCGATTGCCGACAGTGCAACGGTACGGGTTCGGTTCGCCGTGTGACCAACACCTTTTTGGGTCAAATGGCCACTCAAGCAGCCTGTCCTGTGTGCCAAGGCATGGGTAGAGTCGTAGAAAGCAAACCCCGTGAGGCGAATGAACAGGGGTTGGTGGCGCAAGATTTTGAAACCAGCATTAAAATTCCAGCCGGGGTAGATGAGGGCATGCAACTCAGCGTGCAAGGAAAAGGGAATATGGGTCCTGGCGGGGGCCAAGCCGGTGATTTGATTGTGCTCATTGAAGCGGTAGCCCACGATGACCTCACGCGCGACGGCAACAACGTGATATACCCTCTGTGGTTGAGTTTCCCCGAAGCCGCATTGGGGGCTCAAATCGAGGTGCCCACCTTAGACGGCAAGGCCAAAATCAAGGTAGATGCCGGTACCCAGCCCGGCAAAGTGTTGCGGTTGAAAGGAAAAGGATTCCCCGATTTGAACGGTTATGGAACGGGCGATCAACTCATTCAGGTGAAGTTGTATGTACCCACGAAATTGTCTTCAGAAGAGAAGGAAACACTCTTGAAGCTTCAAGACAGCGATCACTTTAAGCCGGACCAAGGCAGCAAGAGTTTCTTCGATAAAATGAAAGATTTGTTCTAACAAAAAGCCCCGCTCAAAGCGGGGCTTTTTGTTAGGGGAATTTGGGGAATTTGGAAAAATCGCGCGGGCGTTTTTCCAAGAAGGCATTGCGTCCTTCAATGGCTTCATCTGTGCCGTAAGCCAACCGGGTAGCCTCACCAGCATAAACCTGTTGGCCCACCAGACCGTCGTCGATGAGGTTGAAGCCAAATTTGAGCATTTTGATGGCCGTAGGGCTTTTGCTCATGATTTCCTGGGCCCAGTCATAGGCCACTTGTTCGAGCTGTGCGTGGGGGACAACCTTGTTGACCATGCCCATTTCAAAGGCCTCTTGGGCTGAGTATTCGGCGCCCAAAAAGAAGATTTCACGGGCTCTTTTTTGGCCCACTTGACGCGCTAAATAAGCCGATCCGAACCCGCCGTCGAAGCTGGCCACATCGGCATCGGTTTGTTTGAACTTGGCATGTTCCTCACTGGCCAGAGTCAAATCGCAGACCACGTGTAAACTGTGGCCACCGCCTACAGCCCAGCCGTTAACCGCCGCGATGACCACTTTGTTCATGAAGCGAATCTGTCGCTGAACATCTAAAATATTGAAGCGGTTGATACCGTTCACGCCTTTGTAACCGGTGTTGGAGCGCACGCGCTGATCACCCCCTGAACAGAATGCCCAACCCCCGTCTTTCGCAGACGGACCCTCGCCGGTGATGATCACGGCCCCAATTTCTTGGCTTTCGTGGCAAATGATCAGGGCCTCCCATAACTCATCTACCGTTTTGGGAGTGAAAGCATTGCGCACTTCGGGGCGATTGAAGGCAATTCGAGCGACCCCGTTGCAGGATTTGAAGGTTATTTCTTCGTATTCTTTTTCAGTTTTCCAGAGAAGTTCAGCCATGGCCTTGCATTTGTTGCGTAGGGCAAAGGTACATCATTGCTCTGCTCGGCAAAGGTCGGCCTGGGCAAAGGCGCCGAATAATTAGCTCCCGCCGAGCACAATTCCGAATTGAAGCAGGTTGGCGCTGGGTTCCGTACTTGGAGGATTGGAAGCCTGTTTGCTTTTGAACAAATTGCTCATGTGGTAGCGGGCGTAAAGGCCAAAGCCGTCGAATTGCAACTGTGCAAAAGGAGAAACAGCCCAATCGTTGATGCAGAATTCGCCCACTGACTTGGAACGGCTACCGTCTTTCATTTTGATTTCGGTGTTGGTTCTCAAATTGTAGTAGCCGTAAACTCCAGCCATGAACTGCACCTCGGGGTCGTTGGGGCGATCTTGAAAGCCAATGGCTACGGGGGTGCTTACCCAATGCGAGTTGAGTTGACTGCGCTTGATCAATTCGGGTTGACTCGAGGCGATTTCAGCTTGAAAAGTGTTGCTTTGGTCGCTGACCGTCAGGCTGCGATCTTCGAATTCAAAGGCCTGAAAACTGTAGCC
>JAURGZ010000038.1 GCA_030833525.1 Bacteroidota bacterium | reverse complement strand
GAATCTGCCAGTTTTGTCATCGCCGTCATGGGGGTGGTTTTGTACTTGGTGGATATAGCGCGTGAAAAAGCTTGGCACTGGTCGGGGTTGATAAGCGCTTTTATCGTGTTGTTGGTGTTAGGGACCTTGTTGGGACCTACTGATCTATACCCCAGTGAGCTGCGGGAATTCATCGTTTTTAAGGCTCAGTTGAAGACCTTCCCTGTGGTGCTTTTCTGGCTAGCCGCTTGGTGGGATAGCATAAAAAAAGGCCCCCAATCGGAGGCCTTTTCTCAAGCTTAAGATTAACCGCGTCGTGGTCCACGATCCCGATCTCCGCCACGACGATCCCCGCCGCGACCACGGTCACGATCACCACCGCGACGGTCGCCACCTGGACGACGTTCACGGGGTTCTGGTTCCACGTACCCTTCAGGTTTTTCCAACAGGGCTTTGCGGCTCAAACGCAGTTTGCCAGATTTGGCATCTACTTCGATCAATTTCACTTCAATCTTGTCGCCCTCTTTGAACACACCTTCCATGCTGCCAAGGCGCTCCCAGGTGATTTCGCTGATGTGCAACAAGCCGTCTTTACCAGGAAGAATTTCCACGAAAGCTCCGAAGTCCATGATGCTGCGAACGGTACCTTCGTACACGGTTCCAACCTCGGGAACGGCAATGATGCCTTCGATGATGGAAATGGCTGCTTCCATGTTTTCAGCGTTGTTTGACAAGATTTCCACGTATCCTTTACCGTCTTTTTCCTCGATGGAAATGGTGGTTTCGGTACGGGCTTGAATGTCTTGAATGACCTTACCGCCGGTACCGATGATGGCGCCGATGAATTCCTTGTCTACGACCAGCATTTCTACGCGTGGAGTATGGGGCTTCAAATCAGCGGCAGGAGCCGTGATGGATTTGTCCATCTCACCCAAAATGTGCAAACGGCCGTCGCGGGCTTGTTTCAAAGCCTGGGCTACCATTTCCCATTTCAATCCGTTGATTTTGATATCCATTTGGCAAGCGGTGATACCGTCAGTAGTACCTACCACTTTGAAGTCCATGTCACCCAAGTGGTCCTCATCACCCAAAATGTCGGTCAATACTTTGTAGTTGCCTGACTCGTCGGTGATCAGACCCATGGCGATACCACCTACGGGCTTGTTCATTTTGATACCTGAATCCATCAAGGCCATAGAACCGGCACAAACCGTGGCCATAGAAGATGAACCGTTGGATTCCAAAATGTCAGAAACAATGCGAATCACATAAGGAACGTCAGAAGGAATCATGGCTTTCAAACCGCGAAGAGCCAAGTTTCCGTGACCGATTTCGCGGCGGCCAGGAGCGCGATTGGGACGTGCTTCACCTACTGAGAATGAAGGGAAGTTGTAGTGCAACATCAAGCGGCTGTGGCCGTGGTGCATAGGAGCGTCCAACAACTGCTCATCCAACTTACCACCCAAGGTTACAGTGGTCAATGACTGAGTTTCGCCACGGGTAAACAAAGAAGAACCGTGGGCTGCGGGAACTACGTCGACTTCGGTGTAGATGGGGCGAACCTGGGTCGTAGAGCGACCGTCCAAACGCTTGCCTTCTTCCAAGATCATGGCGCGCATTTGGTTGTACTCGGCCTCGTGGAAGTACTTCTTGGTCAAGCGAACCATGCGGTCTTTGTCTTCTTGGCCATCAAACTGAGTTAAGTATTCATTCAATACAGCTTTGAAAGCATCAGAGCGCTCTTTTTTGGTTTTGCCGCTCTGGGCAATTTCGCGAATGGCAGGAGAGGTTTCAGCAATGACGCGCTGACGCAACTCTTGGTCGTTGTCTTCGTGGTTGTATTCACGAGCGGGCTTGCGACCACCCATTTGTTCGCACAAGGCCAACTGCTGGGCACACTGCAATTTGATGGCTTCGTGACCGAATTTCAAGGCTTCCAAGAACTCTTCTTCAGACAATTCTTGCATTTCACCTTCTACCATGTTCAAGTCGTTAGCGGTACCACCTACGACCAAATCCACGTCTGATTTCTTCAATTCTTCAGCTGTGGGGTTCAATACCAACTGGCCGTCGATGCGACCTACGCGCACCTCAGAAATGGGACCCAAGAAGGGAATGTCTGACAGCATCAAAGCGGTAGATGCAGCCAATCCTACGTATGTGTCAGGCAGAATGTTCTCATCTGAAGAAATCAACTGAATCATCACCTGGGTGTCAGCGTGGTAGTCTTCAGGGAACAATGGGCGCAAGCAGCGGTCTACCAATCGAGAGATCAAAACCTCATAATCGCTCAAGCGGCCTTCACGGCGCAAAAAGCTTCCAGGTATGCGACCAACGGCCGCGAATTTCTCTTGGTAATCTACGCTCAAAGGCAAGAAATCGATGCCTTCACGGGCATCGTAGTTGGAAACCACCGTGGCCAACAAGTGGGTTTTACCCACACGGATCACGCAGCTACCGTGAGCCTGGCGAGCCAACCGGCCGGTTTCAATTTCGATCATGCGGCCATCGCCGGTATCGAAGCTAAGGGTTTGAATATTCATCATATCGATATGTTTTTTAAAGCAAAAAGCCCCGTTTCGCGCAGGCGAACGGGGCTTTTCTCCAATAAGTTTATACCAGATTACTTACGCAATCCGAGTTCTTTAATCAAGTCTCTGTACTTGAAAATGTCTTGCTTGGCCAAGTAGTTCAACAAGCTGCGGCGCTTACCTACCAATTTGATCAGTGACAATTCAGCGCTCTTGTCTTTGCGCTGGCCTTTCAAATGAGCGCTGATGTGGTTAATGCGCTCGGTAAACATAGCAATTTGGGCTTCGGTGCTACCGGTGTTGGTATCAGCGCCTCCAAACTTGGCAAATAGTTCCTTCTTTCTTTCAGCAGTCAGGTGCATGGTTTCTCTAAATGGGTTGCAAATATACGAACAATTCACGGCATGTGGAAATCTAAATAGAAAATTCCGAGAGCAAATCGGTCAAAGAATCTTGAATTGTTTTATACAAAGATAATAAGCCTGGTCATACCATGCTTTTCGCGAACAAAGCCTTGGCTATGCCCCTACCTTTGCCTCTGCATTGTGAAAGCTCTATTTGCGTTGAATGTTTACCTGTTGAAGTACCGCTGGCCCATGTTAGCGGGCATTGGTTTTGTGGTGCTTTCCAATGTGCTAGCGGTGCTTGTGCCGTCATTCCTGCGACAGGGTTTGGACGATGCTCTTTTTCAGTCCCTGTGGATGCGGGGCGAGGGTTTGGGTGATTTACCCGATCGCATAGGGCATTTGGCTTTGGCATTTGGAGCTGCCTTGCTGCTGGCAGCCGTGGCCAAAGGCGTTTTCATGTATTACATGCGCCAGACCTTGGTGGTGGTATCCCGCAAGGTGGAGTTTGATTTGAAAAACCAGCTGTACGCCAAATATCAGCGATTGGGTGAAGGGTTTTATCGGCAGCATTTTACAGGCGATTTGATGTCCCGCATTGGAGAGGATGTATCGAATGTGCGCATGTACATAGGTCCGGCCATCATGTATTTCGCCAACGTTCTGTTCACCTTCATCGCCGTCTTGTATCAAATGATCAAGGTCAATGCCGAATTGACCCTGTGGGTATTGTTGCCCTTGCCCATTCTCAGTGTTTCCATTTACCACGTGAGTCGATTGATCAACGTGGGCAATAAACGCATTCAAGAACAGTTGTCTACGCTGACGACTCTGGCGCAAGAGACGTTCTCGGGCATTCGCGTCATCAAATCATTCGGTGCCGAGTTTGCTTTTAACAAGCGCTTTTACGAGGAAGGTCTGGAGTTTCAGCAGCGCAACCTCAAATTGGCCAAGGTGAACGCCCTGTTTTTTCCTTTGATGTTGTTCCTGATGGGATTGAGCACCTTGCTGGTGCTTTATCTGGGTGGCAAAGCCGTTGAAGAAGGTACCTTTTCACCTGGCAACATGGCTGAGTTCATTTTGTATCTCAACATGTTGATATGGCCAGTAGCTTCCTTGGGTTGGACAACGGCATTGGTTCAAAAAGCAGCGGCTTCTCAAAAACGCATCAACGAATTTTTGGATTATCCTGAGCCTCAAGAGGGTGATGGAGTGGGCTATGCCTTCGATCGAGAACTGAGCATCGACATTCAATGGTTCCAATATGCCGGCAAATCAGAGCCTGCTTTGCATGGCATCAAGGGTTGCATTCCCAAAGGTTCTATTTTGGGTATAACGGGTAAGACAGGATCGGGTAAATCTACCTTGATGCAATTGTTGGCGGCCCAGTTGGGCCAAGACAGCGGTGCTCGTTTTGAGGGTGATATCCGGTTGGATGGGCTAGCGGTTTCGAGCATCCAAAAGAAAGAATATCGGGCGCATTTAGCGTATGTGCCCCAAGATGTATTCCTGTTCTCTGAGACGATCGAAGAAAACATCATGTTCGGAACACAGGCTCAAGATCGGCAAGCCGATACCTTGAACAAGGCCATTGAATGGGCCCAATTGCAGCGCGATCTGTCTCAGTGGCCCCAAGGCTTGCAAACGTTGCTTGGAGAACGCGGGGTTTCCTTGTCTGGGGGACAGAAACAACGGGTTTCATTGGCTCGGGCTTTGGTTCGAGATGCAGATTTATACTTGCTTGACGATTGTTTGAGTGCGGTTGACGCCGAAACCGAACAGGCCATCAT
Source organism: Bacteroidota bacterium (assembly GCA_030833525.1). Classification (GTDB taxonomy): domain Bacteria; phylum Bacteroidota; class Bacteroidia; order NS11-12g; family UBA955; genus JALRLA01. The sequence goes on along the minus strand of JAURGZ010000038.1, from coordinate 13,696 downwards.
TTCTCAACTGAAAATCGAGTTAAAAGGAAAAACGGCTATCATTGTAAGCCACCGCATTGCTCCACTTCAATTCACTGACGAGGTTTGGGTGTTAGAAGAAGGAACCATTGCACAGCGAGGAAGCCATGAAAGCCTGTTGGAACAAGAGGGTTTGTATAAACAATTGTACGAAATGCAGCACGAACAAGCATAATGTCTTAAAAATGTCATTGCTCCTCTAAAATATTTTCGCATATTTGCCTCAACCACCATTTGAATATCCACCTAAAACCATTTCCATGAACGAGGAAAATCAGGGATACTCTCACAACCAAGACGACGTCTTTTCCAAAAGGGTTAGAGCAGGTAAGCGTACCTATTTCTTTGATGTAAAGGCCACGCGCAACCAAGATTTTTATATCACCATCACCGAAAGCAAACGCAGTCGCTTTGACGACGGCAGCTTTGTCAAAACCAAGATTCACCTCTACAAGGAAGACTTTCACAAGTTTGTCGATGCCCTCAACGAGACCATTGGCCATGTGAAGTCAGAATTGTTGCCTGAATACAATTTTGACGAATACCAATCAGATTCTGACGAAGACGATTCTGACGAGTAAGCAATTGTCCATTGGAAGGACTCATTTTAACCCATTGAGTGTGTGACAGGCGGCCGTCTCGGCCGCCTGTCCTATTTTTGTTAGGTGTTTAGACGAGTGTCCCTATACGGATTGGCTTTTGGCTCCATGAGTGCCGCCATGTTGTTGATCCAGTATTTGAATGGTTTATATCGCGAGCGCAGTTTGGTTTCGGCGGTTCCCGTGCTGGCCAATTTGATCATACCTGCGGTTGGGGTTTTTCTGTTCATGAAGAGCTTGTATTCAGCCGTCAGCGATAAACCCATGAACTTGGGAAAGGCGCTCTTTGGTTCTCTGATGGTTTCGGTGTTGATCGCCTTGTGCAACGTGGCCGCTTACCAGCACGTTTTAACCGGTCAACCTGCCATCGTGCAAGACTTGACGGCCCGCAATCACTCGGCCATTGAAAAGCATTTTGCAGCGCCTTTTCAAGAAGCAGATGACCAGACTCCGGTGTCAGAAGAGGAGCGCCTTGAGCGCATCGAAGAGGCCAAAGCCAACTTCCAAGAGAACATGTCAATCGGTTCATTTGCCCGAGCCCAATTCATGATGTGTCTTTCTTTGGGAATGGTGGTTTCGCTGTTGGTTTACGTGCGAAACCAAGGAAAAGGAGGACAGTCTTGAAGTTGAAATTCATTTTGGGCAAGATTTGGCTGGTCTATGCCATGGGATTTTTCTGTGTCTTATTCTTGGTTATGTATCCGCTGTTTTGGCTCACGTTGCAGAGCAAAAAGACGTATCGCTTGGCGCATTTTCTTCGCCGTGTCTGGGGATACACCACGTTGTACGTCGGGGGCATGTTTCCAGTGGTACGCTACGAAGAGAAACTGGACCCGAATCAGCGCTATGTTTTCGCGCCCAATCACGCTTCCTATTTGGATATCATTACCAACGGTTCGCTGTTGCCCGGCTTTAATTTTTTCATGGCCAAAATCGAATTGACCAACGTTCCCTTGTTCAATATTTGGTTCAAAACCCTCGATGTTTCGGTCAAGCGAGAGAGCATTCGACATGCGCACCGAGCGTTCTTGGAAGCGTCAGAGAAGATGGATGAATTGGATGCCAACCTGGTCATTTACCCCGAAGGTAGAATCCCCGATTACACGCCTAAATTGATTCATCCGTTTAAGCCTGGGGCCTTTCGAGTGGCCATTGAAAAACAAATTCCCATTGTTCCGGTAACCATGCCCGACAATCACCGTTTGATGAATAATTTCAAGTGGTTGGCAGCACCGGGAAGAATGCGCATGATCATTCATAAGCCGATTCCAACAGCTGGTTTGTCGAATGACGACATCCCTCAGTTAGCAGAAAAGGTGTACGAGGTTATAAATTCACAGTTGGAACGCTCCGGGGCGTTTAAAAATTACCCGGCTTGGACATGAGCATTAGCAAAGAAAAAGTAGAGGCTTTGGCCCATTTGGCCCGTTTGTCATTCAGCGATGATGAAAAAGAAACCATGCGTCAAGATTTGGAAAAAATCTTGGGCATGTGTGAAGCCCTTAAGCAAGTGAACACCGAAGGGGTAGAGCCTTTGATTTACATGACGGAGTCCCATAATGTGTTGCGGGAAGACCAGGTTGTTCAAGAAATTTCCCACGAAGAGGCTTTGAAAAATGCACCCAAGGCTGACAGTGATTTTTTCAGGGTGCCCAAAGTGATCGAGGGGCAATAAATGACTTCATCCAAAGCGCTGATCTCCCTGGAATCCATTCGCAAAACCTATGCGCTTGGAGGCAATACAGTGCATGCCTTGCGCAGCATTGATTTGTACATTGAAAAAGGGGAGTATACCGCTTTGATGGGCCCCAGTGGTTCAGGGAAAAGTACCCTGATGAACATCATTGGCTGTTTGGATACGCCTTCAGCTGGTCAGTATTGGTTGAATGGAACCGAAGTCAGCCGCATGAATGACGCTGAATTGAGCCGGGTGCGCAACCAGGAAATAGGCTTCGTTTTTCAGACGTTTAATTTGTTGAATCGCTTGTCTGCCTTGGAAAATGTGGCATTGCCCCTGGTGTATGCCGGTATGAAGACCAAGCAGCGCCTGGCGCAAGCCGAAGCGGTTTTGGAACAAGTGGGACTCAAAGACCGCATGCACCATAAACCCAATGAGCTTTCGGGTGGTCAACGGCAGCGTGTGGCTGTAGCCAGAGCTTTGGTCAATCAACCGTCCTTGTTGTTGGCCGACGAACCCACGGGTAATTTGGATACCAAAACCAGCCATGAGATCATGGCTTTGTTTGAGGAAATCCACCAACAAGGCAATACCATTGTGTTGGTAACCCACGAAGAAGACATCGCCGCTCATGCCAAACGCATTGTTCGTTTGCGAGACGGGCAGATTGAGGGTTAAATTGCTGCTGTGATTGCCCCGGTCATATCTTGGTATTTTCGTCAACGCCACGATGAATTGTGGAGTTTGGTCTCCAAGGCCGAGGAGCAGCAGATATTGCTGTTGCAGCAGTTGAGCGATAAGCTGAGCCTAACCCAATACGGCGAATCTTTGGGGGTCAAAGAATCGCTGAGTTACGCCGATTTCAAGCGGCTGGTTCCCGTCGTGGAATACGAAGATTTGCAGCCCTACATCGAACGCAACATGAAAGGCGAGCAGCAATTGCTCTGGCCGGGTGATGTTACTTGGTTTGCCAAAAGTTCGGGAACGACCTCCAACAGTGCCAAGTTCATTCCCATCAGTTACGAAAGCTTGGAATACAGCCATTACATGGGTGGACGTGAGGCCTTGACCCAGTATTTATCGTTTCGGCCCGAGAGCCGTTTGTTTGAGGGAAAGGGGCTGTTGGTGGGCGGTTCGCACCAGGTCAATCAGCTCTCTGACCGCAGTTACTATGGTGACCTTTCAGCTGTATTGATGAACCACTTGCCGGTTTGGGCGAATTGGAAGAGCACGCCCGAAATGAGCATTGCGCTCATGGAGAACTGGGAAGAAAAGTTGGAAGCCATGGCCCAAAGCGTGGCCCACGAGAACGTCACCAGCATGAGTGGCGTCCCCACTTGGACCTTGATACTCATGAAGCGCATTTTGGAGATCAAAGGCGCAAGCCACATGCATGAGGTATGGCCCAATATGGAGCTGTTCATTCACGGTGGAGTCAGTTTTCAACCCTACCGGGAGCAGTTCAAGGCTTTGTTTCCCCATGCGCACATGCATTACGTGGAGACCTACAATGCGAGCGAGGGATTTTTTGGGGTTCAGGCTTATGCTGATCAATCGGCTCTGCTGTTGATGACCCATCACGGGGTTTTCTATGAATTTTATGCATTGGATCAAGGCCCTGACCGTTGCATTCCGCTGTGGGAGATAGAGGTAGGTAGACCCTATGCTATGGTAATTACCACCAACTCGGGATTGTGGCGCTATGCCATTGGTGACACGGTCGTTTTTCATTCTCGCAGCCCCTACACCTTCACCATCACGGGTCGTGTAAAGTTGTTCATCAATGCCTTTGGGGAGGAATTGGTCATCGAGAATGCCGATTCGGCTATGACCGAAGCTTGCAAGCAATTGGGGGTCAAAGTAACCGACTATACGGCGGGTCCGCGTTATTTGGACATGGGTCAACCAGGGCACGAATGGGTGGTCGAGTTCGAGGGTTCTGTTCCCGATATGGACACTTTTGCGCGCACCTTGGATGCTCTTTTGCAGGCAAACAATGGGGATTATAAGGCCAAGCGGCAAGGCGATTTGGCCATGCACGGCCCCATGGTTCACGCAGCTCCCGAGGGAACCTTTCGAGGCTGGATGAAAGCACGCGGAAAGCTAGGAGGGCAACACAAGGTACCCAGGTTGATGAACGATCGAAGCATCTTGGAACAAGTGCTGGCGTTCCTAGGCGCTTGATGCCTTATTTTTGCTTCATGTACGGAGCCATCAAAGACCATTTAGCGGCCGAATTGCAGGCCATCGAAGAAGCCGGATTGTATAAAAAAGAGCGCATCATTACCTCGCCTCAAGGCGCTGTAATTCGCTTGGATAATGGGCAAGAGGTCATCAATTTCTGCGCCAACAACTATTTGGGATTGAGCAGTCATCCGCGTGTGGTAGAAGCAGCCAAAAAGGCCATTGACAGCCACGGATTTGGCATGAGCTCGGTTCGATTCATATGTGGAACTCAAGACATTCACAAAGAATTGGAGCGCAAAATAGCCGAATTCTACGGCACCGAAGACACCATCTTGTATGCCGCTGCCTTTGACGCCAACGGCGGTGTTTTTGAACCTCTGTTGGGGGCAGAAGATGCTATCATCTCTGACTCTTTGAATCACGCCTCCATCATCGACGGCGTGCGCCTTTGCAAGGCCATGCGCTACCGCTATGAAAACAACGATATGGCTGATTTGGAAGCCAAGTTGCAAGAAGCTACAGCCGCGGGTGCCCGCTTCAAATTGGTGGTTACCGACGGTGTTTTCTCCATGGACGGTTATGTGGCTCAGCTCGATAAAATCGTGGCTTTGTGTGAGAAATACGATGCCATGGTCATGACTGACGAATGCCATGCCGCTGGTTTTATTGGAGCCACCGGCGTGGGTGTTCCTGAATATTGTGGGGTAAAGGGCAAAATCGACATCATCACCGGCACCTTGGGAAAGGCCTTGGGCGGTGCCATGGGCGGATACACAACCGGCCGCAAAGAGATCATCGAGTTGCTGCGCCAGCGCAGCCGTCCTTACTTGTTTTCCAACTCATTGGCCCCAAGCATAGTGGGTGCCAGCATCGAAGTGCTCGATATGTTGACCGAGAGCACCGAGCTGCGTGATAAATTGGAAGACAATGTGAAGTACTTCAAAGCTGGAATCAAAGCCAGCGGCCTAGACTTCAAAGACGGGGATAGTGCCATTGTCCCCATCATGTTGTACGACGCAAAACTCAGCCAAGTGATGGCCGATCGTCTGTTGGAGGAAGGCATTTACGTCATTGGGTTCTTCTACCCGGTGGTTCCCAAAGGTCAGGCGCGCATACGCGTACAGCTGAGTGCCGCGCACGAGCGCGAACACCTGGATAAAGCCATTGCGGCTTTCACGAAGGTTGGCAAAGAATTGGGGGTTATTGGATAAACCTTATATTTGGGGTTTAGCGATAACGTCACATGTCAATTTGGAGAAAGAAGCCTATTGAAGCCTACCAACAGGAGGCCAAGAACAACGACCTAAACAGAGTTTTAACCCGCTGGGGATTAACCTCCCTGGGAATTGGGGCCATCATTGGGGGTGGTATTTTTACCCTCACCGGCATTGCAGCTAACGAACATGCTGGACCGGCCTTGGCTCTTGCTTTTGTCATTGCAGGAATAGGCTGCTTGTTCGCGTCACTCTGTTACGCTGAATTTGCTTCTGTATTGCCGGTCGAGGGCAGCGCTTATGCCTATGCGTATGGTACCATTGGAGAGCTCTTCGCATGGTTCATTGGTTGGAACTTGATTCTCGAATACATGATGGGTGCGACTACCGTAGCGGTGGCCTGGAGCGGATACTTCAACAAGCTCTTGCACTTATTTAACATTCACATTCCAGAGCAATGGGTCAACGACCCGTCTACGTATGGGGGTCCGGCCTTCAACGTGTTGGCTTTCTTGATTACGTGGGTCATTACTGGAATTTTGATCAAGGGCATCAAAGAGGCAGCCTCTACCAACAACATCATTGTGGTCTTGAAAGTAGCTGTGGTCTTGTTTGTCATCATTGCCGGTGCTTTCTACGTCGACCCCGCCAACTGGGACCCCTTTATCCCTGCTGAGGTTATCGATGCGAAAGGAAATGTGCATTATGGTTTTGGCGGGGTACTGACCGCGGCCACCATTGTGTTTTTTGCGTACATCGGTTTTGATGCCGTTTCCACTCAGGCCGGTGAAGCCATCAACCCCAAGAAAGATGTACCCTTTGCCATCATTGCATCTCTGGTCATTTGCACTGTATTATACATCGCTGTTTCGTTGGTTTTGACCGGTATGGTCAAATACGATCAGTTGGACATGAAAGCGCCAGTAGCTTCAGCTTTTAGTGGTCAGGGTTTAACCTGGGCCGTTTATTTGGTGACCATAGCGGCAACCGCTGGATTGATGAGCGTGATGCTGGTCATGATGTTGGGACAAACCCGCATTTTCTTGGGCATGGCCAAAGACGGCTTACTGCCTAAAGGCATGTTCGGCACCTTGCATTCCAAATTCAAAACCCCTTGGAAGAGCACCATTCTGGTTGGATTTATCATCTCCATTGTAGCAGCCATAACACCCATTCAAAACATATCTGAAATGTGCTCCATGGGCACCTTGTTGGCCTTTAGCATGGTTTGTTTAGCCGTATTGGTTCTGCGCGTCAAAGAGCCCAATTTGGAGCGTCCATACAAAACCCCTTGGGTTTGGATAGTGGCCCCGCTGGGTGTTGGTTTCAACATTTTCTTGATGACGCATGTTCGAGAAAACACCATGACCTTCTTTACCATCTGGGGCGCTTTGGGCATCTTGATTTATTTCTTGTATAGCCGCCGCAATTCCAAATTGCACAAAGCTTAAGCTGGATTATGGCGGCTAAGAAGTTGGGCCTGCTCGATGCCACGCTGTTGGTATCGGGTAGCATGATTGGGTCAGGCGTATTCATTGTAGCCGCTGACATGACTCGGCAAGTGGGCAGTTCGGGCTGGTTGATGCTGGCTTGGGTGCTGACAGGTGTCATGACTTTGATGGCTGCCCTCTCATTTGGAGAAATGGGGGCTATGATGCCCCACGCCGGGGGTCAATACAATTACATTTCAAGGGCCTACGGTCGCCCCATGGCTTTCGTTTACGGATGGTCGGTATTCTCGGTCATTCAAACCGGTGTCATAGCGGCAGTGGCCATGGCTTTTGCCAAATACCTCGCCATTATTGTTCCAAGCTTAAACGAGTCTGATGCCCTCTTTTGGGGCTTGAGCAAGGGACAAGGCGTTGCCATTTTGAGCATCGTCCTCCTGACTCTGATCAATGCGCGCGGCATTCAAGAAAGCAAATGGGTTCAACGCTTGTTTACCTGGGCCAAATTGACGGCTTTGTTTGGATTGATACTCACGGGCATTTACTGTGCGATATCCTTTCCAACCTTGTGGAACAACTTTCAAGGCGCCTTTCAAGCCCAACGTTTCAATGGGGTCTCTTGGGAATCCATCTCAGGTTTGGCCTTGGCTACGGCCTTTTCTGGCGCTATGGTGGGCTCCCTGTTTTCTTCAGACGCATGGCAGGGCTTGACTTTTATGTCAGATGAGGTAGATGCCCCTACGCGCAACATACCCAAGGCCTTGGTCTTCGGTACCTTGTTGGTGACCGTCGTGTATTGCTTGACTCAAATGGCTTATTTGAGCATTCTTCCCTTGAAAGGAGATGCCCAAGCCGATTCTGAATTGCTGCGCAAGGGCATTGCTTTTGCCGAGAACGACCGGGTGGGTGCTGCGGCTGCCGCGGGTTTATTTTCGGGGTCTACGGCAACGGGCTCGCTGTGGATGGCCGTACTCATTGTCATTTCTACCTTTGGCTGCAACAACGGCCTGATCATGGCGGGAAGCCGTTTGTTCAGGGCCATGGCTAGCCAAGGCTATTTCTTTCGGTCTGCAGCCAAAACCAACTCGGCGGGAATGCCGGTTCAGGCTCTTTGGATGCAGGGTGCTTGGGCCAGTGTCTTATGCTTAAGTGGCTCTTACGGGGAACTATTGGAATATTGCACCTTCGCCTCTTTGTTCTTTTACTTGATCACGGTGGTGGGTTTGTTTCGATTGCGCATCAAAGAGCCCGAAACCGAGCGTCCTTACCGCGTTTGGGGTTACCCCTGGATTCCCCTGCTATACAGCCTACTGGCCTCGGCTATTTGCTTGGGCATTCTCACGAGTAAATTTGAAAGCAGTGTAAAAGGGCTTGCTTTGGTTGCGCTTGGTTTCCCTATTTATGGGGTCATTCAGAGGCTAAACGCTCAGCGAGAGGCTAAATAGTAACCTTTTCGCGGCTGTAATCGAAATGCCGGTCGTCTACGCGGGCTATTTCTTCCAATACGGGTAGCATGTCGGCAAACTGATCCAAATACAGACTTTGATCGCCGTCGCTCAGAGCTTCTTTGGGCTGGTTGTGGACCTCGATGATCAAGCCATCTGCGCCAGCGGCAATGGCAGCTTTGGAAACAGCCGGTACCAAATCACGTATGCCTGTTCCTTGAGAAGGGTCGAGTATAACCGGCAAGTGACTGAGAGTTTTGACCAATGGAATGGCCGCAATATCCAAGGTGTTGCGGGTCGCGTTTTCAAAGGTTCGAATGCCACGTTCGCATAGGATCACTCGTTCGTTACCGCTGCTGACTATGTATTCAGCGGCGAGCAACCACTCTTCAATCGTGGAACTCATGCCCCGTTTCAACAGGATTGGTTTCCCCGCTTTGCCTAGGGCTCTGAGCAAGGGGTAATTTTGCATGTTGCGCGTTCCTACTTGCAAAATGTCAGCGTATTCCAGGAGCTCAGGAATTTTATCCTCGCTCATGATTTCAGAAACCACAGCCATGCCGTATTTATCTGCTGCTTCTCTCAGAAGAACCAAACCTTCTGTTTTCAATCCTTGAAAACTGTACGGGCTGGTGCGCGGTTTATAGGCCCCACCGCGCAGGAACCGAACTCCCAATTTGGCTAAAAACTCGGTAATGGTATAAATCTGTTCCTGGTTCTCAACGGCACATGGACCTGCGATCATCACTCGTTCGCGGCCAATTTGCACGCCGTTGATTTCAAAAACCGTGTCTTCTGATTTCCATTCTCGGCTGACCAATTGGTACGGTTGGCGAATGTTCATGAGCGCTTAGTTGGGTTTGGTGTAAGTGATGATCAACTTCGTTTTACTGTGGTCAATGATCGAACGAGCTCCTAAGACAGGTTGATCACTGGGTACGCACAGGTACAATCCGCCGTTGTATGACTTATCTTGAAACCACGAATTGTTCAAAAGGTTTTGCAAATGGCGCGTAATGACAAAACGATAACTTTGGCTCGACTCATTGTAGATGCCTCCAAAGGCAGCGGCCGTGCCGTCTTCGATGAGCGAATTGCGGTCAGAGAAAAACACCAATTGTTGGGCCGTTGAATCGTAGCCCACCGAAGCGGGTTGAAACAAATTCAATCGAGGGGCCGCATAAAACGCATTGCTGCTGCTCCACCAATTGGGCGCGGTATACAACACCAATTCAGCTTTGTTGATGGCTACGTTGCCCGTCTCAATCAAACTGTACAGGGAGGGGAAGCGAAGCCAAGTTTTCAAACCGCCCAAGGCCTGCACATAGGTTTGAGGATAATGGGCATTGGGATTGTTGATTTGATCGTTCACAGCCGTTGGGTGAGGGCCAATTTTGCCACTGGTACAGGCCTGGGTCTTGCCGTCAAAACCGAACACGAAGGTGCTGGTATCGTCGTAATACAACAAAATCTTAGCTCGGTACGCCAAGGAACCCACGGTGTGTATGTCAAATACGCCGAACCCCCCGGCCCCTGGAGCCATGTCGGTGTTTTGAGGCACGATGGCGATACCCGGGAAGTACTTGGCCAATTCATCGTTGGTTGTGTAAGCGGCTTTGGGCATGCTCATGAGCTGCTGAGCCATTTCCTTGGATAGGGTGATGCGCAGCCCTGATTCAGGAGCCAATTTGGTTTTGCGATAGGGCAAGCTATCTCGGTATAAGCTGAAAAGCGGACCGCGGTATTCGCTGTATACGCCCTCGTTATAAGCAGGAGTTTCGTGCTGGTAGCGGGTTTTGCCCGACAGTATGTCTTCGGTCAAGGGGTGCACACGCAAGACCTGTTCGGTACCGCGGTTGCCGTAAAAGTTCAATCCCTCAACCACGGGAATGAACAACACGGCTGAATCGGCTTGGTTGGTGTTGGGGAAATTGCTGTTGGGCTCAATCAAGGAAATGCTGGCAAACAAGGAGGAGCGACTTGGACCCAATACCGGGTCATTCATGGCCCCGATGAGGGCATAGCTCAAACCGTTACCTGGAAGCGAGTCTTCTCGAACGGTTGAAGCGTATACGCTAAATGTGTCGCTGCGAAACAGCGTCAACTGATTGGCATTTCCTTGCCCATCGAGGGCTATGTTACCGTCTTCGGGCTTACAGGCCGCCCAGCTTAGAGCAAGCAACAGAAAAAGGCCGAGCCGAGTGGAGTTCACCAATGAGAGCGATTAAGACAAGATTTGATCGTATAACTGCTCGTACTGCAGTCCTAAATCTTCACCCTCTTGGTGGTGAATGGTAGGCTTGCCGTTCAGGGTGTCTTTTACCAATTCCAAGGCCTTTTCGCAGCCCGTAACAACGGCATCAGCGTGCTGAACCGCGCCGTTGTGAACCCCGTTGGTGCTGGCATTGTTGAAACAGTCCATGCAATCCGTTTCCAAGGTGTTCAAGGAAGCTTTTCTGGAGAAGTCTTGACCCAATGACTCGTCGCAATCTTCGTGGTAAACGGAGTAAACGACTTTGGTGTTTTTGAACACAGGCTCATCCTTGTAAATGGTTTTCAAATACAGCGGGATCAAGGAAGTCATCCAGCCTTGACAGTGAATGATATCGGGAGCCCAGCCCAATTTTTTAACTGTTTCCATAACTCCTTTGCAGAAGAAAATGGTGCGCTCATCGTTGTCGTCAAAGAATACACCCTTGTCGTTGTTGTAAACGGCTTTGCGGTGAAAGAAATCTTCGTTGTCCAGAAAATACACCTGCATTTTGGTGTTGGGCACTGAAGCTACTTTGATGATCAGCGGATTGTCGTTGTCGTCAATGCTGATGTTGATGCCTGACAAACGCACAACTTCGTGCAATCGGTTGCGGCGCTCGTTGATCACGCCAAATCGGGGAACCAAAATGCGTATTTCGTTGTCTTTCTCTTGCAATGCCTGAGGCAACATACGGGCAATGGTCGAGTAAGGGGATTGCTCCAAAAAAGGGGCCATTTCCGAACTCACATAGAGAACACGTTTTTTCTGGGTCATAGATGATTGGGGCCTAGATCGGTAAAAAGGCTTACAAAAGTATAATAAAAAATTGGGAAACTCAAAACACCCAAAGCGAAAAAGCCTTTATTTGCAAGGCTTTTCGCATGTATGAAGACCTTGTTTAGCGCCCGACAATTGGCTGATTTTTGCCAGGCATCTGACCGGGAAATTGCCTTTGTCCCCACCATGGGGGCTTTGCATGAGGGTCACTTGGAATTGCTGCGGCAAGCCCAGTCTTCGGGGGCTTTGACTATCGTCAGTGTTTTTGTCAATCCCCTGCAATTCAACAATCCTGAAGACCTAGATAAATACCCCCGAACCTTGGAGCGCGATTCTGAGCTTCTCACTCAAGTTGGAGCCGATGTCTTATTTGTTCCTTCGGTTGGAGAAATGTACCCTGAGGCCCCTGCGCCTAGTGGGGTAGAATTAGGCGGTTTGGATACGCGGTGGGAAGGTTCATTCAGGCCCGGTCATTTTGAGGGGGTCTTGCAGGTGTTGGACCGCTTGTTTCACATGGTGAGCCCTAAGCGGGTGTATTTTGGCCAAAAGGATTTGCAGCAATGCATGGTGGTGCGCAAACTCATCGAGCAAAAGTTTAGCGGAATTGAAATGGTGACCGTTCCCACGGTTCGCGCTGAAAGCGGCTTGGCTCTCAGTTCACGCAACGCCCGTTTGAGTCCTGACGGCTTGCTTCGTGCCGCTGAAATTCACCGTCAATTGAAACGGGTTTCTCAAGCCCTTGCTTGGGACCTGGCCCTGCAAGATGCCGAAGAGTCCCTTTTCAACCACGGCATAGAAACCGAGTACCTTGCTGTGGTGGAATTGCCCGATATGTTGTCCTGTCCCAAGGCGCAGACGGGTCATGAATGTGCCGTGGTTTTTGCCGGTTATTTGGAAGGGGTTCGCTTGATTGACAACCTCTGCTTTTAAGGCTATTCGCGGTTTTGGCTGTCGATCCAAATGCTGACCGGTCCATCGTTGCACAAATGCACTTGCATATCGGCACCAAACTGGCCCGTTTCAACTGGAATTCCCTCCTCTTTCAAGGCGTAAATCATGGCTTCGTACAAGGGAATGGCTTGCTCTGGTCGTGCGGCTCGAATGAAGGAGGGTCGGTTGCCCTTGGCGGTCAAGGCATGTAGCGTGAATTGACTGATGAGCAAAATGCCACCTCCAACATCGCTTAGGCTTCGGTTCATTTTCCCATCTTCATCTGAGAAAAGGCGCATCAAGGCGATTTTCTTGGATAGCCATAACACATCGCGGCTGTCATCGGCCTCTTCAATGCCGAGGAGCACCATGTAACCGCGGTTAATATGGCCGACAGTTTGGCCGGCAATGTCGACTCGGGCTTCTGATACCCGCTGAATCAAGGCGCGCATGAGGCAAAAATGCAGACTATCTTGTTAACTTCGGTGCATGAGTTCAGCCCTGGTATTGAAAACCCGTGATTATGTGAAACAGGCCCTATCAGAGGCTGAAGGCGGCCATGATTGGGAGCACATCAGAAGGGTCTGGCAAACCAGCAAGGCTCTTTTGGAGCAGACCCCAGAGGCTGATGCTGAAGTCGTTGAATTAGCGGCCTTGTTGCACGACATTGCCGACTCCAAGTTTCACGGTGGGGATGAGGAAATAGGTCCTCGTACCGCTGCCCACTGGTTGAATAGCCTGTCATTCGACCCTTCGCGCGCGGAGCACGTGGTGCAAATCGTTCGACACATGGGATTCAAGGGCGGTGCGGTTTCTGCATTTTCAAGCTTGGAAATGTCCCTGGTTCAAGATGCCGACCGTTTGGATGCGTTGGGCGCCATCGGCATTGCTCGTTGCTTCTCTTTCGGCGGATACAAAGGCAACCCCATTTACTTGCCCGACTTCAAACCCAATCCGGGCATGAGCAAGGAAGAGTACAAAAAGAGCAACAGCCCCAGTTTGAATCATTTTTACGAGAAATTGCTGTTGTTGAAAGACCTGATGAATACCGATGCCGGTCGCGCAGAGGCTGAGCGTCGAGATGCCTTCTTGCGTCAGTTCTTGGATGAGTTTTTTCGCGAAATGGGCGAACGCCCTGAGGGGTTT
>JAURGZ010000019.1 GCA_030833525.1 Bacteroidota bacterium | reverse complement strand
TGCTTTGGCCATATTCTTCGCGAAGGGCCATCAATCCGGGCATCTCAGCCTCAGCCAATTGGATCTCCTTACGGCCCCATTCGGCCAAGGAAATGTCTTTTACCTTGTAAGGCAGGTAGTTGGAAGAAGAATTCGTCATTTCGGCGCAAAGGTACAACCTTTATTTCGGCCGAGCCATTGTTTAACAAACTAAGCTGCTTTCTTCACAAAGGGCTTAGAAGCCACAGTTGCACCCACCGCGTGAATGGGTCTTGGGAGCCGCTTTCGAAGCTCCGCAGGAAACTTGACCCAAGGCGACTAGCCAAAGAGCCACCCATACCAGGACTCTTGTAAATTTTTGCATCTATTGCAAATCTATGGGAGAATCGCAGCCTACCCAACCCTTTTGCCGTAAAATTGCAGTGCTCATATGGACCTATTGATTCAACTCCTCGAATTCGCCAAAGATTGGATTTTGCATTTGGATGAAAAGCTGCAATGGTTGGTTGGGGAATACAAAACCCTCACCTACCTCATTCTTTTCCTCATCGTTTTCGTGGAGACAGGACTGGTTATCATGCCCTTTTTGCCCGGTGATTCCTTGCTGTTTGCCGCAGGGTCTATCGCCGCTTTAGACGGCACCTTGAACATAGGCGTGCTCATACCCCTGTTGATTGTGGCCGCTTTGTTGGGAGACAACACCAACTATTTCATAGGCTCTCGTTTGGGCACCCGCATTTTTGATTGGAATTGGAAGTTTTTAAAACGCGATTACCTGGACCAAACCGAAGCCTTCTACGAAAAACACGGGGGCTACACCCTCATCATGGCTCGCTTTGTGCCCATCGTAAGAACCTTTGCCCCCTTTGCCGCAGGCTTGGGAACCATGAAATACCGAAAGTTCATTGGCTATTGCATAGCAGGAGCTGTACTGTGGGTCAGCAGCATCAGCAGTTTGGGTTACGCCTTGGGCTCCCACCCTTGGGTCAAGGAGCATTTTGAAACGGTAGTCTTTGGCATCATAGGCATCTCCCTGTTGCCGGTGATTTGGCAGGCCATCAAAGCCAAACTCAACTGATGCAGCGCCTGGCATTGCTCGGTCACCCCGTTGAGCACAGCCACTCGCCGCGGCTCTTTGCACCGTTATTCGACACCGACCTGTTGGATTGGTCTTATGAGTTGATAGACATTGCCAGCCCAGATGCTTTTCGGCAGCAACTCGCTCAGCCCGATTTCCAAGGATACAACGTCACCATTCCGTATAAACGTTTGGCCCTAGAGCTCGCCCATCAGGCCAGTCCTCGAGCCAGGAGAATTGGCGCCGCCAATACCTTGTACCGCGATTCAGAAGGCCAATGGGTAGCCGAGAACACCGATTACGACGGTTTTTTGGCTCAATTCAACCAAGGCCTGCTGGAGTGGGACTTCAAGCCTCAACTGGCCCTGGTGTTGGGAACAGGTGGCTCGGCCCAATCGGTTTGCACCGTTTTGGAAGACCTTCACATTCCCACTTTGCAAGTCAGCCGAAACCCTACTGGTTCCCAAATTGCTTACTCGGATTTGATTGAATACACCCAGGCTCCCTGCTTGATGGTCAATTGCACCCCTGTTGGCATGTGGCCCCAAACCCAAGCCAGCCCCTTGGCTTCCTTACAGGGCATAGGCCCAACGTGTGCGCTGATCGATCTGATTTACAATCCCGCTCAAACCGCCTTGATGCAGCAATTCGAGGAGCGGGGCCTTTGGAATCGCAACGGCGCCTTGATGCTCAAAGTTCAGGCCAAAGCCGCTTGGGAGCATTTTCGCCGCCATACCCGTTTGAGCTAATGAAGCAACTAGGGCAAGAAAACATGATGGGCATCATGGTTTCTATTTAAAACGATTCTAAATTTGCGCCATGCCCAAAACAGCTGACCAACTCCAAAATGGAGAAACCGCGGTCATCGCCTCTTTGCACGAGGGAGATTTCTTGCTGCGGTTGGCTGAAATGGGTTGCGTACCCGGCACGCGCATCAGGCGCGAATACCAAGCCCCTGGTGGCGACCCCATCGCCTTTCGAGTTGACACTTATTTGTTGGGCTTGCGACTGGACGAAGCCCAGTTGATCGAAGTCCTACCCCTAGACGAAGGAGGTACCCTTTGAAACGCATCGCTCTGCTGGGCAATCCAAACTGCGGCAAAACCACCCTGTTCAACCGCTTGACCGGTTTGCAACAACACACCAGCAACCTGCCTGGCACCACCGTCGAGGCCCATCACGGGGAAATTCAAATCCAAGGCGAAACCGTTGAACTGGTCGATTTGCCAGGCATTTACAGCTTATACGCCGAGTCAGACGATGAAAAACTCGTGGTTCAGCATTTGCTTGGAATCGGCGTCTCCAAACCCGATGCCCTGCTGCTGGTTTTGGATTCATCGAACCTCAGGCGCAATTTGTTGCTGCAGCAGCAACTGCAAGAATTGGGATACCCCATGGCGGCGGTGGCAACCATGCAGGACTCAGCCAAGCGACGCGGGTTGCTGTTGGACATCTCCAAACTCGAACAACAATTGGACATGCCGATCATGGCCATCAACCCGCGCAGCGATCGAAAACTGGGCGATTCGATGTCTGAATTTGTATCGACACTGGCCAAACGCCCCGCTCCCATTCTCGCCCCCAACGACAGCGCCGAAAAACTACAAGCCTTTTTCTACGGCGAAAAACCCAAAGGCTTGAGCATGGAAACCTTGCTGCGCTACAACCGCATCGAGAGCATACTCTCGGTTTGCCAAGAGCAGCGCGCCTTGGGCTGGAAAAGCATCACCGTCAAATTGGACCGTTGGTTCGTTCATCCCATCGCAGGCTTTGCGGCCTTTTTCGCCATCATGATGGTGCTGTTCCAAGGGGTATTCTCCATGGCCGAGCTCCCCATGACTTGGATTGAGAATGGATTTTCCCAAGCCGCCTCGACCATTGGCCATTGGCTACCCGACCATATTTTAAGCAGTTTGCTCACCGACGGTCTTTTGCCCGGTTTGGCAGGCGTCGTGGTCTTTGTGCCCCAGATTTTCATCTTATTCTTCCTGATTGGCCTGCTGGAAGACAGCGGTTATATGGTGCGAGCGTCGTTCATCACCGACCGTTTGATGCGCAAAATTGGCCTCAATGGCCGAAGCGTGATTCCCCTCGTCGGCGGATTCGCCTGCGCCATTCCTGCCATGATGGCTACGCGCAGCATTCGCAACCGAACCGAACGTCTGGCTACCATCCTTGTTGTTCCCTTGATGAGTTGTAGCGCACGACTGCCCGTCTACGTGCTGCTCATTTCGCTGGCCATTCCCGCCCAGCATTTCATTGGCCCCATACCGGCTCAATCGTTCGTGATGACAGCCGCCTATTTTGCTGGAATTTTCGTAGCCTTGATCATGGCCGCCTTATTCAAGGCCATACATCCCAGTCGAGAGCGCAGCGAATTCATCTTGGAATTGCCCGCTTACCAAAAACCCCGCCTGCAAACCGTAGCTCAGCAAGCATGGTTAAAATGCCGATCCTTTTTGCAAGAAGCCGGCTCGGTCATTCTCCTCATTTCAGTGGTTCTCTGGGCCTTGAGTTCATGGGGGCCTGGCGATTCCATGAAACAAGCTGAACAACGCGCCCAAGCGGTCTTTGCCGCGCAAAACGCGAGTCAAGGAACAGCCGACGCTGAACAACTGGAGCAATTGACCAACAGCTATCGATTGGAAGCCAGTTATGCCGGCCACCTGGGCCACGCCATTGAACCTGCCATTGCTCCCTTGGGATACGATTGGAAGACCGGCATCGCTTTGATCAGTTCCTTTGCGGCTCGCGAGGTGTTTGTCGGCACCATGAGTACCTTGTTTCAAAGCTCAGACGACAACCTTTCAGGCATTCGGGCTCGCATGCAACAAGAAGTAGATGCGAAAACAGGCAAACCCAAATATGGCTTAGCCTACGCCCTCAGCCTCATCGTTTTTTATGCCTTCGCTTTGCAGTGCATCAGCACCATGGCGGTCATGAAAAAAGAAACCGGCACCTGGTCTTGGCCCATTTCCCTGTTTGTCTTGTACGGAGCCATCGCTTGGGTGGGAGCTTATGGGGTTTACCACCTGAGCATTAGCCTCTTCCCTTAATCCAAACTTGCACTTAGGCATAGAATTTGCAGCGAAAAGGAGCCGCACAAACCCATTGGTAACCAAGCGTTAGTGTCAGAAAAACACCTTACCTTTGCAACTTTGGCGAAATACGCACATTGATTTTCAAAACCTTACATGAGGCAGCTTAAAATATCCAAACAGTTTACCAACCGGGAAAACAAATCCCTGGACAAGTATTTGAACGAAATATCCAAGGTATCGATGATCGATGCCCAAGAAGAAGTAGAATTGGCCCGACGCATTCGCGAAGGCGACCAGGCTGCTTTGGAAAAATTGGTTAACGCCAACTTGCGCTTCGTGGTTTCGGTTTCCAAACAGTACCAGAACCAGGGTTTAACCTTGGGGGATTTGATCAACGAAGGAAACATGGGCTTGATCAAAGCGGCGAAGCGTTTTGATGAAACCCGCGGTTTCAAATTCATTTCATACGCCGTTTGGTGGATTCGCCAAAGCATTTTGCAAGCCTTGGCTGACCAAAGCCGCATCGTGCGTTTGCCATTGAACAAAGTAGGTTCATTGGGCCGCATCACCCAGGCTTCTGCCCGTTTGGAGCAAGAGTTGGAGCGTGAACCCACTCCTCAAGAAATTGCCGAGGCCTTGGAAATTCCCATTACCGAGGTTGAAAACGCCTTGCGTTCCAGCGGTCGCCACCTCTCTATCGATGCACCCTTGGCTGAGGGAGAAGACAACACCTTGTTGGGCGTATTGGATAACAACGACGAGCCCAATCCCGATATGCCTTTGTTGAATGAGTCTTTGCAGAACGAAATCAACCGCGTCATCTCGACCCTCAGCGACAAAGAACGCGATGTACTGAAGTATTATTTCGGCTTAGATGGCAACCAAGCTCACACCTTGGAAGACATCAGTGAAAAGGTCGGTTTGACCCGCGAGCGCGTGCGCCAAATCAAAGAAAAAGCCTTGCGTCGTTTGCGCAAATCATCCAAGAGCAAAATCCTCAAGTCTTACTTGGGCTAATCGCCCGGCCCATTGTAGGCCATCATAAAAAAGGCCCCGAGCAATCGGGGCCTTTTTCGTTGGGCAGTTGCGCTGTTAATCCAACAGTGTAACGGTGCCCTTGTATACGTAGAGATTGCCATCTACGTAACGGAAATAGATTTGGTATGCATACACACCTTCCAAGGGAGGTGCGCCGTTGTGGCCACTTCCGTCCCAAGCTTCGTCGGGATTGGTCGTTTCAAATATGATGGCTCCCCAGCGATCGATGATGCGCATGCGGTAGTTTTCGATTCCAAACGAACTGCTTCCTTTGAATCCTTCGTTCAATCCATCCAAGTTGGGCGAGAACGCGTTGGGCACGTAGAACAACAATTCAGGCTTCAAGAAAATGTACTTCTCGGTGCTGTCATAACAACCGTAGTTGTTGCTGATGAGCAGGCGAACCAAGAAATCACCCGTTGAAGAGAAGGTCATGAAATGAGGACCTGTTCCCGAAGCGAACTGGCCGTCTTGGAAGCTCCATGAATAGTTATCAGCATTGGTACTGAGGTTGGTGAATTTCCAATCGGTCTCTAGGCCGCGTGAAAGCAAATACTCGCTGTCAAAATTCGCCACGGGCTTGGGCCAAGCATTGACCACGAGGGTATTGCTAGTGCCTTGACAGCCTTGGTCGCTTTGAACCACCAAGCTCACGTTATACGCACTGGGTGCATTATAGGTATGGTTGGGATTGGCCAGGGTTGAAGTTCCTCCGTCTCCGAATGCCCATGCATAGGAGGCGATGGTGCCGCGGCTCAATTGAGCGTTGCTGGTGAAATTGATGGCTTGTCCTACGCATCCGTCAGTGCCGCTTATGGTCACTGTAGGCGTCTCATAGACCATCAAGGTCTGATCTGCCACCGTATAACAGCCTTTGTCTGACATCAACACCAAACGAAGCTTGTACGCCCCCGTATCGGTATAACTTTGATTGGGCAACACTTTACCCAAACTCAAGGGAGCCCCGTTCAACAACCAGCCGTGTTGCACACCTGTAGCGGCGTTTTCATTGCTGGTATTATTCACCACAAAGAGGTTGCCCTGCAAACACTGCGTAAGGTCATTGACCGTGAACGAAGCCTTGGGCACGGGAAAGAGTTCTACCTGGCGCTGGGTTGAATCTTTACAACCCGAGGTTGAGGTGATCAGAAGTTTAACATTGTACTTACCGGGGGCTGCATAGTTCTTGCCAATCACATCCATGTTGGTGCTGTTGGTGCCATCACCCAAGGTCCACTTACGGGAGTAAGAACCGTTGAAATTGGAAACATCGGTAAAGTTGAAGGCATGCGTGCCGAAGCAGGCCGTATCCTTATCGGTCGCCATTTGGGCTTTGGGAACCGCCACCACATAAGCCTTGGTTTGACTGGAATCCCAGCAGCCATACTGGGTCACAATGCCGTGGCGAACGACGAAGGTGCCGGTGTCTTTGTATGAATAGGTTACACTGTCAGCATCTACTTCGAAGCCGTCGCCCAAATCCCATTGATGCGTGATGCTCACACCAGAATTCCCCCAAGCATTCAACGACTTGAATCGGAACGAGTTCCCTTGGAAACACTGAACTGGGTTGCTCGGCGTAATGGTAGCATCTGGGTTCTCACGAACATTCACAGCCCGCTCCATGGAGTCTTTGCAACCGTAATTGGTCATGGCTACCAGTTTAACGAAATACATGCCGGGAGCGGCGAACTTCTTGTTATTGACCGGCGACCCCGAAGCCGTGGTAATGTCACTGAAG
Organism: Bacteroidota bacterium; assembly: GCA_030833525.1. GTDB lineage: Bacteria > Bacteroidota > Bacteroidia > NS11-12g > UBA955 > JALRLA01. Next base: position 21,724 of record JAURGZ010000019.1, on the reverse strand, counting down.
TACCATTTGTTCTTGGCATTCATAGCATTGGGCGACTCAGCTGATTCAGAGTTATCGCTCAAATTGAAGAAGTGGCTTTTGAAACATACGTTGGAATCGGTCACCGCCCACTTGGCTTTGGGCTCTTTGGCGATGAATACCGTCTTTTCAACAGTATCGGCGCAGCCTTGGTCAGAAACGGCGATCAAAAGCACTTTTTCATAACCCGTATCCTTGAAGCCATAATTGGTCAAAGAGGCGGCGGCGTTCGCATTCTTTTCTATGAACCACGAATGGTCGTAGGTTCCGTATGGAATGCTACTGGCATCGGTAAAGTCAAAAGAATTCTGCTTGAAGCAAGGATTGTTCACCGTGGCATTGAAATCAGCCACCGGCGCCGGATGCACAATGATGGTCGAATCTGCCGTATCTCGGCAATGGTATATGGACTCGGCAATCAAACGCACGTTGAAGGTGTCGTACGTTTGGAAGCGACGAGTATACAGATAAGGAGAAGCCGTATCACGCAGGCCATCTCCAAAAATCCAAGTGCTCTGAAGGGCCCCCAATTCGTAAATAGAGGAATCCAAGAAATCAGCCAGGGTATATTGGCAGTAATAATCCTTGGGAATGTTGATTTGCGCAATGGGCAGCTTTTCTACCAACAAGGCCGTATCGAGTGTATCTCGGCAGCCCAACTTGCTACTCACGATGTAGCGAAGGTCGAAACTTCCCGTGGTATCGAAGCTGTACATGAAGCGCTTTTCGGCGCTCTTCACAAATTGATTTCGGTTCCAATCAAACAAACTCCAAGAGGCCGCCGCAAAGGCATCGTTGTTGAATTTCGTCGAGTCAGAGATGGAAAAATAGTTCTCTTTCCCGCACTGATTCAAGGTATCGTAAGAAAGCTTTGCTTGCAAGGGATCGGCTCTCAACACCAAGGTAGAGTCAATGTTCACACAGTTGGTACTGGTGTCCAGCACTTTGAGCCAGACCTTGCCTGCGGCTTTGGCTGTGAAGGTCAACTTGCTGGAAGAATCTTGCCATTTGTAGACAAACTTGTTGTTTGCAGGACCAAAAAAGGTCAAGTTGATCGAGTTCGTACATTGAATGGTGGTATCTGGAAAACTGAAAATTGGACCGGGCAAGACGTTTACAATTTTGCTTCGAACGATGGTATCATCGACGTTGCAATTCCCGGGTACCACCAGTTTCATCACCACATAATAGGTACCTACTTTCTCAAATTTGTGCTTAACCGACTGACCCGTACCCACGGTTCCATCACCGAAGTTCCATACATAAGCTTTGACGTTCTTGTAACTCTGTTTCGACGATATGGTCACCGTTTCGCCGGGGCATTTGCTATTTCGTTTGATATCAAAATCGTATTCTACGTTCTCAAACAAAGCACCGGCTGAATAGGCATAGCTCTCGTACTGCCCAATGCCGTAGGCCACCACGACCATACCGCTATCGCACTCGATGTTGTTGTAACTCGGGTTGCCCACTTGCACTTGTGCATAGGCATAATTGCCACAAGCGGTAGTAAAGGCTGAAGGATTCAAAAAGTTCCCGTTTACCTTCACCGCTTTGGTGGCCGTTTTGCGCACCAGAATATTCACCCAGTGCAAATTCATGTTGTTGGTTGTAGCCGTTCCAACCACGGTCTTCAACAACTGTTGGTTCACGTCAGGAGAAATGAAGTGAGAGGCATCGCCGCGGTTACCCCCGTAACCCGAGCAGTTTCCATTCTTCATGTATTGAACGCAATAGGCACCTTTGGAGGTCGTAATGCAGGTAGCGGTTGCTGAAGTCACATCCCGGTACAACCAGTCGCCAGCCTTGATCAATTTCATGGCAAAGGTTCCGTTGATGTAAACGTCGGTTGAGTCTTTGGCCGCAATTACCTTGTATACATATCCGCCAGTTTGACGGTTAAAGGGCATCAGCACATATTCCTTACCCAAAGCATTGGTGGGCACTACTTGCGTATACAGGTGGTCGCGACCCGTGGCGCCGCAAGCTCCACCGGCACGGTCTACGAAGGCAGAACGGTTGCCGGCAAAGACATTGATTTTACCGCAGCCGTTGATAACCCGAATGCGTGTCCCGGTCATGTCCCCTTTGATGTTACCGCCCGCGATTTTGTTGTGGGCAGGGGGAACGCCATTGCTGCCGTCGGCAGTGCTGCTTTGAACTTGATAAACCTGCCCGCGTGTCAAGGAAACCGTGTATGCACTACCCCCTGTTTTCCCTCCATTGGTGGTGTAAGCAGGGGTAATTTCTACCGTAAGATTATTATCCATACCAATGATGACGAATTCACTTTGAGCATACTTGGGCGCTCCAAAAACATTGGTATTGACATTGGGCAAATAGGACGGAACAAAAAACTCAGGCGCTGACGGAATGGATTCGTAAGGCATGACGAAGGTGGCTGCCGAGCGGTTCTGCTCGAGATTCATGCAATAAACATTGACAGGATCATCAGCGACGATGCGCATACCGCGTTTGGAGTTCAGATCACTTGCATTGAATTCTGAGCCCACCGGGTAATAAAACTGCGGGTCCACCGCCACCCGATTTACCGTATTTTTCTTGATGTTGATGGTCTGGAGGGAACCGGCAATTCGCGGGTTGTCCAACTTGATTTTTGTATCAAACTCTGAGGTGACGTAAATCAACAAAGAGTCAGGATACCCGCCTGAACGGGTTTCCATCTCCATGAAACTCATGTAAAAGGTTTTCCCCGTCGATGAAATCTGCGCGTTACCAGAGCCCCAGAAGGCCAACAGGGCCATCATGAGAACTCCAATTTTCTTCAATGCTTGCATACTATGTATGCATAGACGTAAAAAACCGAATTTCATTGCCTCGTCAATAAAATATGACAATGAGCCGAAACGAATAGTGAATCAAAAAGTTAGAAACCCACAACCTTTACTGCATGACACCGCTGAATACCAATTCTTCGCCGGCATACAAAGCCGCAAATTGACCCGCTGCGATGGCCTTTTGAGGCTGCTCGAAAGAGATGCGATATCCGCCGGGGAATTTCGATAGACGGCAACTTGACAGAGCCTGACGGTATCGAATGCGACCTTGCAATTCTGCACCGTTCAAGACCCACTCGCTCAGGCTGGGGCGTACCCAATGAGCATCGGCATCAGCGATGAACACCTCAGTTGCATACAAAGCCGGATGATCTTCACCTTGGCCCACATAAACCGCATTGGCCTCTACATCGTTTTCCAGCACGAACAGGGGCTTTTGCTTGCCCCCAATTTGCAAGCCCTTGCGCTGGCCGCGGGTATAAAAATGAGCCCCGTTGTGTTCCCCCACTGGGACACCGTCTTGGGCCTTGAAATGTAGCCTCCAAGTCGAGGGATTTTGGGGATCGTAATGATCTTGCCACTGGGCAATAAGGGGTGAGTTCGCCGATATTTCAATCACCGAACCCTTCTTGGGCTTCAACTGCTGCTGCAAAAACTCAGGCAAAGAGACATGCCCAATGAAACACAAGCCTTGGGAATCTTTTTTGGCCGCCGTAACCAAGTCCAGCTCCAAAGCCTTGGCACGCACCTCTGATTTCACCATTTCACCAATGGGAAACAAGGCTTTGGCCAATTGTTCTTGGCTGAGTTGGCACAAGAAATAACTCTGGTCTTTTTGAGGATCCAGGCCCGACATCAAGCGAAATTCCCCGTTCTCTTCACCCTTTCGCACATAATGACCCGTTGCCACAAAGTCGGCCCCAATCAAGAGTGCTTGCTTCAAAAACAAATCAAACTTGATTTCGCGGTTGCACAGCACATCTGGATTGGGCGTTCGACCGCTCTGGTATTCGGCAAACATGTAATCGACGATGCGTGCTTTATAGGCCTCGCTCAAATCCAATACTTGAAACGGAATGCCCAGCTTCTCAGCAACCAACATGGCATCGCGAGAGTCATCGATCCAGGGGCATTCATCTTCCAAGGTGACCGAAGCATCGTTCCAATTTCGCATGAACAGGCCAATCACTTCATGGCCCTGCTCCTTCAACAATGCAGCGGCCACTGAGCTATCGACTCCACCAGACAGACCAACCACTACGCGCGCCATGCTGCAAAGTTCGTCAATCTCACTAAATATGCCCGAGCCACTTTCGCAAGAACCACTCCAGGGCCAGTGCGAGCGATAAAGCCAGCAAAACAGGCCAATGTTCCCGCCAGTACCAGCGAATCCATTGCTCGTCAAAACGCGTGGCCGGCAACTTCAGCAATGAGGCATCGGGACTCAACAGCAGCCCTCCTGAATGGGCCAAAGCCCAATTCTCTAGCAGTACAGAATCGGCCCCTAAAATCGGTTCTTGGGGCGAAGCGGCTATTGCCAATGCCCATTCCCGCTGCAAGGACTCATCACCCTTTTTCCATTCAGCATGGAACCGGTATTGCCCGGTATCCAATCCCGAAAAAACAGACTGGAACTCATCGCCCTTTCGTGACAACACTGCCTGCTGAACCAGGCTCCATCCCGACGGTCCCTGTTGATCCAACCGCAAAGAGAATTCACCATCGATAGAAGGATCTCCCGCTTGGTTGATGCGCGTCAATTCCAACCCAAACGGTTCGCCCGCCCTGGGATTTTCAGGCGTGAGCCGTAAGGTCAATTCATTTTTATTTCCGTTTTGCGCCATCAAACGCTTGGCCGTGTGCAACACCCAACGATCAAAACCTTCGAAACTGCCTTCACGGCGGTAACATTGACTCCTCCAACGCCAAAGGCCTCGACCCAAAAACCATGCTGATTCCTCCCCGTTTCGGGTGGTGTATGCTCCCAAAGGCAAAGAAGCGTCAGCCCCAGACACCCACTGACTGGCAAACACCGATTCAGACGTCAGCGAAGGGCATTTGAGTAGGGGCATTTCCAATGCGGGATAATTCTCTATGTCAGACAGAAAACGCTCAGAAGCCTCTGACCAACGCCCCGTTCCTTGCCATGTACCCGCTTGCGTGGCGGCCAGACCTGTGCACTCATTGAAATACGCTGACGCTTGAGCCGGGTCTGGGAAATGCCAAAGGGGGACCCCAGGAGGAAGCGCTTTCACCTGTTGAGGAGCCAAGCCCCATGCGAGAATCAATTCAGGTTTGGTTTGAATGGGATCAGAAATGGATTGAACATCAACAGCCAAGGCTTCGCTAGACCCCAAGGCCCGGGAGAGCGCCGCTAGGTCTGGATGCAAATTCTTATACACGATCAAGACGGTCTTGCTTTTCTCCAATACCCGCACAGTTTTATCTCCACGGCACCACACTTGCCCCTTTTCGTCCCGTACCTGTATGCTGAGATTTTGAAATCCCAAATCTCCCAGACGCAAGGTTGCACTCACCCGTTGGCGAGCGGCAAATGGCAGGGCTTGAGTAGCCAACAAGCGCTTATTGGCATAAATAGAAAGGGTTAATTTGGACGAAACTCGACCTTCCATGCGAAAGGAGAACTCGCTTTGAAACGCCTGATTGACCAATACCTCAGCATTATTTTCCCAACGCTCCAGATAAACTTGCCCTGCTCCCGTAGCTTGCCCGAAAGGCACAGCATAGAGCCGGGTTTGATCTGGCCAATTCTGGTATAAGGGATGCCCACCTGCATTCCATCGACCATCGCTCATGAGTACGACTGCGTCGACCTGAACGGGATATCGGTTCAAGGTTTCACTCAGCGCATCCAATCGGGTACGCGAAAGCTCCAAGTCTTTAGTGCTGTCACCCACCAAGTCAGAAGCCAAGTCCCAACGATGAATCTCCCAGCGCCCGCCTGCCGACAAGCGCAGCAGGGAGTCCCAGCGCTGCATGGCGGCAGCTTCATCTCGCAAGCTGCTGCTTCGATCGGCCACCAACCAAACCCGGGGAAGGCGTTCTCGCTGGCTATACCATTCTGAGACGGGGTTGTACAGCAACAAAAACAGCGTAAAAAACACGCCAAAGCGCAGGAGCATGGGCAACCACCAAATGGCCTGCTTACGGCGATGCATGTATGACCCATAAGCCAATAAGGCCGCTAGGCAAAGCGAGGTCAACACCCATACCAAGGAAAGCCCCGCCATATTGGAAATTATTGTCCTATCAGCACAGATTGAGTGCCAACTGCACCTGATTCTTCATAGCGCAAGGTGTAGATTCCCGATTTCCAAGCCGAAACATGGACCGATTGCTGGGAACCACCCTGCCATTGAGCCACCGTGCGGCCATTGGCATCTATCAAAACGGCTGAAGTAAGGCCGCGCAAATCCAACAGCAGTTGCTCAGTCGCAGGAACAGGATAAGCCTTGCTGTTTTCCATGCCCATCAACGAGAGTCGACCTGCAGACCAACGCACGTAAATGTTCATGGTCATGGTATCGGCATTTGCCGGATTGTACCGGTTCCAAACGGCATATTGAATGTAGGCCGTATCAGCCACCCCGTTGGGGAATACGGTCACTTTGAAATAAGCTTCTTTGGTTGCCCCAATGGGAAACATGGTATCTTGATCTACGAAAAATCCGTAGCAATTGCGGTTGTCGCACCAGGAAACATCCCAGGCAGAAGGGAAGTCCACTTCGATTTTTTTGTACTCCAAAATCAAATCAGACTCCATCTTGTTGACAATGTGCACAGCACAGTCGGTATACCCTGAAGATTCGGGATAAAACGAATGTTCAGCGCCGTCAACCAATTCGAAATCTTGAGCCTGAACGGCCGAGAAAGTAAGAAACAAAGCTCCTATGGCCAAGAAGGTAGAACGAAGATTCATGTAGCAAATATAAGCAAGCGAGAAGCACCGACGCGTCAAATCGATGTCAGCAGGGCATGCTGAAGTTCGGGCAAACTGGCAAAAGCCCCCCGGTACTCATCGGCGAAGGCCTCCCAACCCTGCCATTCGGCTGCATCTTCAGCTTGAGCTTGGGCGTATGAGCGCTCCCTGAGGTACCACGCCGTCGGAATACCAGACTGCAACCCACCCATGACATCGGTTCGAAAAGTATCGCCGATGTACAGGCAATCATTGGCTGCAGCGCCCGCGCGTTGCAAGGCCAAATCAAAGAAAGGTTTTCCGGGCTTTGCATGGCCTACGGCCTCGCTCGATTGCACAAATTCAAAATAGGGGGCCAAATGACAGCAAGCGAGTTTCAATTGTTGGGTTTCTTCAAACCCGTTGGTGAGTACAGCCAAACGAAATGAACCGGCTAGGGCCTCCAAGAAGGCCTGTGCCCCAGGCATCAAGCGGGTCAAACGGGGGCAAATATCCAGGTATTCCTTCCAGATATCGCCGGGCATGGCCTCTTTGGGGTAATTCAATTCCAAAAAGGCATCGGTGAAACGAGCGCTTCTCAGCACCTCTTTGCTCACTTCCCCTTTTTCATAACGGGCCCAATACTGATGATTGATGCGGTTGTAAATCTGAACAAAGTCAGCGGCGGTGGCACCGGTATGCTCGGCTACACGGTGACGGTGAAATAAAACGTGCAATGCCTCTTCAGCATTGCCGTCAAAATCCCACAAGGTATTGTCTAGATCAAGGAGCACCCAGGAAGGCTTCTTCCCTCTCAAATCAAGGGCTTCCAAGGGACTTCTCATCAGGAACGCACGCGGTCGATTTGCTGGCAAAGGGAATCGAAAATCGACTCGATTTCCCCCATTCCTTCTACCCCGTGGTATTTGTTTTGCTCGCTGTAGAACGATTGCAAAGGCAGGGTTTTGTTCATGTATTCCTGAAAGCGGTTGCGAATGGTGGCCTCATCTTGGTCATCGGCGCGACCCGAACTTTGACCGCGCAACAACAAACGCTTGACCAGTTCATCTTCTTCTACTTCCAATCCCAAAACGGCATCAATGCGCGCATCAAACTCATGCAACATGGAATCAAGCGCTTCGGCTTGAGCCACCGTGCGGGGAAACCCGTCGAAAATAAAGCCCGACGCCTCGCGGTGGTCGACGATGTAATTGCGCACCATGCCAATGACCACGGCATCGGGAACCAATTCCCCTTTGGCAATGTATTCGTTGGCTTGCTCCCCCAATTCGGTACCGGCTTTTCGCTCGGCTCTGAGCAAATCGCCCGTTGAAATATGGGCCAATTGGTACTGCGCTATTAAGCGCTCGCTTTGGGTTCCTTTGCCCGCACCGGGAGGGCCGAATAGAATCAAATTGAACATACGATTAGGTGCAAATGTAGGCCAGCAGCTCGAAATGGAGGCCAAATCAGCCGATAATGCCACATCTGCCTTTATTTTTGTCACAAGGTCCCCCTCATGCCTCAGGATTACCATTCCCTCATAACAGCCATGCGCGGCCTGTTCACCGATGATGCTGAACAGTTCATTCCCTTGCATGCCCCTGCATTCAAGGGCAAGGAAAAAGAGTACTTAAACGAGTGCATCGACAGCACCTTTGTGAGCAGCGTGGGGCCATTTGTCGACCGCATCGAGCGAGACGTGGCTCAATACACGGGCTCTCGCTATGCCATTGCTTGTGTAAACGGAACCGCCGCTTTGCACATTGCCCTGCTCCTTTCAGGTGTTCAACCGGGCGACTTGGTCATCACGCAGTCCCTGTCATTTGTAGCTACGGCCAATGCCATTCGCTACGCAGGAGCCGACCCCATATTTTTAGACATCGACCCCTCGAATTTGGCGCTTTCTGCCCCAGCACTGCAAGCCTTTTTGGAAGAAGAATGCAGCGTCAACTTGCGCAAGGAATGCGTTCACACAGCCAGTGGGAGGCGCGTTCGCGCAGTGGTCCCCATGCACAGTTTTGGATTTTGTGCCGATGCTCTAGCGCTGAAGCAAATAGCCGACTCTTACGGATTAGCCTTGATCGAAGACGCAGCCGAATCGCTGGGTTCGTTCATAGGAGATCAACACAGCGGCACCCTTGGCACATTCGGAACCTTGAGCTTCAACGGCAACAAAACCATTACCGCTGGTGGTGGGGGCATCATTCTCACCCAAGATGAGGAACTGGCCAAAAAAGCCAAGCACCTCACAACCCAAGCCAAGCAGCCCCACGCTTGGAAATTCTACCACGATCAAACGGCTTACAATTACCGCATGCCCAACCTAAACGCGGCCCTGCTCTGCGCTCAACTGGAGCAGTTGCCGGGATTTTTAGGTGTCAAACGGCAGCTCGCAAACGCATATGCGGCCCTGGTTGAACAACATAATTCAACCCAGAAAGAACCCATTGAGTTTCTCTTGGAGCCCCAGGGCCAAACCAGCAATTATTGGTTGTGCTGTATGCTCATGCCCAACTTGGAAGCGCGAGATGGGTTCTTGGAGCAAGCCAATGCACGGGGTTTCATGAGCCGACCTGCCTGGGAATTGCTGCATACCCTTCCCATGTTTAAGCGCTGCCTGGTCCCCGCAGCACTCATCCACAGCCAAAGCACCTACGAGCGCTTGGTCAACATTCCCAGCAGCCCCTATCACTTGGCATGACAGCACGCATGAAAAGAATCGGCATTCTCAGCAGCTCTCGGGCTGACTTCAGCATCTATGAACCCCTGATTCGCGGCTTGAATGCCCTTTCCAACTGCCAAGTAGAAATCATCGCCTTTGGCACTCACCTTTCGCCCGAGCACGGAATGACCGTTGAAAGCATCAAGGCCAATGGTTTTTCGATTGCTCACGCCTTGGAGCGCTGTTTCTCTGAAACCGACAGCCCACTGGGGGTATCTCAGGCCATGGGCCGCACCTTGGAAGCCTTTGCCAACTTTTGGAGCCGCGAGCGATTTGACCTGGTTTTCTGCTTGGGAGATCGCTATGAAATGTTAGCGGCTGTTTTGGCCGGCAAACCCTTCAACCAAGTGTTCGCGCATTTGTACGGGGGTGAAACCACGTTGGGCGCCATGGACGAGGCCTTTCGCCACAGCCTAACCCACTTGAGCCAATGGCACTTTACGGCTACCCAAGCCTATGCACATCGCGTCGCTGAGCTCACCCATGAACCCGATCGAATCTTTCCTTGCGGCCACCTCAGCATCGACAACTTGAGCCAGCTCCCCTATTTGAGCACCGAACAATTGGCCGAGCGCTGCCAGTTGAACCTCGCTGAACCCACCTTATTGGTCACGCTTCACCCCGAAACAGCCCGTTACCAACAAACCGCCGAATTCACCGATGAACTTTGCGCCGCCTTGGAAGAGCTCCAGGAATACCAAATTTTGCTGACCATGCCCAATTCTGACACCCATGGTCAACAAATACGAGAGCGAGTCTTGGCCCTGTCTCAGCACAGACCGGGAATGGTTTGCGTAGAAAATTTGGGGACTTTGGGCTATGCTTCAGCCATGAAACACTGCCGTGCCATGCTGGGAAATACCAGCAGTGGCTTTGTTGAAGCCTCTTACTTTGCCAAGCCCGTGATCAACCTGGGCCAGCGTCAAGAGGGCCGCTTGATGACGCCCAACATTGTCAATTGCGATTTCAACCGGGATCAAATCGCCCGAACCGTACGCACCCACGGGACCCAAATCTTTGACCCTGCCGATAGCGCCGTTTACGGTCAGGGGCAGAGCTGCCATTGCATCATCGAAACCTTAGAAACCCGCATTTTTCCTACCTTGCAGCCATGAGCATTCTCGAGCAGCACCAAGTGGGCGCCCAGGAGCCCTTGAGCGTAGCCCTGAACCTCATGGGTTTGGCGGGTCACCTACGCACCCTGTTTGTTTTGGACGAAAACAAACGCGTCATTGGCACCCTGTCAGATGGCGATATTCGCCGCGGATTGCTCAAAGGACTCAGCGCGTCAGACCCCTGCGAAGCCTTTGTTTACACCGCTTTTCGCGCCCTCAAACGGGGTCAAATCGACGTTCGAAAACTCCAAGAATACCGCGATAAGGACATCTACATTTTCCCGCTTCTCGATGAGGAAAACCGTTTGGAACGCATCATCAATTTGCACGAATTGCGCTCTTTTTTGCCCTTGACTGCGGTGATCATGGCCGGCGGATTGGGGCAGCGGCTCAGACCCTTGACCTTGCAAACCCCCAAACCCATGTTGCCCGTTGGTGGGGTCCCCATTTTGGAGATCAACATCCAGCGTTTGCTCAGATTCGGCATACGCGACATCGTGATCTGCGTGGGGTATAAAAAGGATCAAATCATGGATTATTTCGGCGATGGTTCAGCCTGGGATTGCCGAATTCAATACATCGAAGAAACCCAACCTCTCGGCACCATGGGCGCCTTGTCCTACCTTCCTTCTGATGCAGAGCACGACGACCTCTTGCTTTTCAATGCAGACTTGCTGAGCGACATTGATTTGGAAGCCTTTTACCTGCGCCATCAGCAACAGTCCAATCGATTGACCGTTGCCTGCATACCCTACAAAGTCAAAGTCCCCTATGCCATTTTCGAACAAGAAGCAGACCGGGTGACGGCCTTTGTAGAAAAGCCCAACTATACCTATTTCGCCAATGCAGGATTCTATTTGCTGCATCGCTCAGACCTGAACCGCATTCCCCAAGGAGAATTGTACAACGCTACTGATTTCATGGATGGCCTGATCCAAGAACGGCAATCAGTAGGCAGTTTCCCCATCTTGGGTTATTGGAGCGACATTGGATCCTTGAGCGATTACGAAAAGGCCCAAACCGATATCCCCAATTTGTACCTGTATTGATATGTGGCCTGAAAACTGCTTGATCCTTATTCCCGCCCGAGCAGGTTCCAAAGGAATACCCGGCAAGAACTGGAAACGCCTAGGCGACAAGCCCCTCATCCAATACAGCCTGGAGCAAGCGCTTCAAATCTGCCCCGCCGATCAAATTTGCGTGAGCAGCGATGCCGATGAGGTGTTGAATGTGGCTCAAGCGATGGGTCTTCCCATTCCCTTCAAGCGACCCGCCGAACTTTCGGGCGATCACAGTGGCAGCCGTGAAGTACTCATTCACGCGCTCGATCATTATCAATCTCAGGGTCGACCTTTTGATTATGTGGTTCTGCTGCAAGCCACCTCTCCCTTTCGCACAGCGGGCGACATAGCCGCGTGTTTGGAACTTTTGCAAGGTGACCCCTGCGCCGATGCTGCATACTCTGTAGCACCTTGTCGCAGTCACCCCTATTACACCCAGTTCAGGGAAGACGATGGCGCTTTGAAGCCCTTGTTTGCCCAAAATTTTACGCGCCGACAAGATTTGCCTGAAATCTGGGAGCTCAATGGCTCCATCTATGCGTTTCGCAGCCAGTCATTGCGCAAATACAGCTTGGCCGAACTTCCCAAGCGATTGCTTTTCAAAATGCCCGCGGCAAGCCTCGTGGATTTGGATACCGAAGACGATTGGATGTACGCAGAATTTTTGCTAGATCGCGGCAAAGCATACCTTTGAACCATGGCCCTGCGATTTGCTCAACACATTGGAAACAGCCTTCTTTCCTTGGCCAAAATAGCGATTCGCAGTCGCTTGATGCCTCGCTTTCAAAGCTCCGATTCTGCTGTAATTGTAGTAGGCAATGGCCCCAGTGCCAAACCGCTGTTAGACGCGTGGGCCGCATCTGGGAAATCCCCCCTGCCGCTCATGGCGGTCAATATGATGGCCCGAAGCCCCTATTTTGAAGCGCTAAAACCGGCCTACTACCTCTTGGCCGATGGCGCTTTTTTCAATTTCGAGGAAGCCATATACCAGCGTGCTGAATTGCATCCGCATTGCCAACGCCACGAAGGCTATCAACAAACGCAAACCCTGATCAACGAGACCTGGCAATCTTTGTTAAGCCCTCAGGCCCATCCCTTTACCTTGTTCATTCCCCAGATTTACAAGAACCGCTGGATCACGCGTCAAGCCGAAGCATCTTCTCATGTGAAGGTGGTGTATTTCAATTATACGGTGGCACGCGGCTTTGAGTGGTTTGAAAATTGGGCCTATCGAAAGGGCTTGGGATCTCCCCAAAGCCAAAACGTGATCAACAGCTGCACCTTTCAAGCCATCAACTCGGGCTTTCGCGAAGTGTATTTGATTGGTGTCGACAACAATTTTCACCGCAACATCAAGGTGCGAGAGGACAACCAAGTGGTTGTAGTTGATGATCATTTTTACGAAGTTGGCCAAAAAGAGACCCCACTTAAACGCGACGATGCTCGCAACAGCCCCGTGCGCATGCACGAGTTTTTCGCCAATTTGCACAAGGCATTTTACGCCCACCATCGCTTGGCGAGCTACGCCCAATACCGCGGCGTTCAAGTCTACAATGCTACCGAGGGATCCTTCATTGATGCTTACGAGCGGCGAGCCTTGCCCTGATTGCTTATCTTTGTTCCATGTCCCTGCAAGGCAAACGCGTTTTGGTTACCGGTGCTGATGGTTTCATTGGCAGCCATTTGGTGGAAGCCCTGATCGCCGAAGGTGCTCGAGTAAAAGCTTTCGTCTATTACAATTCCTTCAATTCTTGGGGTTGGCTCGATCATTTCAGTCCAGAATTGCGAAGCCAAATTGACGTATTTTCAGGCGATGTTCGCGACCCCAACGGGGTGATCACAGCCATGGAAGGATGTGAAATCGTTTTTCACTTGGCCGCCTTGATTGCCATTCCCTACAGCTACCATTCTCCCGATTCTTACGTCGACACCAACGTCAAGGGAACACTGAACATTGTTCAAGCCGCCAAGCGCTTGGGAGTGGAACGCGTTTTGGTGACCAGCACCTCAGAAGTTTATGGGACCGCTCAATTCGTTCCCATTACCGAAGAACACCCCAAGCAGCCTCAGTCGCCTTATTCGGCTTCTAAAATTGGTGCCGATGCCATGGCCGACAGCTTCTACCGCAGCTTTGAATTGCCTGTCACCTTGGTGCGTCCGTTCAATACCTACGGCCCTCGCCAAAGCGCTCGAGCCGTCATTCCCACCATCATCTCACAACTCCTAAACGGATATACCGAAATCAAGTTGGGGGATTTGCGTCCTACCCGCGATTTGGTCTTCGTCAAAGACACCGCTCAAGGGTTTATTCGCATCGCTCAAACCCCAAGCCTCATTGGACACGAGGTCAACATTGCCACCGAACAGGAAATATCAGTCGGTCAATTGGCGCAAAACCTCATCGACCAAATCAACCCTGCTGCTAGAATCGCTACCGAAGACCAACGTTTGCGCCCTGCCGCGAGTGAAGTTTTTCGCCTGTTGGGCAGCCGCAGCAAATTAGAGAGCCATACCGGTTGGTTCCCCCAAACCACCTTGAGCCAAGGTCTGGCTCAGACCATTGAATGGTTTAAAGATCCGAATAATTTATCCGCCTACAAGGCAGACATTTACAACATTTGACGAATGCGAGCCTGGGCTTTTTGAAGCAGGCTATTCACATCTTCGCTGATGTTAAATCGATACAGAATCAACAGCAACGGCACCACTACCACCGCTGTTTTCAGCACCGTATACCCCAAGAGGGTGCCGGCATTTTGAGTCATAGGCCACACTTGACCTATCAAGCCGGTCCATGCGACCAACACCAAAGCGAATACCAAAGCCTTTCGCATGTCTCGATGAAAGGCATGCATGCGGTATATGCGCCAAATCAGCAGACCTGTCACCACTGAAATGGCCAACCAGGTCAGGGCAGTTGCCAAAGCCGCGCCATTCAATCCATACATGGGAATGAGCCAGCGGTTCATCCCAAGGGCGACTCCAACAGCGGTTATGTTGATCAACAGAGCCCAGTAGTATTTATTTGAGAAAGCCAGCATGGCCGAGGAATTGCCCTGCATGAGCACAAACAACTTACCCAACCCCAGCAACAAGACCGCCCATTTTCCAGCTTGGTACACCTCTCCCTTGGGCATAAAGGCGTAGAAGGCATCCAAGCCCAACCATATGAATAACAGGACCAGCAAACCCAATAAGAATTGATTCAAACTCGTCTTGGTGTACAAACGCTGAACTTCAGATTGATTGTTGGCATGCAAGGCCTCAGACAATTTGGGATTGGCCACCTGCAGGATGGAGCGCGTGGGCACTTCAACCAATACGGCCATGTTGATGGCAATGGCATAAATTCCAGAGTCATCCCACCCCTTCATGGAGGAGACCATGAGCAAATCGAGACGCTGTACGAACAAATTGGCCACAGTTGTCAAGAAAAAATACAAGGTGTAACGCGTGAACTCGGGACCCAAATCGACCTGGCTGCGCACAAAACCCCAATCGGGAAAAAAAGAAATGCGGGTCAACCTCAAAATGTGACCTAGGTTTAAAACGGCGACGAACCCGTACACGAAGGGAATCCAGTGCAGGGATTGCGCAAAATCTATGATCTTCAAATAATACAGAAAACCCAATCCAGCCAAGGCCATTCTCACCCCATTTTCGCGCAAAAAAGAGGGAAATATGATGTGGCCCAGCGAGGCAGAAAAAGTCTCAAAGACGGTATTGTAAACGAATACAAATACAAAGGGCAAAAGCCAAATGTAGTAGGGTCGTATCTGGTCGGCATTGGCGCCAAAAAAGCCCAGCACCTGGTCTTGGAAGAAGAGAAGCGTACCGGCCACCAACAAACAACCCATCAAGGGAACGATCAGCAGCCAAAACCCGACGCCATGGTGACCGTCGCTGCTGCGAAACCGCGGGAAAAACTTCCAAATGGAATAGCCCGTTCCCAATTGGGCCACAGCCGCCAACAAGGCCCCCATTTCGATGAACAGCCGGGTCACTCCCAATTCTGAGGGACTGAAAACCAAGGGGAATACATAGAAGGTCGTAAACAGCCCCAAGAGGCTGCCCGAGTAGTTGACCACGGAGGCCCAGAAACTCTGCCTTGCTATTTGGCCTCCACTCATGCACACAAAGATAATCGGACGAATGATTCGCCCAATTCTCGCTCAATTGTCAGTTTTTTAACTTCCTACCCCTGCTTTGTATTGCGAATGCAGACACAAACCGCTTAATTCGTATTTCTAAAAACTACTAATCGTACACTATGAAAAAACTTTTGATGCTTGCCGTTGTCGCCGCCGGATTGGCCGTTTCAACGCAAAGTTGTAAAAAAGACAACCCTGACAATCCAGGCGGAAACGCTTCTTTGACCGTTGCTAACAAACAGAATTCTGTGTTGATCTACAACACGGCTACTTGGTGCGGTCCTTGCGGTGCTTACGGCAGCCCTGAATACAAAGGCGCTATCGAGCAAGGCGGAGCTGATTTGGTTTCTTTGGACTTGCACACTTCAGGTTCTTCTTACTTGGTTCCCTTGTGGATGAAGCCTAATAATGACACTTTGTTCATTGCTCCTTTCGCTTCTCAATTGTATGCTCAAACCAAGCCCAACGGTTACATTCCTCACTTCTACTGCAGCAACTCTTTCTTGGGTAACAGCACAGTGAAGACCGCTGACATCATCAGCTACAAGAACACCTACAATGCCAATCAGTGCGAGGTAGGCGTAGCTGCTTCAGCTAAAGCCAATGGCAACAACATCGACATCAGCTACAAGTTGCAGGCTTTCAGCCCCGATGCTGCTGACTACTACACTTCTGTATTGTTGATTGAAAAAGGCGTTGACGGCTATCAGGCCGGTGCTGCTGGTTCTTTCACCAACCACAAGCACATCATTCGCGCTTCTGCTTTGACCAACGGTGCTGGCACTCCTGTTGCTTTCAGCTCTTCACCTGAGATGAGCAACCCTGCTGCTAACGCAACTGCTGACAAAAAGGTAACCTATACTTACAGCGCCATTCCTGATGCCATCAAAGCCAAATACCCCTCTGTTATCTACTGGAACTACCAGGCTGCTAACACGGCTGTTGCTGTATTGGTATGGAAAAAAGACACCGATGGAAGCATGTTCTTCATCAACTCCACCATGGTGGATGTGAAGTAATCAAACTTCTATTTTTATAAAAAAGCCCCGATATTCATCGGGGCTTTTTTTATGGGTCAATGCCCTTTAAAATCAGGCTTTCGTTTTTCTACAAAGGCCGCCATTCCTTCTTTTTGATCTTCACTGGCAAAGAGCATATAGAAGTTCTTACGCTCAAAATACAAGCCTTCTTGCAAATGGGTATCAAAGGCTTTCAACACGCTTTCCTTGGCGAGTTGAACGGCCAACGGCGACTTGGAGGCTGCTAGCTTAGCCATCGCAATGGCCTCGTCCAAATACAGCTCTACAGGTGCAATTTTGTTGATCAAGCCGGCCGCCTTGGCTTCCTCGGCACTGATGAATCGACCCGTCAACACCATCTCCATGGCACGCACCTTTCCTACGGCCTTGGTCAAGCGCTGGGTTCCCCCTGCTCCAGGCATAACACCTATGTTGATTTCAGGCTGCCCGAATTGCGCGGTTTCGCTGGCCACCACCATGTCGCACTGCATGACAAGCTCGCATCCGCCGCCGAGGGCAAAACCACTCACGGCCGCAATCAAAGGCTTTTTGGTTCTTCGAATGGCATCCCAGGTACTGAACTGGTCGATTTTCAACATGTCGATGGCCGTTTTACCTGCCATTTGCTTGATGTCAGCTCCCGCGGCGAAAGCCCGTTCATTTCCACTAATAACAATGGCCCGCACCTGATCGTTTTCGTCAAGTTCGCCCAAGGCATGCTTGATCTCTTGCATCAATTGCAAGTTCAAAGCATTCAGCTCTTTGGGTCGATTGAGCTGAATGTGAGCCACGTATTCGGCCACTTGCTCATTCACCAAAATGTATTCGTAATTCATAGTTAGTTCTTTGTTAAGGGATTCCAAATGCCCGGTTTCAGGCGAAACACCAGTGCGGCCAGCAATAAACCCAGCAAGGCTCCCCCTGCAACATCAGCGGGGAAATGAACGCCCAGATAGACCCGGCTTATGGAAATCAACAGGGCCAAGAAAGCCCAGGCCAGACGTTCGGGTTTTCGCATTCCCAAGCTCAGTGGAACCAAGGTGTAAAGCGCCCAGGCATTGGCCGCGTGGCTGCTCACAAATCCGTACTGGCTGCCAGCAGGACCCGCGGGTGTTCGAACCTGCAGTTCCTGCCGAAAACAGGGACGAACCCGCTTGAAATAGGGCTTCGCTACCTTCGAGCTAAGGGCATCGGCACAGCCCACGGTCAGCAACCAAATAACAACGGGCCACATCATGTTACGACCCCAACGCTGCCAGGCTTTATTGAGAAAGTAGGCATAGGCTAGCACGGGCAACCCCTTAGATGACAGAGCCACCATGATGGGATCCAGGCTGGCCGAAGCCCAGCCTTGGTTGATCCAAAGCAAGCATTCGATATCCAGACTTTGCAGCGTGTTCACGTGAGAAAATTACATCTTTTTTCGGGAAAGCAGCACCATGCGAGGGGATGACTCAGCTCTGAAAGGGCCGCCTTGATAATCACCCCAAACGGCCTGGGTTTCCAACCCCACTGCTGCGTGCAAACCCAGCAATTGTTCCAAACTGTACACCTGCACACGTTCCTGAAATTCACCGATGGGCATCCCGTTTTGGCTCACTCGAATGTCTTTGAGTATGCAGCCATCTTGTTGGTATTTGCGGCAATCAAAGTCCCAGCCCTGTTGATGCTGCTGTTGATATTGGGGCAATGCATTCATTACGGGGCCTGCATGAAGGTAGTCTTGCACAAACCAGGCGCCGGGCTTCAATTGATTCACGATGTGTTCCAGCACCTGGTGATCGATGGCCTCGTCTTGGAAATACCCAAAAGAGGTGAAGAGATTGAAGGCAGAATCCCAGGGCTCACCGCCATAGGGCAATCGCATATCGTGGACGATAAATTCGGTGTCCACCATGCTTTCTTGTTTGGCTTCATGCTGAGCGGCAGCGATGCTGGATGGACTGAGATCATAGCCTCGAACGCGCAAGCCGTGACTGGCCAAGGTACGAGAATGCCGACCCTTTCCACAGGCTATATCAGCCACCAGGCTATTCTCTGGCAGCTGAATTTCCAACAGCAAACGAGAAATGAAAGACTGGGCTTCATCGTCATTTCGATGGCTATACAAGGCGTGATAGTAGGGAGTATCAAACCAATCAGAAAACCATTCTGCTTTGTTTTCAAGCATTTTTCAAAGATAGGTGTAACCTTTCGCACGCTTTTTGCGTCTAGGGGTGGTTGATGCAAATTTCTGAGTACAACCGGGTCGTGGAGACCATTGGCCCTGCGCTGTACCGATTTGCATTGAAAAACCTGAATGACCCTGACCAAGCTCAAGAAATCGTGCAAGTGACCTTAGCGAAATTATGGACCCAAAGCCGCAAGGAGAACATCGAGCATGTGCGTGCGTGGTGCTTTCGGGTGGCCAGCCATGCCCTCATAGACTGGCATCGTCAACGCTCCAGATTTCAAGAATTGTCTCTTTCAAATGAGCCTTTGGTCGAACCCTCCCAATCAGATAGCGGCTTGAAGAATCTGATAAATTTGGCCCTGAAAAGGCTGAGCCATTCCCAGCGATTAGCCGTGACTTTGCGGGATCTAGAAGGGTACAGCTATGCAGAGATTGGAGCCATCACCGGTCAAAACGAAGCCCAGGTCAAGATCAATTTGTTTCGCGGCAGGCAAAAACTGCGCGATTTGCTTTCACCTTTCAAGCCCCATTCCAAATGAACGCCGAACAAAGAGATGAACTCCTGTTTGACTACTTGGAAGGGAGCTTGAGCCCCGAGCAAGCCCACTGGGTGGAACTGAAGTGCCAGCAAGATCCCGAGTGGCAAACTGCCTTGACCCAATGGCGAATGGCCCTTGTTCCCGATGAACCCATCGAACGACCTGCCTTTTTGGATTCATTGAAGAAATCAGAACGAAAAGGCCTGGCATGGGTGTATGGCTTGTCTTTGGCAGCGGCAGCGTCATTGGCCCTTTTGTTTGTCAATCGCAGCAGCCAACCAGCTCCCAGCCTCCCCACACCGTCGTCCCCTTCTATTACCCAAATCGACACGGCAAAAGTGACCGATTCAGCCTTCGTATTCGAACTGAGCGGCATATACCCCATGGTTTGGAATTCCCCCTTTTACAACCATTGGATGCCCATCTGTGGCGGGGTCATCTACAGCGATGGCTATGGCAGTTATGGATACCCCTTCCCCTACCCCATGCAGTTTTCAGATGCAACCCAAAATCAGGTCGACTCTGTTCGGGTAGAATTGGTCTTTGAGCAACCCGCAGTCGACATTCCTGAAGATAGTTTGTCAGTGCCCAATCGCCGTCAAGGGCTAACCCAATGGAAGCAAAAGGCTGCGACAAAATGGAAGAGCTGGGTTTTCAATCCCCTGCGAAACAAACCCCGTTTGCAGATGGCCAAGCACGATTTGCGGGCCTGGATCAAAGGAGAAGACAAACCCCAATTGCGATTGGTAACCCTTCCCCATGAGAACAGCAAGCTCCCCAGCATTGCGGTCCAATTCCACAGTGCCTCGCTTGATTTACAACGAAATCTATACACCTCCCATGAATAACCTCAAATGGATCATCGCGGCCCTAGCCGCCCTTTGGGCTGGACAAATGCCCCTGTTTGCACAAACCAAAACCACGCGCATAGTGGTCATTCAAGACAGCAGCAAACGAAGCGAAACCGAACAAATCTGGATCGACTATGGAAAAGCTGTGAAGGCCTGGGCCGACAGCGTAAACCGAAAAATCGCGAATACCGACATTCCACCCCTGCCACAAATCCCGCCGCATTCCTTGCCCTTGGACATCGATGTTCAGCGCATTCAACAAGGCGATTCCACCCTCATTCGGGTAGAAGTTCAGGAAGAGCATGAGTTGAAGAAACCCGAATTGCGCATCAGACCCCAAGACAACCCCGTGGATTTGGAGATGATATTGGAGCAGGAAGGCATTCAAGAAAGCGACATTGTGCGCAAGCAAATCACACGGCGGGTAGATCCAGAAACGGGAGAAACCCAAGAATTCACGGAAATCACCACCCGAAATGGCACCCAACTCACCGTGAACAACACACTGCTGGAAGGCAAAACCACGACCGTCATTCAAAGAGAAGCAGCCGAAAACCAAGAGTTGGAGATCATGCCCAACCCGGGTGAAATCGAAATGGAATTCCAGACCGAGCAGGCGTTCACGCCTGACTCTAAGTCCAAGGCCAAGCGCAAAAAATACGGGCCCAGTTCGGCCACGTTTTTAAGCCTGGGAACGGGAATCGTAACCAATGCCTACAGCCCTACCCTTTTGCCCTATCCCGTACCCGGCCTCATGCCTGAACTAAAACCCATTAGCACGAATTTGAACTTCGACATGATGCACGGATTGAATTTGATTCGAGGCAAGCTTCGATTGTATACCGGCCTAGGCTACAGTTTTCAAGCTTTTGAATTCGAAGATCGCAGCCTGACAGTCAGCGACCAAAGCAACACTTTTCAAGCCGAAATCGCCTCGAGTCAACCCGAATTGATTAAGCGCAGTCAGCTCAACTCACACTGGGTTAGCACCCCAATAGCCATTGGCTTTCAGGATCGACCCAATGACCCCGAGGTACAGTTCATCACTGGTGTATACGGCTACTACAATTTGAGAACCAACACCGAAATCAAAATGAAAGACGGAAGCCGTTCCAAAACGGTGGGTAATTTCTGCCTCAACGATTGGGCTGTTTCTCCTTTTGCGCAGTTGCAATTCGATGGCTTTGGCCTTTACGCCCGCTACCACATGAGCAACTTATTCAAGAGCAAACAAGCCTCCAATCCTCCAATTACGGAACCGAGCTCAAACCTGCTTCAATTCGGAATTTTGCTCGGCGGGAGCTAATTATTCGGCGCCTTTGCCCAGGCCGACCTTTGCCGAACAGAGCAATGAT
>JAURGZ010000062.1 GCA_030833525.1 Bacteroidota bacterium | reverse complement strand
TGAAATTGGATATTCCCAAATGGTCGCTTGCATGATCAACAATCCCATTTACGACGGAATCAACATGAATTCATTCAACTACGTCATCGCCTCTTTTGACGATGTGTTGAGGCGAAATCCGACGCAAGATGAATTTACAAGGGCCTATCAAATCATTGAAAAAAACGAGCCTCAGGAAATCTTTGGCGTTTGGGCGGCTAACAAGAACGAATACGCACAAGCATTGACCGAAACAGATGGTTTTTTTGAGGCCCAAATACGCTGGGCGTTCTACCTGTTGGTCCAAAGAGAACCCTTGACCCATGAGGTCAATCAACACTTGCAGTCTTATTTGGCGAATCAGCACATAGAAGATGTGCAGCGCAGCATTGCTACCACCGATGAATATGCTCAGTTTTAAAACCAGGGTCCTCTCCTTCTGTTTTCTTCTGGCTCTCGGTAGCTGCAAGCGTGAGACCCACGTGACTTTTGGGGTTGAAGAAAAGGGCTTATACGAAGACAAGGCTCTCAAAACCAAGAACAAGAACGAGGCCGTATACATTTCGGTTTTGTATACCAATTTGTACCAAACTCCCATTTCTCCGAGTCAGCTCTATAAAACCCAGGCCGTCATTTATTCGATTGGAGATCGAAATGTGGCCAATGAGATGGTATTGAGCAATTATTTCAACACCCAGGGCCTGAACATTCCAACGAATTCGGCCATGAGAGCTGACGTGGAGGCCTTTGTTGTTGATTCATATAAGCGATTTTTCTTGCGCTATCCCAGCGAGGGTGAAAAAACCTGGATGATCCAGTACATCAACCGAAACGATCAGCTTTCAGTCGAAATGATTTACACCGGCTTTGCCGCTAGTGACGAATACCAATACTATTGACGTTCATGAGAAGAAGAGATTTTATCACCAAGAGTGCTGCTCTAGCAGGTGCAGGTATAGTGGCTCCTACCATTTTGAAAACAGGAACGGCTTTCGCCAGAGGTGGGAATGCCAAGGCAGAGCACGTCGTTCTCTTGATGTTTGCTGGAGGGGTTCGGCAACAAGAAAGTGTGCTGCAGCGTTATCTGGAAGACAGCCAAGGGGTGGCCGGTGCCGCGGGTAATATCATGCCCAATTTGTTCAACGGCGCTGCCCCTGACCGCAAGATTGTATACGGTACTTCTTTGCCTGGATTGCCTCCTGGAAGTGAGCCCATTCCCCGTCTTTTGAGCAAAACCATCGAAAGCAGCGGCATGTTGTTTCGGGAGGTTCAGGCCCAAAGCGTGGGTCATTACGTAGGTCTCAATACTTTGCTTACCGGTAATTCAGGTACAGCGCAAGGATTGAAGACCAGGCCGCGTTATCCCACAATTTTTGAGTATTTGCGCCGTCATGCTGGATTCAAAGCCTCAGAATGCTGGATGGTTGCCAATGGTATTGGCAACAGCATGCCCTTGCTCAATTCCAGCGATAACGCCGATTACGGTTTGGCATATGGAGCCAATATGTTTGCCCCTCCCATTACCTTCGGTTCCTATGGCCGAGAAATACTGGCCAACGGCAAAAGTTATAACCAGCAAGAATTGGCCCCGATGTATGACATCAAGCGATTCCTGGATCAGAGTTTTTCATTGGGTCAAGAGCAGTTCAATACCGTTCGCAATACCGAAGAAGAGCGTACCCGGATCAAGGAGTTCATTCGAAACGTATTTGCCAAGCAATCGGCCGGTCAAATTCCAATGCCTCCAGTTTTGCATGAATCCGGTGTGCCTGGCGACGGTTACAACATTGCCTATGCGGCCGAAATCATGCGAGAGTTTAAGCCTCGCATGCTGGCTGTGAACATTGGAGGAGTCGACAGTTGTCACTCGAATTTCACCTCGTATTTATCAGCCTTGCACCGCGCTGATCATGCGGCCGGTTGGCTTTGGCAGTATATCCAAAACAACATTCCCGATATCAAGGATAATACCATTTTCATCATCGCTCCTGAATGCGGTCGAAACCTGAAGCCCAATCCCATTTTGGATCAAAACGATTGGTACGCTTTCGATCACTCAGACGCCAATGCCATGAGGGTTTGGAGCCTGATGGTGGGTTCGAATGTGCCTCAAATGTCGGTGGGTGGTGAGTCCAATCCCATTGGGCGTTTGACTGATATTGTCCCTACCATTGCTGATATATTTGGTATTTACGATGAAGTTATGGCGAGTGGTTACATCGATCCGCTGGCCAAGAGCATGTTCCAACGAGTATGAGGCTAATTGCAGTGATTTGGCCCCTGGGTGCATGCTTGTTGCTCGGTTGCGAACCAGAGCCCAAGCCCATTCCCAATCCCTATGATAAGTTGAAAGATAGCGCAGTGGTCTTCAACGATACCTTCATGAGCGGGTCCAGCATTCAGGCGCTGCACAGTCGCCTGTTTGAGCCCACCTGCGCCAACAGCGGTTGCCACGATGGCAATTTCGAGCCCGATTTTCGAACCGTTGAGAGCACCTACCGCAGCCTGGTAGGTCAACCCGTAATTAAAAACGACCCAGGGGGAACCTTTCAAGCCCGAGTGGTTCCGGGAAGCGCATCGGCTTCTATGTTGATGTATCGGCTCACTACTGATTTGGGAGGCAACAGCGGCATTATGCCGCTGGCGCTGGAGCCCGATTCCAAGTACCCCATTCAAAAAGACAGTCTGCTGGCCGATTTGCGCCGCTGGATCGAACAGGGTTGTGTGTCCATGAGCGGGCAAAAGCCTGACCCGGTAGACTTCCCTCCTACCATATTGGGTGTTCAAGTGTTTCAAGGGGCGAACTTACTGCCTCGAAACGGCGTTTACGAAGCGCTGAACGCTAGCGCGGGCGCTCCCAGTTTGGATTTGTGGTTTGCGCTTGCTGACGACAACGGGCCAGCCAGTCAATTGAAAAATGGGACCATCAATTGGTCCACTGACCCCAATTCGTACGATAGCCAAAATGAACACCCCTTGGTGGCGGGCACTCCCTTGCAAATGAAAGGTCTTTTTGGCGCTGTGGTAACCTACGATTGGCATTATGTGTTCAATGCTTCGTCTCAGATTGCCGATGATGTATTGTGGTTTCGAATTACCCTCAGCGATGCGAGCAACGAAAATTACAGCATTCCCAATGCCAATAGCATGTTTTTCATGAAAAAATACTTTGCCATAAGATTTAAGTGAATGTGAATAAGTATTTGTATTTCATATCATTATTGTTTTTTATTTCTTGTTCAGAAGAGCAATTCTTTGTGGGTGATCCAGTTCCTAAAATCAGCTTCCAAGGTCTTTCCTCTGATCGCCTCAAGCAGTTTCAAGATACTTTGGCTATTCGCATTGAATACGAAGATGGCGATGGGGATTTGGGCTTTATGTCAGCTGATTCGTTGAGTTTGGAAGTATGGGATTCCCGATTGAGTAAGCCCGATTTTTATTACATCCCCCCTATGTTGCCACTGAGTGCCAAGCCTACTCGAATTTCAGGAACTTGGCAAGTCAAGCTCAAGAACCTATTTCTCATTGGAGCAGGTGCACAAGAGCAAACGCAGTTTCAAATTCGGGTCAAAGACCGCAGTGGACATTGGTCCAACCAGATTCAAACGCCTTCCTTAGTGATTGAGAAGTGAGTGTAAGGGCCTTTAGCTACTTCTGGGCCCTGGTATTGGCTCTGACTGCTGGGAAAACGGCGGCCCAAACGGTTTATTTGCAAGCCAATGCCCATCATCGGGTCTGCAAAGCCACCATTACCGATAGCGATGCCAATACCGTCATCAAAGGTTATTATGGACACAATGAAAACAGCACACTGGTTCTTTCTGTACCGGGTGCAGCCAGTATTACCCTGAATTTTTCATCGTTTTGCACCGAAAAAGACGAAGATGTGCTGCGCATTTTTGATGGCAAAGACACCAACTCTACCTTGATAGGCGCCTATTCGGGAAATACATCGCCGGGTGTGGTTACCAGCAGCGATAGCTTCATAACCTTGCACTTTCGCAGCGACAAAAGCATAGCCTGCACCGGTTGGGAGGCTGCGGTTTCGACCAAAATCATCGCCCCAAAAGCCGTCAAAATGTCATTGGTCAAAGCCCTGAGTTGCCAAGATTCGGTGTTTGAATTCAAGTTGGACAAACCCATTCCTTGCGATTCAATGAATGCAGCGAATACAGTGGTTAGCGGCACGAAATCCATGTCCCTATCCAAGGTGATAGCGCTGGATTGCAAGAACGGTAGGGCTACTCAATTTAAACTCATTAGCAGTGCGCCTTTTGATATCAACGGTTCTTACACGGTGACTCATACTCATGGGTACCGGGATTTTTGTGACTCCATTTACCGATTGAGTTCCACTCAAACCTTCTCGGTGACCAATTGCCCCATCAAAGTGGTTCTCAGCATAACAAGCGATACACTTTGCCAAGGCGAATGTGCCAAGCTCAGCGTAAGCGCTATGGGCGGCCAAGCTTCCAAATACCAATACACGTGGTTGAGTGGTGGTTTGAGTGGCGCTGGGCCCCATACGGTATGCCCCAAGGCCAATGCCCGCTACATCGTTCGGGTGAGCGATGGTTCTGCTATACCGGGATACGATACCTTGGATGTGGTGGTGTTGGCTCCTCCCAAGGCTCAATCCGATACGACCGTTTGTTATTACGGTTCCAATTTTACTTTACAAGCTTCACCGGCTGGCGGTACTTGGTACGGTCGCGGCATCGTGAACGGTGCAACCGGGGAGTTCAAACCTTATGGCAATTATGGAGTGCGTCCCGTATGGTATCAGGTGGGTGGCTGTGCCGATACGGTTGTGGTTACGGTTTTGACCATCAGCAATTTGGAGAATTTCTTTTGCCCCAGTAAAAACCAACAGACTTTGTACTGGTACTCTCCTGCTGGTGGGGTTTGGTCGGGTCCTAAAGTGACACCCGATGGCAAATTCATGGCCGATACTATGGGAGTGTACACCCTGAGCTACGAATGGAAAGGTTGCAAGGCCGATAAAAAGGTCATCGTGGACCAGATTCAAGTGCCTGAATTTGATACCACCTGTGAATCTCGATCCCGCGACACCCTCACCTTTGCTCCCAAAGGGTTGTATCCGTCTTGGTTTCAAGGTCTGTTGAGCTATTACTACGGTTGGTACGATCCTTCGTCTATGAAGGGCCCAGGGAATTACAACATCATTTACATCGGTCGAGGCGGATGCCGGGATACCACAAAATTGACCGTCTTGCCGTGCAAAGCTGGAAAGAACGACACCTTTTGCCCCAGTGCAGGCATCCAAAAATTGAGCGCATTTCGCCCTACAAATCAATACGAATGGCAGGGCAAAGGGATATTGTCGGGGAATTCAGATGATTATGATCCCTCTTGGACCAAAGGGGCCGATGCGAAGGAATGGCTCGTATTGAAAACGCCTCAATGCAGCGACGGGAAATGGGTTCACATCATCGCTACACGCATTCTCGGACCAGATACTTTGTGGGTTTGTCCCGAAGATGGAATTCGCCCCTTGGCAGCCATGGGTTGGTCCACTTCTGTAGGCGGCGGGCAGTGGTCGGGCGCTGGGATTAGCCAAGATTCGTTTTCCGCACAGGCGGCTGGAGTCGGTACGCATCAGATTCGTTACACTGCCAAGGGTTGCTACGATGAAGCGATTCTGGTGGTTAGGCCCAAGCCCGCGGTTATGAACGATACGGCATTGTGTCAAAATGCGCTGGCACTCCCCTTGTGGTCAGCTGATTCGAATGGTACTTACACCGGTGCTGGTGTATATGCCAATCCCTGGCGTTTCAATGCGGCGACCGCCTTGGCTCAAAAAGGAAAGCAGCAAGGGGTATTTGTGGTGAATTATCGAAGTTCAAAGGGTTGTGCAAATGAAATTCAAATACAAGTAGATACACTGCCTAGTTTAAACTTTAAATTCAATAGCCCATACTGCTTAAAGGATTCAGGATTTCAACTGGGTTGCTCCCCCCTCGCCCCTGCTTGGTCCTGGACTGGACCTGGAGCCGAGACTGTCAATGGTGGGCTGGGTTTTCGACCTCGAAAGGCAGGGACAGGGACTCATACCCTTCAGTTGGATATGCAAATGGGAGCCTGCAGAGTGCTAGATAGCATTGAAATTCGGGTTTTGGATACCCTAAAAGCAATGGTAGTGCCTGTTTTGGATTCTGTTTGCTACGGGGAAACTCGACTGCTAAGAGCGAGCTCCATTGGGGGTGTTCAGCCGCATCAGGTCAATTGGTCACACAATCAAAGCGGCTTGGCTACCTATGTAACACCCACGCAAACCACTGTTTACACCGCTACGGCCAGCGATGGATGCAGCGATCCCGCCCTGACCCAAGTGCCTGTGGTGGTGCATCCACGGCTGTGGTTTCAAGCTTCAAGTTCGGATCCTCAATGCTATGGTTTGAAGGGATTTGTAACCTTGAGTTTGCGATCAGGCAACCCCGTTTCGCTGCGTTGGGATTACACCCAATCGCTAAGCGATACCTTGTGGGCGCCCGTTGGTGGCAAATACCGGGTGAATGCAGTTGATTTGAAAACCCTGTGCTATGGCGATACAACGGTTGAAATTCCGGGATTTGCGGCCATTCAAGCTGGATTTTTCATGCAATTGGGCTCGGGTCAATCCTGTCTGTCTCCCCTGCTGAATCAAGTACAATTTTTCAATAATAGCGTCGGTGCGACCACCGGTACCTGGTTCTGGGGAGACGGCACTTCTAAGGCTTTCGCAGCCGGTTCCAATGAGATTCACGCCTATTTAGGCGATTCTACCCGGTACAAGGTGTTGCTGGCAGTGGCCAATGATGGAGGTTGTACCGATACGGCTGAAGCCTATTTGTGCTACAAGGACACTGTCATCTTGTATGTCCCTACTGCTTTTTCGCCCAACGAAGACGGCCACAATGACCAACTCGAATTTCATGTGTATGGGTCTACCGAAGTAGATATTCAAATTTACAACCGCTGGGGTCAGCGGGTTTTTGAATCCCAAAATGCATCGGAAAAATGGGATGGAACATATTCAGGCAAGCCTTGTCCTGAAGGTGTGTACGCAGTTTACATCAAGTATCGAGGGCGCCGGCAAGCTCCTAGAGCCTATGCGGGTTCGGTTACCTTGTTGCGGCCCAATGAGTAGTACCTTTGAAGCATGCTTGCCCACTTTTGGTATTACCAGATTTGGAGCAATCGCTTATCGCGGTTGTTGGAAGCGGCGCGTTTTGATTACGCGATTAGTTTCGATAAAGACAACCTGTATCTTGAG
The DNA here is from genome assembly GCA_030833525.1 of Bacteroidota bacterium. GTDB lineage: Bacteria > Bacteroidota > Bacteroidia > NS11-12g > UBA955 > JALRLA01. The sequence continues at coordinate 1,292 of JAURGZ010000062.1, read as the reverse complement.
TTCTCAACCGGTGTATTGTGGTGCCGCTTTGTGCACCAAGAATTGTGGTTGCAATGGCTCGATGAATTGCCCAGTCGCAATGCGCAGAAGCGACACAATCAAGTGCAGTTTAAGTCCAAACATGGGCAATCGGTGCTTGGAGTTCGGTGCCAGTCTTTCGATCGTTGGATAGAGATCAGTTTGTCCGATGGTTCGGTACTGGGGATCAAAGGGTTTGGTCGCCAATCGAATGTATTGGCCATTGCAAACAATGAAGTCATATCCATATTTCGTTTATCGCAAAAAGGAGATTGGGATTTTAAGTCGCCTTTACCCGGCCTATGGCCGAATCAAATGAACCTAGTTGGCTTTTCTTGGGAGACCCATTTGCGTCAACGCCACTGGCCCCAATCAGCATGGAATCAGGTGCCTTGGAATGCCTTGGAATCTCGTGATGAGCAATCCGTTTTGGCATGGTTGCTGGGTCTTTCTGATGCGGTTCTATCACCCATACCCGATGCTCAAATAGCATTGGAATTGATTTGGGGAGATTGGACCCGTTGGACCTTGCCTGAGCAAACCCAAGAATGGGCTCGCACCCTCTCTTTTCAAGAGGAAAAAGCCCGAAGATTGGCTCATTTGGAGCAGCGCATTCGCCAATTGAATGCAGGGTTGGAGAAAAATCGAATCCGTCTGTCTGAACTGGAAACACGGCGATCATACAAGGAATTGGGAGATTTGATTCTCAGTCATGCGCATCACATTCATACAGGTGTGAGCAGTGTTCGCTTGCCTGATTTTTACACCGGTGAATACCTGCGAATCAAACTTGATCCCAAACTTGCAGCGGCTGAAAATGCCCAACGTTACTATCGCAAGGCCAAAAACGAGCCCATGGAGATCGAAGAGCGCAGAAATCAACTGCAGCGCATGTCGCTCGAATGCGAAACCTGTAAACAGCAATTAGAACGGGTACTTCAGGCTTCGAGTTTCAAGGATTTTCGCAAGGAAAAAGCCCCGGTCGTTTATAAGACCAACGCAGTGAATGAGGCCTCGCGTCCCTTTAAAGTCATTCACTGGGGTGATTATCAAATCTGGATGGGGAAAAGTGCGAAGTCAAACGATGAACTGTTGCGAGCCGCCGCAAAACAAGACCTGTGGTTTCATGCCAAGGGAGTAACCGGTTCTCACGTTTTGATTCGGCGAACGGGTTTGCCATTCAGTTCAGAGGTGATGGCTCATGCAGCGAAGTTGGCAGCCGAAAATTCCAAAGCCAAACACCAAGGTTTTGTTTCGGTTCAATACACCCTGCG
>JAURGZ010000072.1 GCA_030833525.1 Bacteroidota bacterium | reverse complement strand
TTGATACAAATCGGGGCTGTTGAGGTGCACGAAAACGGCCTCGTTGTACTGGCGGTTCAGGAACTGAGTAGGCGTGACTTCCCGAATGCGCAAATTGCGCAGAAAGTCTAGGGCCCCTTGGGCGACGCGGCCGCCGCCGGTTAAGACCATTTTGATGGGAGGGAGTTTGACGGCGGCGGCCCTACTCAAAATGTCGGTATAGTCGCTGCATTGGTAAGCGGGCTTCAATTCAAACATCTGCATTTTTTTTCCGTAGGTGAGCAGGCCGTTGTAGGCGCCTACAATGCCCGCATAGCGCCCAAATCCCAGCACTCGTTGTCCATTGGGCCACTTGATGACTTCGTAGTCAATCATGCGAATGTGCTGCTTCACCAATTGCTGAAAAAGAGCTCGGTTGTAGGGCTGTTTTTTGATGGTATGCGAGAAAAAAAGGTAGGTTTTGTTGGGCAGCAGGCTGTCGATGGGCACCTCTTTGATTCCCAGCAAGACGTCGGCCTCTGCCACAGAATCCATCACCGAAATGCCCGCATCACGGTAATCTTGATCGCTGAAGCAACGGTGGGGGCTTGATTCGACCCATACCTCGACTTCGGGGTATCGATTCATCAGCGAAACGCATTGCACCGGGGTGAGAGCCACTCGGTTGTCGGGTGGGTTTTTGCGTTCCTGTATCAATGCGATTTTCATGCCTAGGGCTAAGGTAGTACATTTGATTTGTGTGCTTTTCCTACGCCGTGAATTTTTCCAAGGAACAACTGCAAACGCAGCTGGACTTGAACCAATTGGGTCCCATTCAGGGAGAGGCGAACATTCCCAACCCCGGGTTTTTTCTTTCAGGATTTGAGCATCCGTACATGCCCATTGTGCGGGCCCAGGGTTCTCAATTTCGCTGGGAATCGGCCACATGGGGCTTGGTGCCGTCTTGGGCCGCGTCAGCTGAAAAAGCCAGAGAATTGGCCGTCATGGGCTTGAATGCCCGCAGCGAAACGGCTCATGAAAAACCCCTGTTTCGTCAATCTTGGCAGCATCAACCTTGCCTGGTGCCCATGAAGGGTTTTTTTGAGTGGAAGCAAGAAGGAACGCGCAAGTTGCCTCATTTCATTCAGGCTCAAGAGGGGCTGTTGCTTGCCGCTGGGCTTTGCAGTTCCTGGGTGAATCCCGAATCGGGAGAAGAGATGCAGACCTATTCCATTTTAACCACCCAGGCCAATGCTTTGATGGCTGAGATTCACAATGTCAAACGGCGCATGCCGGTTTTGTTAGAAGGTCCCCAGCGGGCTGCTGAATGGATGCAAGGCAGTGCTGAAGAAAGGCGCCGGCTTTGCCTCCCATGCCGAAACGACTATTTGAAGGCTCACCGGGTGGCTCCCTTTGTGAGCAAACCTGGCTCGGGGCGCAACCGCGTCGAGTGTCAAGCGCCGTTTAGCGAAGCCAGTCAAGCTTCGCTGTTTTGAACGCGGCTTTTTTGCGTACTTTGTTCCTGTATGCGAATTGGATTTGTAGGCTTGGCCTTATGGTTGTCTGCCTGTGCGGGAGAATCGAAAAAAGAGACCGAAACAGCGGCTTCGGCGAAAAGCGATCAAACGGCCGTTGAGCCCAATTATGGCCCCAAAGCCGACCGAGCTTTGACGGGTTTTGCGCGTTTCATTTCTTGCATGGATCTGGACTCTCAGCTGCTTGCTTCGGCACCCGCTGACTTTAGCGCTAAGCTCAACGACCAATATGCTGTATTGGAAACCTACAGCGATGAAAAATGGGATCGCTTGCAGTCCCGAGTGGGGAAAGCCATCGGAACCTGGGTTCAAGAACAGCCGTACAGCCAGAATCAAGAACCCAAAACCCTGCTCTACCCCTTTGCGGGGGGTGACTTTTACTACGGTCATTTGTTCAATCCCCGGCAGGATACCATCATCATGTTGGGTCTAGAAACACCGGGCACCCTGTTTGACCTTACCCGCTACAAAACCGATACCCTTACGGCCTACCTCAAGGGGCTTGAAAAATCGCTGTTTTTCCCCCATCAGCTTGGCTTTTTCCGCACCAAAAGCATGGCCAACGATTTTCAGACTACCTTGCTCAACGGCACCCTGCATACGGCTTTGTACTACATGGGTCGCATGGGTTATGAAATTCATTACATCAAAGGTGTGAGCGCTGATAAAGGTTTGAATTTCGAGGGCGAATTAGGCCCCGAAAGCATGGGAGTTCGGGTGGGCTACTCACAGTTTGGGGTCAACGATCCCATTCGCGAGTGGATTTACCTGTCTCAAGACATCAGCAACGGAGGCTTGCAAACCCCAAAAGGTCAATGGGTGCAGAGCTATTTGAAGTCTCGTGGACCGGTGGTTTCCTTTTTCAAAGCCGCTTCCTACCTCTTGCATGAAGACTACTTTTCTACCATCCGCGACCTGTGTTTGGATCAAAGCAAGCGCATCTTGCAAGACGATTCGGGCATACCTTATTCAGTCCTCAAAGAAGAGGGTTTTGCGGTTCGATTGCTGGGAGAATACCACCGCACTATACCGCTGTTTTCCAACAATTTGCAAGAAGATTTGAAGCAGGCTTATGCCGATCAGCATCCGGCTTCGCTTCCGTTTAATGTGGGCTACAACGCGCAGTTTCACGAGTGCAACCTTCAATTGGCAACCCGCCCCTAAGATGGCCGCCGAATACCTGTGTTTTCACCTCAAACCCCTGAGCGAAGAGGGGCATGATTTCATTCCGGCCCTGTTGGAAGAACTACCCTTTGATTGCTTCGAAAGCCAAAACGACGGCACCCTGATTGCATTCGGCCCTAGCGCTGATTTTTCGCAGGAATTGCAAAAAATGGCTGAGGAAGTAGCGGCAGATTTTGCAAGTGAATGGTCTTGGACCACCCGCGACAAAGAAAATTGGAACGAACTCTGGGAAAAGAACTATTTCCAACCGCTTTCGGTGGGCAGTTTGCACATTCGGGCACCCTTTCACGCGCCGGCCCCTGAAGGGAGCATGGAAATTGTGATTGAGCCACGCATGAGCTTTGGAACCGGCCACCACGGCACGACCCAGCTCTTGTGTGCGGCCTTGCTCGAGCGACGTGATACGCTGCAAGGAGCCAAAGTCTTGGACATGGGGAGCGGTACGGGGATCTTGGCCATCGTCGCTGAGAAGCTCGGCGCCTCTGAGGTGTTGGGCATTGAGATTGACGATTGGGTGGTTGACAATGCCCGCGACAATGTGCAATTGAATCAATGCCAACGCACCCAAATGCTGCACGGAACGGCCGAGCAGTTGAAAGACATAGCGCCCGCTTATTACGACCAGGTTTTGGCCAACATTCACCGCGAGGTTTTGTTGGCCGATATGCCGGCCTATCAGCGTGTTTTGAAGCCCGAAGGTCTGCTTTATCTGTCTGGATTGAACGAGCCTGATTTGCCGCTCATCGCTCAAAAGGCCGAAAGCCTGGGCTTGGTGGAACAATACCGAGGTTCGATTGGGGCTTGGTGGGCGTTGGTCTATGTAAATCCAAGCGCCTAACTTTGGGGTTCTTCTGCCGCACCCCTTTGCTATGAGTTCCGTTATCAAGCTTTTGCCCGATTCGGTGGCCAACCAAATCGCCGCTGGCGAAGTGGTGCAACGGCCAGCATCTGTGGTCAAAGAGCTGTTGGAAAACGCCCTAGATGCGGGTGCCGATCGAATCAAATTGCTGGTGCGCGACGCCGGTTCTACCTTGGTTCAAGTCATCGATAATGGAAAGGGAATGAGCGAAACAGACGCTCGACTGTGTTGGGAGCGCCATGCTACCTCTAAAATTCGAAAAGCCGAAGACTTGTTTCAGTTGAACAGCTTCGGGTTCAGAGGCGAGGCATTGGCTTCCATCGCTTCTGTGGCCCAGGTGGAGATGAAAACACGTCGCCCCGAAGATTCAGCCGCTTGCAAGGTGCGCATCGAAGGTTCTCAAATTGTAGAAGAAACCGCTGATTCGGCCCCGGTGGGGACTTCCATTGCGGTTAAAAATTTGTTTTTCAATATTCCAGCTCGCCGCAATTTTTTAAAGAGCCCTGCGGTTGAATTCAAGCACATAGCAGAGGAATTTCAGCGCCAAGCCTTGAGCCAACCCCAAGTTCATTTTCAGCTATACAACAACGATCAATTGCTTCACGATTACCCGGCAGAATCTGAAGAGAAGCGATTTTTAACCGTGTTGGGGAAGAGCAAGCCCGAGACGTTGTTGAGCGTTTCAGAAGACACCGAAATTGTAGAGATAAAGGGTTTTGTAACCCGGCCTGAGTTGGCCAAGAAAACCCGTGGCGATCAGTATTGGTTTGTAAACGGCCGCTATTTCAAAAGTGCCTATTTGCACCATGCTTTGATGTCGGCCTATGAATCCATGCTCCCGGCTGAATCGTTTCCCGCTTATTGCTTGTATTTGCAAGTTGACCCGGCGAAGATTGACGTCAACGTGCACCCCACGAAGACCGAAATCAAGTTTGAAGATGAAAAGCACATCTACAATCTGATCAAAGCAGCCGTTCGCAGAGCCTTGGGCCTTTTCGCGGTGCAATCACCAGCCGCTTCAAGCAGCGATACGGCCGGATGGACCGATTTTCTATCGGCTCGAGCCCCCATACCCAGTTCCAATCCCGATTGGGGAAAATTGGGAAAATCAGAGGCGCCCTCAGCCGGCCGTTACAACCCATTTCCCAGTTCGAATTACGAGCGTCCCCGCCACCAAGATTGGCAAAAAATCTTGGGACCGACCGATACCGAAAGTCCCAGTTGGAGCCAAGCAGCCACTCATGAAACGGTACCCGTTCAACCGCTTTTTGCCTCTGAACAGCCTGAAGTGGCCTGGGTCAAGCCATGGAATGAGCGCCATTGGGTGCTTCAAGTGGCGGCTGAGGTTTGGGTGCTGGACCGCAGGCTGGCACAGCAACACGTATTGTTTCACCAATACCTGCAGTATTTGGATCAGGGGTCTTCGCCCACCCAACAACTGCTGTTTCCCCGAACCTTGGAATTTTCGGCCAGCCAAATGGCGCAGCTGTTGGACCTGATGGAAGATTTGCAAAAAATGGGCTTTGACCTCAGCCATTTTGGCGGCCAGACCCTATTGGTGAATGGGGTTCCCGCCTTGTTAACAGGATGCGACGAACAAGCCACTTTGGAAAAAGTGTTGGAAGATTGCCAGCACACCCAAGGCGATGTCAAACTGTCGCAAGCCCATAGTTTGGCCCTGGCCATGGCGCGTTCTGCAGCCAGAATGGCGGCTCCTGAAACCCAAGATGCTGAACGGCTGCATTTGGTACAGCGATTGATAGTTTTGGAGCAATTCCAATACGGCATGGATGGGCGTCCTATTTTTGTACGCTTGGGAGCCGATTTGGTCACTGATTTATTCAAGAAAACACGAAACACATGATGGTTCAACTGCCTCCGGGTCTTAAAAACTTGCTCATTCTCATCGCCTTGATGGGCATGGCTCAATTGTCTTTGCCCAACGTGGGCTTTGATGTGTTTCAGTTCTATTTGTATTACCCCGATAGCCCAAATTTTCAACCTTGGCAGCTGATCACCCACATATTCTGTCACGGGGGCATTGGGCATTTTTTGTTCAACATGATTGCCCTGTTTTCTTTTGGGGGAATTGTGGAATACCGCATGGGTACGCAGCGTTTTTTGACGCTCTTCTTCTTGGCAGGTTTGGGTGCGGCCCTTTTGCATTTGGGCATCATGGGTGCTGAACTGCAGTCGGCCTATGGAACCTTGTTTCCCAACAAGGCTGCTGGGGTTGATTTTCAGCCTTATGGTCCTATGCTGGGTGCTTCAGGCGCTTTGTACGGGGTCATGACGGCCTTTGCCATGTATTACCCCAATGAATCCATGATTTTTCTGTTCATTCCTTACCCGATCAAGGCCAAGTACTTGGTACCTGGAATGATTGTGTTGGACTTGGTCTTTGGCATTGGAGGCACAGGTACCGGCATTGCCCATTTTGCCCACGTAGGTGGCGCCCTGACCGGGTTTATTGCCGTTTGGATTTGGAAAAGAAAGGGGCAGCGACTGTTTTGATGAACCGTTTGAACTACAATTCCCCGCGCTTCTTTGGCCCCGACAAAACCGCTTTGGTACAATTGGTGGCTGCGTTGGTCATTGGCTTTGTGGTTCAGTTGTTCTTGCCCGAGTCTGTTGAGCGATGGTTGACCTTTACGCCGTCATGGCCCGAGGCCCTATTCAAACCCTGGTCATACCTGAGTTATGCCTTTTTGCATGCGGGGTTTTTTCACCTGTTGAACAATGTTATTTGGCTCTATTTCATTGGCATACTGCTTGAGGATTTGGTGGGCAAGAAGCCCATTTTCGTGCTCTTTTTTGCCGGAGCCGTAGCCGGCGCCTTGGCCTACCAAGGAGTCTACCTGCTGGCCATCGAAGAAGATGCGGTGGTGGTACCTTCTATGCTCGGCGCTTCGGGCGGGGTTTCAGCCGTCATTCTGGCAGCCGGCCTTTTTGCTCCTCGCTATCGGGTGTTTCTGTTTGGCATTTGGGAGGTTGAACTGCGCTTCATC
>JAURGZ010000070.1 GCA_030833525.1 Bacteroidota bacterium | reverse complement strand
TGAGTTGGGCATGGAGCAGGAAGCGTATAATTTATTCCTACCCTTTCAACCTGTTGACTTACCAAACGGCGGATACTTCTTTGGCCAATACCAATGGTGGAACCAAAGTATCTCGGTAGAGAGCAATTCGCGTAAGCCGTTTAATTGGTTGTTTGATTACAACCGCGGTGGCTATTTTGTCGGAAATAAAAGGGATTTTTCCATGGAAGCAGGATACCGTATCCAACCGCGTTGGAATGCACAGCTGAGCTACAGAAACATCGACCTGGATATGCGCGACAGCGGTCGTCAACAATTGAATTTGATTGGATTTAAAACCGAATACAGCTTCAGTACCATTCTGTATTCAACGGCCTATGTGCAATACAACACCCAGGCTGAGAATGTGAACCTAAACCTGCGTTTGCAGTACCGATACCGCCCGATGAGCGATTTCTTTGTCGTGTACTCGCAGAACTATGATCCCTACTTACAGAGCAAGAATCGCAGCTTTGCCGTGAAGTTTGTGCGTTGGATTTAGTATCCGTCTCCGTCCAGGAGATTGCCTAATCCGCCGAGGAGGCCACCCTCTTCGCGACGCCCTCCCGTCTGAGGCGCATAACTCAAAATGCGGCTAGCCAAACGGCTAACGGGGAGACTTTGCAACCATACGGTTCCAGGACCGCGCAATACGGCAAAGAACAAGCCTTCACCGCCGAAAACGGCGTTTTTGATGCCCTTGACGAATTGGATATCGTAATCGACTCCACCCGTGAAGCCGACAATGCAACCGGTATCGATGCGCAGGGCCTCGCCGGGAGCCAAGGTGCGTTCGTGTACGTAACCGCCGGCGTGAACAAAGGCCATGCCGTCGCCCTCGAGCTTTTCCATGATGAAACCTTCTCCCCCAAACAGGCCGGTACCCAAACGGCGTTGGAATTCGATGCCTACGCTAACGCCTTTGGCGGCGCACAAGAAGGCATCTTTTTGGCAGATGATTTTACCGCCTAATTTTTCCAAGTTCAGGGGAATGATTTTACCCGCATACGGTGCGGCAAAGGCCACGCGCTGTTTGCCTACCCCTTGGTTGGTGAAGGCAGTCATGAACAAACTTTCACCCACCAAAAGGCGCTTTCCAGCCCCCATCAACTTGCCCAGAAAACCTTGGTTGGCGTTGCTGCCATCTCCAAAAATGGTTTGCATGTCGATGCCACCGTCCATGTACATGAAGCTGCCGCTTTCGGCAATGACGGTCTCTTGGGGGTCAAGCTCAATCTCGACCATTTGCATTTCCTCGCCTTTGAGGAAATAGTCAATCTCGTGGTTGCGTTCGAAAGGCATATCAGAGGTTCTTTTTCAAAGCCAATATAGACATGTTGGAGTCTTCTTGAACAATGCTGTTGGACAAGTAGCCAAGACCGGTGATTTCCATGTCGACTACATCACCGGGCTGAAGCCATTGTACGGGGTAGTTGGGATCGTGCAAAAGGCCGGTTCCGTTCAATTCCAAGAAACAACCGGTACCTACTGTGCCCGAACCGATGACATCACCGGGGTGAATGTCGGCACCGTATGAGCAGCGCTCTACGATTTCGGCAAAGGTCCAGTCCATGTCGCCCATGGAGCCTTCTGACACCTGCTTACCGTTGACCCAGCACTTCATTTTCAAATCAAAGCTGTTGCCCACGTGTCCAGGTTTGGGCTCGCAGCGGTAGGGCTCCAACTCATCTGGGGTCACCATCCAAGGGCCGATGACGGTTGAAAAATCCTTTCCTTTGGCAGGACCCAAGTTCAAGAGCATTTCTTCCATTTGCAAGCGACGGGCGCTCATGTCGTTCATGATCATGTAACCGGCAATGTAGGCGTCGGCTTCAGCGGCAGGCACATTGCGACCGCGCTTTCCAATCACGATGGCTGCTTCCAATTCGAAATCCAATTTTTCGAAATGATCGGGCATGCAGGGAATGGGCCCTGGACCCATGATGGCATTGTGGTTGGTGAAATAGAATATGGGGTACTGATCGAATTCGGCGATCATGTCAACCTTGCGGTTGCGGCGAGCGGCCGCAACGTGCTGGCGAAAGGCGTAACCGTCGCGGCAACTAGTGGGCTTAGGAACGGGTGCTTGCAAAGAAACCCCTTCTAAGGCCTGACCGGCCTCGGCATGTTCTCCGCTTATAATGGCACTTTCCAAGGCCTTCAAGGCGGGTTCTTGGTTTTCCCAGTCGTTCAAGATGCCGCTCATTTGAGCGGGAATGGAAGCATTCAAGCCGTGAACATCATAAACCTGATTGTTCACCAACAGGCCTACTTGTGATTGTTGGGCATTGCCGAAGGTCACCAATTTCATGGTACAAAGGTACGAAAAAGCCCGCTGATGGCTTGGCCGTTGCCGCGAAATGGCCCAATTTTGCTCAGCCCATGAAACGCATTTTGATTACAGGTTCCAACGGTCTATTGGGCCAAAAACTCAGCGATCTATTTCTCGCTCAATCGGGGGTGGAATGGTTGGCCACGGCCCGCGGTGAAAATCGTCACCCCGCCGGAGATACCATGCCTTACCAGGCCTTGGACGTGGCTGATTTCGAGCAAACCCGCTCGGTCTTGGAATCCTTTCGACCCGATGCGGTGATTCATACGGCGGCCATGACGCAGGTCGACGACTGCGAGACCCAGCGCGAGCTTTGCTGGACTTTGAATGTCGAAGCGGTGGCCCATTTGGCTAAACTTTCCAGCGAATTGGGCTTTCACTTGGTGCATGTAAGCACCGACTTCATCTTCGATGGAACCAAACCCATGTACACAGAAGAGGACCCGGCAAACCCCTTGAGTTACTACGGCGAAAGCAAATGGGAAGGCGAGAAGCGGGTCATGGAATGGGCTTCTTCCTATTCCATTTTGAGAACGGTTTTGGTGTACGGGCGCGTGGCTGACATGTCGCGTTCGAACATTGTTTTATGGGCCCATGGGGCTTTGAAAAAAGGCCAAACCATGCGGGTGGTAGGGGATCAGTTTCGCACCCCAACTTTGGCCGAAGACTTGGCCATGGGCTGTTGGTTGGCGGCCGATCAAAAGGCCCAAGGCATTTTTAACATAGCCGGCAAAGACTACATGTCGGTTATTGAATTGGTGCGCCGAGTGGCAGCTTTTTATCAGCTTTCAGATGCAGTCGTTCAAGAGGTTGATTCTTCTACCCTGAACCAGCCCGCCAAGCGCCCTCCCATTACAGGATTGGACATCAGCAAGGCTGTGCGCGAACTGGGTTATGCGCCGCATTCTTTCGAAGAAGGCTTGGCCTTGATGCGGTTGGATTAAACCGAGGAAAATGCACCCTTATTGGGCTGCTGGGCCGGGGCTTCCTAACGGGCCGCACCTAGCAGTGCCCTCAGGTATCGCTTATTTCGCGGCCGGGGCTTCCATCGCATGCCCGCACCTAACAAAGTGGCCTCGCAGGCAGCGCTTACTTCACTGCTAGAGCGTCCATCACGGGCCGCACCTAACAATGGCCTTAGGCAGCGCTTACTTCACTGCTGGAGCGTCCATCACATGCCCGCACCTAACAAAGTGGCCTCACAGGCAGCGCTTATTTCACTGCTGGAGCGTCCATCACATGCCCGCACTGGGAACAGGTGCGCAGCTCGGGACTTTCGTAGAAGTGTTTGAAGTGGGGCTGGAAATCGGTTTCGATGTTTTTCAATTCGAAGATGGCCTCGTGTAATTTGTGGTTGCAAGATTCACAGAACCACATCAACCCGTCTTTATAGCCCTTTCCCTCGCGAACCCGTTCGATGACCAGGCCTACAGAGCCCTCGGTGCGGTTGGGACTATGGGGTACCTTGGCCGGCAATAAGAACATATCGCCTGGGCCCAAATGAACGGCTTTTTTCTCCCCGTCTTCTTGGATGTAAACGGTGATGTTGCCCTCAATTTGGTAGAAGAGTTCTTCGGTTTCGTTGTAGTGAAAATCCTTGCGGTTGTTCGGCCCGCCTACAATCATCACGATGTAGTCTTCACCCTCTGGATAAAGGTTTTTATTGGCCACAGGCGGTTTCAGCAAGTGGCGGTTTTCGTTGATCCAATAGTTGAGATTGAAAGGTGCTCGAATGGCCATATTCCAAAATTACGCATTTTTTGTCACGAGCCTTTCTCAGAGCCTTACCTTTGTGTTGCTACCATGAGCGATGCCATCAAGCATGAGTGTGGGGTGGCGTTCATTCGCCTGAGAAAACCCCTGGAGTACTACAAGGAAAAGTACGGTACCTATTGGTACGGTCTGCACAAGCTGCAATTCTTGATGACCAAACAACTCAACCGGGGCCAAGATGGCGCTGGAATTGGGGTGGTCAAGCTCAATCCCGATTACGGAGCCCGTTATTTGGCGCGCAAACGCAGCGCATCCAAGACGGCCATCAGCGATGTGTTTGATGAAGTATACGGTGACCTCAATGCCATGGATGCTTTGCAGCGTGAAGACCTCGAGCACTTGAAAAAACACTATCCCTATGCGGGAGAATTGTTGTTGGGTCACTTGCGCTATGGAACTTACGGGGGGAATTCCATCGAGAACATTCACCCTTTCTTGCGTCAAAACAACTGGATGGCGCGCAACCTCATGCTGGCTGGTAACTACAACGTAACCAACACTGATGAGCTATTCAATGCCTTGATCAATTTGGGTCAACAGCCCAAAGAGAAGAGCGATAACGTGCTCATGCTGGAGAAGATTGGTCACTTCATTGATGAAGAGAACCAACGTTTGTTTGGCATTTACAAGGCCCAAGGCTACGACAATCTGGAGATTGCCGAAAAAATCAAAGAAGAAATCAACCTCAAGAATGTGCTGAAACGCTCATTCAAGAATGTTGATGGCGGATACAACATGGTCGGCATGTTGGGGCATGGAGATGCCTTCGTGATGCGCGACCCCGCGGGCATTCGCCCTTCGCATTACTACGCCGATGATGAGGTAGTAGTGGTGGCTTCAGAGCGTGCCCCGATCATGACGGCTTTCAATGTTCCTTTGGAGTCCATTCAGGAAATCAAACCGGGACATGCCTTGATTGTCAAGCGCGATGGTTCGTTCTCTGAGGAGAAAATTTTGGCGCCTTTGCCACGCAAGAGTTGCAGTTTCGAGCGCATTTATTTCTCGCGAGGCAGCGACAAAGACATTTATCACGAGCGCAAGGAGCTGGGTCGACTGTTGGCCGGAAAAGTGCTGGACATGATTGATTTCGATCTGAAAAACACCGTGTTCTCCTACGTGCCCAATACGGCTGCGACCTCTTTTTATGGGTTGGTCGACGGCTTGAATGAGCAGATACGCAAGCGCCAATTGGATGCTTTGTACAACACCGACGGATGCACCAATCCGCAGGCATTGAAAGAGGTATTGGGATGGTACTTGCGCCGAGAAAAGGTGCTGGTCAAGGACGCTAAGATGCGAACCTTCATCACCAACGACAACGACCGAGAGGGCTTGGTGGGGCATGTTTACGACGTGACCTACGGCATTGTTCAGCCGGATCAAGATACCCTGGTGATCATGGACGATAGCGTGGTGCGCGGTACCACTTTGCGCACGAGCATTTTGCGCATATTGGACCGATTGAAGCCCAAGCGCATCATTTTGGTGAGCTCAGCGCCGCAAATTCGCTACCCCGATTGCTATGGAATTGACATGAGCCGTTTGGGTGATTTTGCCGCTTTCCAAGCGGCCATCGCCCTGCTCAAGGAGCGAGGCATGGAAGACTTGTTGGCCGATTTGTACGCCCGAGTGAAGACAGAGTTGACCAAGCCTGCTGAGGAGCAGATAAACCTGGTTAAGGAGCTATACGCTCCCTTCAGTGCTGATGAAATCACGGCTAAGATTGCCAATATGGTGCAGCCCAAAGACTTGAATGCCCGTTTTGACATGGTGTTCCAGAGCATTCAGAATCTGCACCAAGCTTGTCCCAACGATACGGGCGATTGGTACTTTACGGGAGATTATCCGACCCCGGGTGGAACCCAAGTGGCCAACCGCAGTTTCTTGTACTACATGGAAGGTAGCCGCAAGCGGGCCTATTGATTGCCGTTCAAAATTGTACCTTTGCATTTCGAATCATGAGCACAGTTAGCGAAGTTTTAAGTCAGTTGAGCGATCAGTTGGAGCGCAATTTGTCGCACACCTCTACCGAATTTGGACGCATTCGCGCCGGCAAGGCCAGCGTAGGCATGTTGGATGGCGTAATGGTTGAAGCTTATGGCGCTATGATGCCTTTGAGCGGCGCAGCTACCGTTAGCACCCCCGATGCCCGCACCTTGAGCATTCAGCCCTGGGATCGATCTTTGATTCAAGCCATTGAAACGGCCATCATCAATTCCAACTTGGGTTTTGCGCCTCAAAACGACGGCATGAACATTCGCATCAACGTTCCTCAGTTGACCGAAGAGCGCCGCAAGGAACTGGTGAAACGCGCCAAAAACGAGGCCGAGAATTCCAAAATCGGCATTCGCAACTTGCGCAAAGACGCCAACGAGCGCATCAAGAAGCTGAAAAACGACGGTTTGAGTGAAGACGAGGCCAAGGTGGCTGAAGCCGACATTCAGAAAATGGTCGATGGCTTCATCAAGAAGACTGAAGACTTGCTCCTGGGCAAAGAAAAAGAGATCATGACCGTGTAAGGTCGGGCGGCTCGTTAAACTCCTACTATTTTCAATTCTT
>JAURGZ010000083.1 GCA_030833525.1 Bacteroidota bacterium | reverse complement strand
TTGGAGCCCGTGAAGCGATTGATGTTTTCTTGGTTTGCACAGTAGCGTTTGTTGGAAAAAGTTCCGGCTACCCATTGCCAAGACAAGGCATTGGAACCCCAATCTCCGTCCAGGAGATGAGCATACATCCACTGGGCCGGCAAGAACCAATGAGCCCTGGCTTGGTGGCAATTCAAAAAGGCCGTGTACATGCGAAGGTGGTTGTGCATGAGCCCCGTATCATTCAACCGATCTAAAGCTTGGTCAATCGCGCCTATTCCTGTCGTGCTATGGAGCATGGCCCCGGGCAATTGATGATGCAAGACTGCCTCTTGTGCTTGGCGAATGTCTTGGTTAATGCCTTCCCCTTTCGATTGCCAAACCCGTTGAAAGAAATCGCGCCAGGCCAGCTGTTGCAAAAAAGGCTGAGCCTGAAAAAATGACCAGCCAGACTCCCGCAGAGTATCGGCAACCCAAGCGGTATCGATGACTCCACGGGCTATATAAGGACCTAACTCGGTTACAGCTCCGTTGCTGTAATTGCGAGACCGGCCGTATTGAACGGGATCGATGGCCTGAACCCGTTTTTGCAGGGCTTCCAAATTCATCATGGGCTGTCCAATTGTTTCAAATAGGCGTCGGCTCGGGATAATAAATCGTGCTTTTTGGTGTCACTCATGCGGTCAAAGGATTTGACCATCACTCCCATTCGCGGATTTTGCAAGAAAAAGTCGCGGTGAACGTGAATGAATCGCCAATACAGCGCATCCCAAACCTCTGTCCAGGGCCCTTTGGTGAAATTGCTCATGCGCAATATATAAGCAGAGCCGCTGATGTAAGGTTTGGTACTCATGACTCCCCCATCGGCGAATTGACCCATACCGTACACATTGGGCACCATGACCCAGTCGTAAGCATCGATGAACAGCTCCATGAACCAGCGGTACACCTCATCGGGATCAAACTCACAAAGCAACATAAAATTGCTCAGCACCATCAGTCGCTCGATATGGTGGCAATACGCGTTGTTCAAAACCCTTTTGATGACCGCATCTACGGGCACTATTCCGGTATTTCCTGCGTAAAAGGCCGATGGGATTTTTCGCGAAAATCCCCAATAATTTCGGGTGCGCTGTTTTCTTCCCTGCAATCGATATACGCCTAAAATAAACTCTCGCCACCCCAAAACCTGCCGCACGAAGCCCTCAACTTCGTTAAGCCCAAACTGATCTCTTTGCGCTTTTTCTACCGCAGCATCCAAGATCTGTTTTGGATTCAAAAGTCCCGCATTTAGATACACAGAAAGCAAACTATGGTGCAGAACCGTGTGCTGCTGTTGAATGGCGTCTTCGTAGCGACCGAAAGCATAAAATCGCTGCTCCAAAAACTCCTGCAACCAGGCTTGAGCGCCCTTGCGGGTCACCGCATAGGACCATTCCCCATGTTCAGCTCCGGGTGCCTGAGCAAAATGCTGCTCGATGTAGCGAGCGGCCTCGGCCCAAGCCTGTGCATCTTCGCCTTGCGCAGCTGCAGGCAGATCGGGGGCCTTTCGGTCTTTGGGAAATGGAAGGCGGTTGTCTTCATCAAAACTCCATTTACCGCCCAGCGGTTTTCCCGCTTCCATGAGATAGCCAAATCGCTTGCGTTGGGTCTGATAAAAGTTCGCCTGTAAGTATTTTGATTTTCCAGCAAAGTAGGCATCCAAGTCAGCCGTACTCAACATAAAGTTGGGGCATTCGTGCCATTCCAACTCCAGGCCATGCTGCTTAGCTGCCCGCACCAAGCGGCGTTGAAGCCAATCGTCGTGCAATTCAAACACCCGCAAAAGGGCAATGCCCCGCGCCGCCCAATGGGCAGCCCAGTTTGCTAAACCTGAGCCAGAATCATCCCACCCACAATACTCAACCCCGTGCCCACATTCTTCCAAATAGGCTTGATGAGCCTTCATGCTAGCCCGATGAAAAATGAGCTTCTGCTTGTGAAAGGCAAATTGGCTCCAAAAAAGAGGTTCTTCAACCAATGCCACCTTCGACTCAGAATTGGGAATTTCAAAGAGTTGATGAGGGAATAGCACCCAGAGGGTAGAAAGCGGCATGCAAGTCAAACAAGCCATAGGGGCAATTGTTTTTCATGGTTATAGGGCAAACGAAGCGCCCTTAATTTTGTTCCCCTTTTATGGAGCAAAAAAAGGCTGTGGTCATAGGCAGCGGGGTCGCGGGTCTTGCCGCTAGCATTCGGTTGGCCCATGGCGGATACCGCTGCACTGTGCTAGAGGCCAATGACTTTCCCGGTGGCACACTCAGTCAATTCCAACTGGGGGCCTATCGATTCGATGCAGGCCCTTCCCTTTTCACCCTTCCTGAACTCGTAGATGAATTGTTTGAATTGTGCGGAAAAAATGCACGTGATTATTTTCAATACCTGAGCCTGGACTCCATTTGCCGCTACCATTACCCCGATGGCAGTTCTTTTACCGCTGAAACAAATCGCCAGCGATTTGCCGAATCGCTGCGCAGCATAGCCAACCCAGAAGAAATTCAAGCCTTTTTCCAGCAATTGGACGAGGCATCTTGGAAGTACCAACGTACGGCCTCCTTGTTCTTGGATCAGAGCCTGCATCAAGTTCAGAATTATTTCAACCTGAAAACCCTTCGCGGAATGTTGGGTATGCCCAGGCTGAACCTCTTTGAAACCATGCACCGCGAAAACCAACGAAGGGTTCAAAACCCCAAATTGGTGCAATACCTCAACAGATACGCTACCTACAACGGGAGCGACCCCTATCGAGCGCCTGCATTGCTCAATCTCATCCCTCACCTTGAGCACAATCAGGGCACCTATTTCCCCGTGGGCGGCATGAACCGCATCACCCAGGCGCTTTATCAGCTGGCTATGGAAATGGGCGTAGAATTTCGATTCGAAAGCCCAGCCCAAGAAATCCTATGGCACAACAAAAAGACGCGTGGGGTTCGCTACTACGACCATCACCATCAACAATCACAAGATATAGAAGCTGATTTGGTCGTAAGCAATGCCGATGTTTTTCAGACCTATCGCAAGTTGCTGCCCGGCGTTCCAGCTCCGACCAAAATTCTAAACCAAGAAAAGTCCAGCTCAGCGGTGGTTTTTTATTGGGGTATGCGCCAATCATTCCCAGACCTAAAGCTGCACAACATCTTCTTTGCCGCTGATTACCAGGCTGAATTCAAAGCCATTTTTGAAACCAAAGAATTGCATCCAGACCCCACGGTATA
>JAURGZ010000007.1 GCA_030833525.1 Bacteroidota bacterium | reverse complement strand
TCGATAGAGGGTTTTCCTTTCACCTTGTTGCCTAGGTGGTCATATCCGAAATAGCTCACGACACCGTTTCCGTTGTTCAACATCTCATCAGCGTTGAACATGTCCAGGCTAAAGTCTTCTGGCTTGTATGAGTTGATGTCAATAAAGGTGCGCTCACCTACGGGGCGACCGTACACATCAACAGCACCTTGGCTGATCAATTTATCGCGGAAAGAGCGGTCAAAATGCGACTGCGACTCATAGTTGATCAAGCGATTGTAGCGAACGGTATCGGTAAACACTCCGTTGGCATCATAGCTCAAGATGGGGTTATCCAAGTCCAATTCAGCAATGTGGCTGTTCATGTACTGGTTCATGAGGATCCACAAACCATTGGCGCCCAAACCGTAACCGCGGCTGATCTGCTGTTCGTAATAAAAACCAGCTTGCAAGTCATGGGGAGTACGCTCGCGGCCACCCACTGATTTGCCTTGAACCTGCATTTGACCCAAAGCAAACACCGAGTAGCGCTCGCTTTGGCTCTTGTTCCAACCCGCGGTAATGCCACCGGGAGTGCCCCACAACGAATAGACGCTGCTGGGGTTAAAGCCGTTCAACAAACCTTGGTTGGCAATCAAAGTACCTTGGCTGGTTACATTGAAACCACGGCTGTCGTAGTAGTCGTATACATTTTGGGTGTACTTGGCACGCAAGGGGTTCAAATCGCTGGCTTGGAAGGCCATCAATGTATCGCGGTAACCCACCAATTCCCAGTAGTTGCGCAGTTGTACGTAATTTCCGTACTGGTCGCGTACAATTTTGGGTTCTTTGTTGGGGTTCTGCTGAGCATCGTAATTGGAATAGAAGAACACTTCCTCGGGGTAGCGGGTGAAGGTACCCACGTAACCGTAGTCAAAAATGTTGTTCAAATGTTTGGCATCGCGGGTTTGCGAGGTTGAAGACTGGTATTCACCGCGAATGGTGTAGAACGCCGATTTGATCTGGCTCTCTTTATCGACCTTGAAGTTTTGAGTAAACTGCAAATACCCGCGGTAGGTTTGGTTGTCACTGCGGGAGTTGTTTTTGAAGTTCATGATGCTATTGCTAGCCGAACGACCGTTGGAATAAAAATAAGAACCGTAACCCGTAATCGTGATTTGCTCATTCGGGCGGAATTCCAATTTTCCAATGAAGTTACCGTTGTACAACGCTGAGTTTGGACGGGCTTTCAACAAATCAAAATCGTCTTCTGTCAAGTAGCTAGCCGCGTGTACGAAGCCGTTGGGGGTGATCAAGAGGGGGTTGGCTTCCAATTCAGCCAGCTTGTCTTCTTTCACCACATAGACACCGGTGCGGGTGGGATCGGGGTCTTTATAATAACCCAAGTTGCCGTTCAAGGTGAAGCCCAATTTGACCAATTCTTTGGTTCGACCACCATCAGTGAGGATGTTCTTTTTCCATAGGGGACCTGAAACGAAACCTTCAACGGTGTTGTATCCGTAGGCATCCAAACCGGTCGAGGTGATTCCCTCAATCGCCGATACCATTTTGGCCGAAGCACTCTTAGAGGTATAACTGAACGCACCTCCCGTCAAGTCACCGTACATGGCAGGAATACCACCAATGTTCACCGCTACTGCTTCTGTTCCCAAGCTGGGCAGGGTTCCACCGCCGATGATACGCATACCGTCGATGTACGTTCCGTTACCGTCAGCACGGGTACCGCGAACAGATGTACCCTGGCGAGTGGCCAGAATACCGGCGTCGGTTGAAACGGCATAAGCCGCGCCGCGCTTACCGGCTCCCAACAACTTCGCACCCGAGATCTGGGTCTCACCGTTGTTCAAGCTTACGGGACCTCTGCGGCCCGAAACCACGATTTCAACCGCGGGACCTGACTTCAAGAAACGCACTTCCCATACGTCGTTGTAACCGGCTACGAGCTCCAAGTTTTCCTTCTTCTGCAGAGGAAAATCGGCGTAACGCGCAGTAGCCACATAAACACCTGGGCTCAGGGTCTGAAATACCACGTTACCATCAGAATCGGTGGTATCGGAGGCTACTTCAATGTCGTTTTGCATCATCACAACCCGAACACCCGAAATTTTCTTTCCGTCTTGGTTCAGAGCTTTGACACGAAAATCAGCAAAGTTGGTTTGTGCCCAAACGCTTCCGGCTGCGAACATAGCCAGCGTTAGAGCCCACTTGAGGTGCGTATTCTTCATAGATTTTGTTTGGTTCAATGACCAAAT
Organism: Bacteroidota bacterium; assembly: GCA_030833525.1. GTDB lineage: Bacteria > Bacteroidota > Bacteroidia > NS11-12g > UBA955 > JALRLA01. Next base: position 54,337 of record JAURGZ010000007.1, on the reverse strand, counting down.
GAAAGAGCGCCAAAGCGATTCCATCTGACCAATTGGCAATTTTACCGAAAAATCAAGAGAGTATCAACCCCGAGAGGCCCCCAAGCCCCCCTTTCTTGGCAGAATTTTTACGCAGCCTGCTCAAGGCCCAGTCTAGGAACAGGGTCCATCAATCGACCAGCCCCATGATTAACAGGGACTTATGAAGCAATTCTTCTGAAATTTTGCGGTAGCTCTCGTGGGTCCATCCGCCTATGTGAGGAGCCAAAACACAGCGGTAATCTGCACTCATAGCACGCAGGGTTTCAGCAATGGGAGAACCCAGATCCATGGGCGGTTCTCGCTCCAAAACATCAGCGGCAAAACCCCGTATTTTACCGGACTGAATCGCCCTCCATACCGCCGCCGTATCGACCACCTCGCCGCGAGACAAATTCAGAAGCCATATGGGCCGAGAGAGGCTGTCGATAAAGACATCATTGACCCAATAACGCGTTTCTGGCGTCAAGGGAACGTGGAAACTCACTATATCAGATTCTGACAAAAGATTTACCAGTTCGCAAGGTTCAACCCCCTGGCCCTCGGTGGCAGGTGCGTGCTTGTCGTAAGCGAGCACACGAACGCCCAAGCCACTGAGTTTTCGAGCAAAAGCCGACCCTGTGTGGCCAAACCCAATGATGCCGACAGTCCTTCCCGCCAATTCGAGACCGCGATTCCCTTCCCGATCCCAAATACCCCTGCGCACCTCGGCGTCGGCCTTGTGCAGGTTGGTGAACAAGGACAAAAGCATGGCTAGGGTTTGCTCGCCCACGGCATCGGCATTGGCCCCTGCAGCGTTGAAAAGGGTGATGTTACGCTCGGCGCATGCTCGTTCATCGATGTTGTCCAAACCCGAACCCCCTCGGCCTATGAAGCAGAGTTGAGAAGCCGATTCAATCAAGGTCCGATCAACCCGCATTTTGCTGCGTATCAGCAAGCCTGAATAGCGGGAAATGCAAGCTCGAATGGCTGTTTCATCGATGTCGGGCCGGTAATCAAAATCGATTCCATGCAACAGCAAACCCTCCATCAGGGCTGGATGGAAGTCATCAACCAGTAGCCACTTTTTCATGGGAATTAACGAAGTTGACGGCGGTTTTTCTGCCAAGCTGATTCGGTTTGAACCTGCGGCGCTGCGGCCTGTGCCTTTTGAGCATGGAACAACACAGCGGCAGCAGCAGCCAAGCCCCGTTTTTCTTCCTCGCTTAAGCGGGATTCTGGACCTTCTTCGGGGTGAAAATACTGCGCGATGAAATGCGTATCGAATTCTCCCTTCAGGAAAGCTTCGTGGGTCAACACAAATTCGCCAAAACTCAGCGTGGTCTCAATGCCCACTACCACATACTCAGCAATGGCTCGACGCAAGCGTTCGATTGCCTCTTCCCGAGTCGGGGCCCAGGCAATCAATTTGGCCAGCATATTGTCGTAATAAATCGGGATTTCCATGCCCGATTCCATGCAATCGTCGACGCGAATGCCAGGCCCGTTGGGGGGTAAATAAGTGGTCACTTGCCCCACATTGGGCAAGAATTGCTGATAGGGATCTTCAGCGCAAACGCGAAGTTCGATGGCATGGCCGTTGATGCTGAGGTCTTCTTGGCGAAAGGACAAGGGTTCACCTGCAGCCACTTTGATTTGCTCTTTGACCAGGTCCAGCCCAACAATCATTTCGGTAACCGGATGCTCCACTTGCAAACGGGTGTTCATCTCCAAGAAGTAGAAATCTCGGTTATCGCTGAGCAAAAATTCCACGGTACCGGCGCCGCTATAACGGCAAGCTTTGGCCACGTTTACGGCAGCCTCGCCCATTTTTTCCCTCAATTCAGGCGTCAAAACCGCACTAGGGGCTTCTTCTACCAATTTCTGGTGACGGCGTTGAATGGAACACTCCCGTTCAAACAAGTGGCAAACGTTTCCATGCTGATCGGCCATGATTTGAATCTCAATGTGCCGAGGGCTTCCTACGTACTTCTCAATGAAAACGGCATCATCGCCAAAGGCAGATCGGGCTTCGCTTTGGGCCATCTGCAAAGCAGACAGAAAATCAGCTTCAGATTCCACCACACGCATGCCCTTTCCTCCCCCACCGGCACTGGCCTTTACCAAGACCGGAAAGCCGATTTGGCAAGCGACTTTCAATGCCGCTTCAGGATCTACAATCGCCTCATTGATACCAGGGACCAAGGGAACACCGTAGCTTTCCACGGCCTGTTTGGAAGCAATTTTGGAGCCCATCACATCCATCGCTTCGGGGCTGGGACCAATGAGCACCAAACCTTCCTCGGCCAATCGGCGGGCAAATGTGGCATTCTCACTCAAAAAACCGTAACCGGGATGCACGGCTTGTGCGCCGGTCTTTTTGCAGAGATCAATGATGGTTTCCATCTGCAAATAACTTTGGTTGCTAGGTGCAGGACCAATGCAATAGGCTTCGTCTGCCATGCGAACGTGACGAGCCACTCGGTCGGCCTCTGAATATACCGCCACCGTAGCTATGCCCATTTCTTTGCAGGTGCGAATCACCCGAATGGCGATCTCCCCGCGGTTGGCTATGAGAATCTTGGTAAACATGGTTTTTGAGAAATTGGGAAAGCCTGTCTTTCACCAATACCTTCGCGAAGGTAAGTCCTATGCTCAGAATTCGAGTTGTCGCCCAATTGTTACGTGCCGAGTGGAGCTTGGACATGCGCAAACCCGCCGTTTTGGCGGCAGCGGCCTTGCAACTGGTGACCATGGCCATGCTGAGTTACCTGTCTCAACCCGACATTCACGGCAAAACATGGAACAGCTTATTTTGGATCACCCTGTTGTTTTGCACCTTGCAGGCCATCAGTAAAAATTTCTTAGGGCTGAGCAAAGGGCGCTGGATTTACTGGAACCAATTGGCTTATCCCGCCGAATTGCTCTGGTCGAAAATGGCCTATGCCTGGATTTCCATGTTGACCTTTGGACTCTTGAATTTTCTCGCTTTCGGGGCGCTCATGGGCATGCCCATTCAACATCTTGGCCTGTACGCTTGGTTGATCATGGGTGTAGCCGGCGGCATCGCAAGCATCTTCACCTGGATCGGCGCATTGGCCACAAAAGCCAATCAATCGGCCTTTTTGGCTCCTGTATTAAGCCTACCTCTGCTCATGCCCTTGTTGCTGGTTGGCATGGGTGCTTCAGCCAAATGCCTCAATCCCATCTTGGTCAGCAGCGCATACAAAGACCTGGCTCTCATAGGGAGCCTGGACTTTTTAATCCTGGTCATGGCCGGAGTGTTGTTCCCCTACCTCTGGAAAGATTGATCATTGGCTCAACCAGTCGCTCAGAATTTGAGCGGCTTCGTCAATGCCTACGTCCTTCTTATAACGCTTGATCCAATCGGTTTTCAGCGCGAGTTTGGCTTCGTCCCCTTCGGCACTGGCCAAATCAACGGGAAGCGCAAACAGAGTATCAACGACCGAAGAATAGGGGTAATCGCTGACCTTTTTGGCTTGCACCTGCCAATCGTTCTGCAGGGCTGAATAGCGGTCCAAATTCAAGGGATATTCGTATTGCAGGCGTTGTGCCCCCAATTGCTTGCTGCGGTCGCGAATCAAGGCATAATAATCGCCCGAAGCGATGCGCTGTTTGGCATTTTCAATGGCGGCATTTCGACCCGCCACATGGCTTCCCGAATAAGCACGGTAAGCCGCTGGGCGAATTTTATCGTACTCCATGTGAAAATCCATCTCCTTTTCCCCGCGCTCTACTTCGTCGTACAAATCAGGCAGTATTACATCGGGAATGACACCCACCAACTGAGTAGTCCCCCCGTTGATGCGGTAAAATTTCTGAATGGTCACCTTGACCTGCCCGTATCCGTCAGGGAAAACGGCATCGCCGGCACCTTCCAAAGGAATGAAGGTCTGTACCGTTCCTTTGCCGAAGGTACTCTTGCTCCCTACCACGATGGCACGCCCGTAATCTTGCAGGGCTGCCGCTAAGATTTCAGAAGCTGAGGCGCTGTAGGTATTGGTCAAAATAACCAGAGGCTCGTTGTACAATACTGTTGGGTCTGGATCAGCGGCTTGCTGCACCTGACCGTTGGGAAAGCGCACTTGAACTATGGGTCCTGAGGGAATGAACAAACCGCTCATTTCGATGGCATCGGCCAAGCTTCCGCCCCCGTTGTTGCGCAAATCCAAGACAATGCCTTCGGCTCCCGCTTGCTGCAACTTTTGAATTTCAGCACGCACGTCACCTGTGCAATTGCGGCCTCGTCCACGGGCTGAAAAATCAGCATAAAAACTGGGCAATTGTATCAAACCCAATTTGTGTTCACCGTATTGAAACAGCAAACTGCGGGCATAGCTCTCTTCGATCACCACAACCTCGCGAATGATGGGAATTTCCTGGATCAAACCGTCGGGTTTCTTCACTGTCAAGCGCACTTCTGTGCCCTTCTTTCCTCGAATCAACTTGATGGCTTCATCGAGCTTCATTCCCACAATGTCAACGGCTTCTTCTTTGCCTTGAGCCACCTTCAAAATGAGATCACCGGCCTTCAAGTCGCCTTGCTTGTAAGAGGCAGAGCCTGGCACAATGCGCTCCACTTTGACGTATCCGTCGCGCTCACTCAGCGTAGCGCCAATGCCCTCCAACTTACCCGTCATGGAAATGTCGAAGTTCTCTTTGTCTTCGGGCGCATAGTAATTGGTATGCGGATCATACACCTGGCAAAGGCTATTCAGGTAAAAGCTCACTTGATCTTTGCGATCCATGGCCCTCCAGCGTTTGAACCAATCGTGAACAAACTTGGCAGTTTCGTTGCGCGCTTTCAGCTCCAAGGTGTCATAAGGCAGGACCTTATCGGCTTTTTCCAGGGCCGATTCTGCAGCGGGTTCTTCGCCCTCCAACTCGGGGTCTTCTTCTACCGGTTTGATCCCCTTTTGCGCCTCCATTTTGCGGTAGAGACGGTCGACGGTTTGAAACTGCAACCACTGGTCCCATTGCTTGTGCAGGGCCGGTGAACCTTTGCAGTATTCGGGCACCTTCTCATACTCAACCCAAGTGGCTTTGGTTTGGTAATCCAAGGGGGCCACCAGAGAGGCATCTACCCAAGGCTCGATTTCGTTCAACCGCATTTGAAGACGGCTCCAAGCTGAATCAAAAAACGCAAAAGAACCCATGCGAACTTGGTCATCAATGGCCTTCTCGTGTATGCTCAAGGCCTTGATATCGTCAGCGGTGTAAAATTGCTTGTCTCGGTCGAGGTTTTCCAACACGGCCCGGTAGGCATTTTGAGAAAACTCATCGTTGATTTCAGGAGCATGGTAATGTTCCCGCTCCAAGGTCTGGGTCAAATTGGACAGCAAGGAATCGCTGCTCTGAAGGCGGCTGTTTCCGCAAAAGGCCAACACGCTGACCATTCCGGTCGCAGCGCTGATTACCAAAAAACGATTCAGGCGCATGTTTAGGGGCGTTGTTGCATGTTGGACTCTTGGTAGTAATGTCCGAGGCCCAAGGTCTCGATGCCTTGATCAAAGACCAAGTCAACGGGAATGTTCGCCTTCTCCAAACGAGCCAAATCTTGTTGCAAGGAAGTTCCCACCTGAGCACGACCCGACAACATAGCCTCCACTCCAGCGGCGTTGCCGTCGCCTTGCAAGCGAAGCAATTCAGCAGCCAAGGCGTCTATGGCTTTGCGCATGGCCTGCATATTTACCGTGTAAAAACCTTTGTCGTCACGGGTCACTGCGCCGGCCTTCATCAAGGTATTGAAGGTGATCATATTGGCTTTGCCGTGGGCAGAAGCCGCACCGAATCTCACCGAGCGAAACACGGAAGCCACGAAGGTTATGTAGTAATTCTCAAGGCTGCCCTCGAGTTCTTTTTTATCCCACAATTGGGTGACCATGTACAAGCCCAACACATCGGCTTTGCACTCCTCAATGGCGCTGTAATTGGCACCCAAAGCCTCGCGGCACGTAATGCTGCTATCGGTCACCAAATTCTTCACCCCCAAACCGTGGGCAACCTCGTGGAACATAACGTTTGAGAAGAAGCCATTGAAATCGATGTATTTGCGCTGTTTGGGGTTGATCAGCTCCTTGGAAATGGGCACCACCATGTTGTCAAACTTGGCTTGCATGGCATTTTTCAATTGGGAGCGACGGGTACCAAAATAGGTTTGCAAGGTTTCGTCATTGGGCAGATTCACTGCGATGGTTTTACTGCCTGCATTGCAATCGCCACCGTAATACACCACATCAAATACGGCCAATTGACTCATGGGAGCGGCTGGACGAGGAATGGGAGGAAACCCTGGCTTTTCAATGGGCCCCAAATCCTCAACCGGCATGGGGTTGCCCATTTCGTCAAATTTGGGCTCGGGGGCAGATGCGATGGCGGGCTTATAAGCAGCCTCTACAGGGATACCGGCCTGCAATTCAGGCAGCATGGCCACGAACTTGTCCAACTTTTTACCCCATTCCAAATCGCGAATGAGCACATAAGCTTCGTACGAGGTTTTGGCCCCGTACAACTTGTCTTCATAATTCTCGATGGGGCCAATGATGATGTCCAGATGGGACCGCTGTTCCAACCAGCGAACATCGCTGTGAATGTAGTCGTCGCTCATCATGGCACCCGCACGTTCGCGCAAATACATGGCGAAATTTGGGTCTTCCTCCTGAATAGCCTCAGCCGCGCGGTTCATTTCGTCAACCATCTTAAACACTTCCTTTTGGTAAACCGTTCCAAACCGTTGAGTCGCCATGGAGGCCGTACCTGACTTGCTGGGAATGGGTTGCAAATCGAAACCTGCACCAGCCGCACCCTGCAATTGAAAGTCGGGAGGCATCATATCGCCATTTCCAGGTTCTTGACCCTCAGGCTTCTTGGGCTCTTTGGGGCCATCTTGACCTTCGCCCTTGGGCATTTGGGGATTGAAAGGGCGAACCACCGTGTAGGGGCTGAACAGCTCAGGGTAAAAGATGCTGTCAACCGTACTGGGGTCAAACACCGGCGGATAAAAGTTCACCCCTAAAGGCTTTTCTCCTACCCCTTTGACAAACGATTCGTTGTTATTCAAGCGATCCCAGGGTCCATAATTGAGTTCCATGAAACGCTTCAATGTATCGTTCTTGATCCCTCCCAAGGCCTTTTCCTTGTCCATGTAGGTTTGTTTCCAAAAGATCCGATCAGCCTGCTCAGCCGCTTTGATCAAATGCACCAGACAGGTTTTTTCAGCCGCTGTCAAGGCCAAGGTATCAGTGGTCAGGGTGAAGGATTTGTAGGAAGCCAATCGTTGGGCAATGGGATAATCAGACTTGGGCTTTTGGGCGGCTAAGCTTCCCAAAACTGAAATCATGCATCCAACTAGAACGAATTTTTTCATGGTATTTTTAAAATCGACGAATCACAAAAATAAGGGCAATGGATTTGCCTGCCCCCTCTTCTTGCAATAATCGTGCAACAAGCGCTATTAAACGACAAATACTTGCGTAAGGCCAAACCCAAGTCGATCTTTGAGCCTTTATGCCGGCAGACTCTCGTTCATCTAAGAACCTCTCCATGCTCTGGGAGTCCCTGCCCAATTTTGCAGGTAGTTTGGACCATGAATCCAGCCGCTTACCCATCAGCTACTTGGAACTGAGCCGCCCCACCGGTAAATACATTGCCCGCATTTGGCTTTCAGCCGTGAATTTCTTTTTCAAGAAAGGGTTCATTCGAGTGGTCGGAAACACCTGCGTACCGGGTCTGTTGTGGCCCGAATTGTCGCCAATCAATGGCATGAAGCAATTTGAGAAAAGCGCCAGTGCTTGCGGGGCTTTGGTTGTCAACGTCAAAAATCACCTGCCCTATCGAGATGCTGTTTCATTTGTAGCAGAACCCTACATGGTCTTCAAGGTTAGACCCGAATGGAACAACTTGGGTGATGCATTGCAAGCCATGAGTTCCAAATACCGGGTTCGCAACCAAAAAGTCCTCAAAAGCACCCCTGATTTGGAATGGCGCGAATTGCAAGACTTGCCGACTGCTGAATGGCTATCAACATGCGGGCTTTTTTTGCAGCGCACCCTGTCTGAGCGAACCGTCGCTATGACAGGCAATTTGAATGAATTGCTATGGCAATACCACCGAATCTTAAAAGACGATTTCAAGGTAAGAGGTTACTACCTCAACCAAAATTTGGTGGGCTTTGTCAGCTATGTAATTGAAGGCAGCGAATGGCATGCCATGCACATGGGCTTAGATCCAACCGTGGCTGAAAGTCAACCCCTGTACCAACGCATTTTCTTGGATCTGATTGACAGTGCTGTGGCCTCGGGTGCTCAGCGCTTGTATATGGGAAGAACCGCAACTGAAATCAAAAGCAGCATGGGCGCTGAGGCGATAGACAACCAATTCTTGGTTTTTGTCAAATATCCCTGGCTTCGCTTTCTGACCCGATTGTACCAGCGTTGGATCTACCAATCTCCCCCCTATACCTTGCGACGACCGTTTAAATAATCGGTTACATTTGCAACATGCAGATTGTCAAGACCCTTTGTATAAGCGCCTCTTTCATGGCGTTTTTCAGCAGCCTACATGCCCAAACATTGACCAACAAACCCGGTAGCCAATATGCTTTCACCGAGGTTTACAACTTGGAAGAAACCTCCATCAAAGACCAATGCCGCACAGGGACCTGCTGGAGTTACAGCACCTTGTCGATGTTGGAAAGCGAGTTGATTCGCACCGGCAACGGCAGCCATGATTTGAGTGAGATGTACGTAGCGCGATGTGCCTACATTGAAAAAGCCATCACCTACGTGCGCATGGGAGGCAAACACCAATTTGACGAGGGTGGTGAGTTTCACGACATCCCTTACATCATAGAGAAATACGGCATCGTTCCCGAATCAGCCTACAGCGGTTTGAAACATGGCAATACCCGCCACAATCATGCTGAAATGATGGCGGCCCTGAGCGCTTTTGTCCAAGCCATTGCCGAAAGACCCGCCGGCAGCCTTAGCCCCGACTGGGTTTTGGCGGTTGAGCGAATTGTTGACGCTTACTTGGGAGATGTTCCCCGTGAATTTCAGTACCAAGGGCGCAGCTATACCCCTCAGAGTTTCGCGGCATCTTTGGGTTTGAACATGACCGATTACGTGGCCATTACCTCCTTCACGCACCATCCCTATTACCGTCCCTTTGCCATTGAAGTGGTTGACAACTGGTCCATGCAAACGGCGTATAACGTTCCCTTGGAAACCTTAATTTCCTGCAGCAAAGAAGCCCTGAAAAACAGATACAGCATCGCCTGGGCTACCGACGTGAGCGAAAAAGGTTTCAGCTACCGCGATGGGTTGGCCATTGTTCCCAGCCACGATAGCATGGTGAAAAAGATGGGAGATGACCCCAAGCATTTCAACAGCGCTGGGGCCGAACGCATCTCCAATGCATTCCAAGTTCCCATGCCCGAAAAATCCATCAACGCCGAGTTGCGCCAAGGGGCGTTTGATCGTCTGGAGACCACCGACGACCATGGCATGCACATCACCGGCTTGGTACACGAAGCCCAGTCGGGTGACTATTTCGTTGTCAAAAACAGCTGGGGCGAAGCCAATGCTTGCGGTGGATATTTATACGCCTCAGAAGCCTTTTTCGCCTACAAGACCATTTGCATCATGGTGCACAAAGACGCCTTGAGCAAAGCCTTGAAACGCGACTTGGGCTTATAAGAGAAACCCAGGGCGATGGCCTCGGCCATCGCCCCTATTCTTTCGGTACAAAAAGCGTGTATCTTTGCCCCACTTTTTCCCATGATCATCGGAGTACCTAAAGAAATTAAGAACAACGAAAACCGGGTTGCTTTGACTCCCGCAGGCGTTGCAGAATTCAAAAAATACGGCCACACCGTTTATGTACAAGCCAGCGCCGGTGAAGGCAGCGGTTTCTCTGACGAGGAATACCAATCAGCAGGCGCTCAGTTGCTTCCCACCATTGAAGAAGTGTATGGCATCGCTGATATGATCATCAAGGTAAAGGAGCCCATTGAATCTGAATACAAGCTGATCAAAAAAGACCAGTTGTTATTTACCTATTTCCACTTCGCCTCTTACGAGCCCTTGACCCACGCTATGATCGAAAGCGGTGCGGTGTGCTTGGCCTACGAAACCGTAGAAAAAGCCGACCGCAGTTTGCCATTGCTTGTTCCCATGAGCGAAGTGGCTGGGCGCATGAGCATTCAGGAAGGTGCCAAATTCTTGGAAAAACCCATGGGTGGCCGCGGCATTCTGTTGGGCGGTGTACCCGGTGTTAAACCCGCCGAGGTTGTGGTTCTCGGGGGTGGCATTGTAGGAACCCAGGCCGCCAAAATGGCCGCTGGATTGGGAGCTCGAGTGACCATTATGGATTTGAGCATTCCCCGTTTGCGCCAGTTGGATGACATCATGCCTGCCAACGTGGTTACTCAATACAGCAACGAATACAACATTCGCGAAGCCATCAAAACCGCCGATTTGGTCATTGGCGGAGTATTGATTCCCGGCGCTAAGGCTCCCAAGCTGATCACGCGCGCCATGCTTCCCAGCATGAAGCCAGGTGCGGTATTGGTAGACGTGGCCATTGACCAGGGGGGCTGCTTTGAAACTTCCAAGCCTACTACGCACGCTGATCCCGTGTATACAGTTGACGGTGTGATTCACTACTGCGTGGCCAACATGCCAGGTGCGGTTCCCTATACTTCTACCTTGGCCTTGACCAATGCCACTCTCCCCTATGCCATTCAATTGGCCAACAAGGGCTGGAAAAAGGCTTGCTCTGACAATGCCGAGCTTCGTTTGGGCTTGAACGTCATCAACGGAAAAGTGGTTTACCAAGGAGTAAGCGACGCTTTTGGATTGGAGTATACTCCTGTCGATCAGTTTTTGAACTAAGTGCAAATCCTCAATCACCGCGTATATGGAGACCCGGCTGCTGAGCCCGTCTACATCTTGCACGGCGTTTTTGGCATGCTAGACAATTGGCATTTGTTTGCCAATCAACTCGCCGAACACAAAAGAGTCATCACCTGCGATGCCCGTAACCACGGCAAGAGTGTTCACCATGCAGATGCCACTTACCCAGCCATGGCCGAAGACTTGTTTCGCCTGATGGACCATTTGGGTGACCGAACAGCTTCCATATTGGGCCACTCCATGGGAGGCAAAACGGCCATGAAGGCCGCAGATTTGCAGCCCGAGCGCATCAACCGCCTGGTGGTGGTCGACATTGCCCCTAAGGCTTACATACCCGGTCATTTGCGTTATTTTGAGGCCTTCAAAAGCATTGACTTTGCGCAAATGGGCTCACGCCGTGAGGCCGACGAAGCCTTTACACGATACGCCCCAGAACTTTCCGTGCGCCAGTTTTTACTGAAAAACATGGAGCCTCTTCCCGAGGGAGGGTATCGTTTGAAGGTGAACGTGAGCGCCCTAGAAGCGCATTACCCCGAAATCATTGGGGGCATGAGTTTCGAGCGAATTTTCGACAAACCCAGCCTATTTGTCAAAGGCGCCAAAAGCGCCTACATCAAGAGCGAAGACGAAGCTTACATTTTGCAGCATTTCCCCCAAGCTCAATTTGCCGCCGTTGAAGGGGCTGGCCATTGGGTCCACGCTGAAAACCCCGCTGGTTTTTATTCCTGCGTAGAACCCTTTCTAAGGGGCTAAATCGCTATTTTCGCTGCATGCGCAACTACCTGTTTGGCTTGATTTGGCTGTTTCTATGCCCATCGGCATGGGGGCAAACCTTGAGCAACAGCGGGGTATACACGCAGCCACCCTTGATCACTTTGCAAGTGGGTGGGGGTTATTCGCTCAGCGGCGGTGACTGGGCCCAGCGCTTCCCTTACTACACCTCGATGCAATTGGGGGCCACCTATCAACCGGTGAGCAACTGGATGCTTGGATTCGAATACGAACCCTTGTTAGGCAGTGCCGTGAACACAGAGGGCATTTTCGATGGAATCAACGGTGATTCAGGCGACTTGATCGACATGTTTGGCTTCCCAGCCATTGTTCGCGCCTATCAACGCGGATACAACCTGCGCCTGTGGATGGGACGTGCCCATGACTTTAAGGAAAAAGGAACAGCTACCTGGTCTTGGTACGGTCAACTCGGGCTTGGACACAGCCAACACTACATTCGCTACCAATTTGACGAAGGCCAACTCCCCCAGTTGAGCGGAGAATACCTCGCTGGTTACGATAGACTCAGCAGCGGTTTACAGGTTTCACAGCGATTGGGCTTGCAGTATTACAACAACGAAGCCATTAGTTTTCAATTGGCCTTTACCACCCACCAAGCCTTTACCCAATGCCTAAGGCCCTGGAACTACGCCTCCAATAGCGCCGATCAGGGAACCAAAACCGATTTGGCATTTGGCCTGCACGGGGCCATCATCATTCCCATCAAACTCACCGGCCTCAAGGTCGAAAAAGAGCCTGCTTACTTCGAATGATCCTCAGAACCCTATACCGGTTCGCTTGGTACCTCTTCGGGCCTGTACTTCATCTGGGGAAATGGATAGGTTCAGCCAAAAGTAAAAAACAAATCAGGGGCAGTTTTCGGGCTTTGCAAGAGGTGCAAAATGGGATTCCCCCCAAAAAAGAGGGTCAAAAACGCTATTGGGTACACTGCGCCTCTTGGGGCGAATTTGAAATGGCCCTTCCCCTGGTAGATCGCTTGCAATCAACTGAATCGATTCCCTCTCAATGGGTTTTCAGCTTTTTTTCCCCTTCGGGTTACGAGAATGCGGCTTTACCCAAGAACAGCTATCGGGTTTACCTTCCCTTTGATCACCCCATCTGGGTGTCTCGTTTTCAATCAGCCTTGCAGCCCGACCTGGCTATCTGGGTGAAATATGAGTTCTGGTTACACCATCTAAGCCAGCTGCAGCTGGCTGGAACTCCTTTTTGGATATGGAATGCCTCGTTTAGACCGAATCATTTCATCTTTCAATCGTGGGCTAAGCCTTGGCTTCTAGCCGTCTCAGCCGCTGAAAAAATTGCCGTTCAAAGGGAAGACGATCGCCAATGGCTCCTGAAATACAAACTCAAAGCCCAAGTCTTAGGTGATGCTCGCGCCTTCCAAACCCGAAAGCGCTTGGCCCAAGCCCAAGCTCCAGGGGAACTGGCTGAATGGATTCGTCTTCGACCCACTTTCCTCTTGGGAAGTTCTTGGCCCGAAGAAGAAGAGCGACTGATGGAGTTTTGGGCCCGTCATCCAGAGCTCAGCCAATCTTGGAACTGGATCATTGCCCCTCACAACCCCTCGAGACCCTTGCCCCAAGAGGGACGTGCACTGGATGCATACGGCCCATTCGGGGTCAAATACAGCTTGGCAGACCCAAGGCCTGACCAAAATCGCTTGTGGCTCGATGGCCTGGGCCTGCTGCGTAGCCTATACCCCTTGGCTCAAGCCGCTGCCGTGGGCGGTGGGTTTGGCCGAGGCCTGCACAATGTATACGAAGCCCTAGCTGCCGGATGCGCCGTTTTGTGCGGCCCTGTAACCGACAAATTCCCCGAGGCCGCCGCATTCGAACAAGACGGATTTTTGAAACGCGAACTCCACTGGGAGCCCGTATTGCTGGAATGGCTGCAGAACCCCCAAGCCATCCAAGACCGCGGCCTAGCGGCCGCTCAGGCCATCCAGATGCAAGCTGAGCGCTACCAAAATGCCCTGAACGACTTCCTGTCGCAAAACTGACAAGTTGTCGCAGCCTCTCAGCCAAAAACTGACAAAAGGAACCCCTTCAACAGTTCCCCGCTGCTTGGCATGAAATTCTCAATAATGCGTCTCGAACAACTTTTCAATTGATTATGTCAGTTAACGTAAAACCATTGGCCGACCGAGTTCTGATAGAACCCGCTCAGGCCGAGCAGACCACTGCTTCAGGAATCATCATTCCCGACACCGCTAAAGAAAAACCCCAAAAAGGTACCGTTGTTGCCGTAGGAAATGGCAAGCCCGACGAACCTATGACGGTCAAGAACGGCGATTTGGTGCTGTACGGTAAATATGCCGGAACTGAAATCAGCGTCGAAGGGAAAGATTATTTGATCATGCGCGAAAGCGACATCTTGGCAATTCTCTAAACCTCTAAACCGAAAAGACAATCACCATGGCAAAGAAAATTGATTTTAACACCTCCGCCCGCGACGGTTTGAAGCGTGGCGTAGACGCTTTGGCTAATGCCGTCAAAGTAACCTTGGGTCCCAAAGGCCGCAATGTCGTCATCGACAAAAAATTCGGCGCCCCTCACATCACCAAAGACGGTGTAAGCGTAGCCAAAGAAATTGAACTGGTGGATCCCGTAGAAAACATGGGTGCCCAAATGTTGAAAGAAGTAGCTTCGAAAACGGCCGATATCGCCGGTGACGGAACTACAACGGCTACGGTTTTGGCTCAAGCCATCGTAACCGCCGGTTTGAAAAACGTAGCTGCCGGTGCCAATCCGATGGATTTGAAACGCGGCATTGACAAAGCCGTAACGGCCGCTGTAGCCAAATTGAATGAAATGGCAGAAACCGTTGGAAACGACCACGACAAAATCGAGCAAGTGGCCACCATCTCAGCCAACAACGATTCTACCATCGGTACTTTGATTGCCGAAGCCATGAAGAAGGTAGGCAAAGACGGCGTTATCACTGTAGAAGAAGCCAAAGGAACCGAGACGACCGTTGACGTGGTAGAAGGCATGCAATTCGACCGCGGTTACTTGAGCCCCTACTTCGTAACCAATACCGAGAAGATGCAAGCCGAAATGGAGAATGCCTTCATTTTGATCTACGACAAGAAAATCAGCAGCATGAAAGACTTGTTGCCTGTTTTGGAGAAAGTCGTACAAACGGGTAAGCCTTTGCTGATCATCGCTGAAGACATCGACGGCGAAGCATTGGCAACCTTGGTCGTCAACCGCATTCGCGGCTCACTCAAGATTGCTGCGGTTAAAGCCCCTGGTTTCGGCGATCGCCGCAAGGAGATGTTGCAAGATATCGCCATTTTGACCGGCGGTACCGTGATCAGCGAAGAGCAAGGCCGTCGATTGGAAGATGCCGGTATGCAAGATTTGGGTACCGCAGAAAAAGTGACCATCGACAAAGACAACACCACCGTGGTTAACGGTTCTGGCAGCAAAGAAGCCATTGCCGCTCGCGTGTCTCAAATCAAAACCCAAATTGAGAACACCACCTCTGATTACGATCGCGAAAAGCTCCAAGAGCGTTTGGCTAAATTGAGCGGTGGCGTAGCTGTGTTGTACATCGGTGCTGCCACCGAAGTGGAAATGAAAGAAAAGAAAGACCGCGTAGACGACGCCTTGCACGCCACTCGCGCTGCAGTTGAAGAAGGCATCGTCCCAGGTGGTGGTGTTAGCTTCATTCGTGCCATCGCTGGCCTAGACGGCTTGAGCGGCTTGAACGAAGACGAGAACACCGGTATTGCCATCGTGCGTCGCGCCTTGGAAGAGCCCTTGCGTCAAATCATCGCCAATGCCGGCGGTGAAGGAAGCATCGTAGTTCAAAAGGTAGCCGAAGGCTCAGGCGATTTTGGATACAACGCCCGTACCGAAGAGTACCAGAACTTGATCAAAGCAGGCGTAATCGACCCCAAAAAGGTTTCGCGTGTGGCCTTGGAAAATGCGGCTTCGATTGGCGGCATGATCTTGACCACCGAGTGCGTCTTGTCTGAAATCAAAGAGGAAGCTCCTGCCCACTCCCACGGCCCCGACATGGGCGGCATGGGCGGCATGATGTAAGCCTTTTTTTGTTGTTCATCCTAAAAAACCCCGGGACTGCGTCCCGGGGTTTTTTGTTGCTTCAAGCTGACCCTTGGCGAGTACCTTTGCAAGATGGCGCGCATCTTGGGCATCGATTACGGACTCAAACGAACCGGCTTAGCGGTGACTGACCCCTTGCGCATGTTCGCCCAACCCTTAACCACAGTCAAAACCGATGAGCTATTTGCTTGGCTCAAAACCTATTCGACCGAGCATGAAGTTGACAGCGCCGTCATTGGGGTTCCTTTGAATCTCGATGGCAGCGACACCCACAACTCCCAACCCGTTCGCGAATTCATCGAAAAACTGCGGGCGGCCTATCCCGCTTGGACATTGCATTTCATTGATGAGCGAATGAGCAGCCGGGAAGCCAAAGCGAGCATTCTCGCCTCGGGTGCATCCAAAAGCAAGCGCAGAGACAAGGGATTGGTCGATACCGTGAGCGCAGCCTTAATTTTACAAACCCATTTGAGTCAATACCCATGATTTTACCCATATATGCCTACGGAACCCCTGTCTTGCGCAAAAAAGCCCAAGACATTGATGCCCAATACCCCGATTTGCCGCAGTTGCTGAGCAACATGTGGGAAACCATGTACGAATCTGATGGCATTGGTTTGGCCGCACCTCAGATCGGGCTCGACATTCGTTTGTTTGTCATCGATGGCAGCGAAATAGAGGGCATTGAACCCGCCGGTTTCAAGCAGGCATTCATCAATGCTCAAATTCTGGAAGAAACCGGTACTGAATGGGAATACGAAGAGGGATGCTTGAGCATTCCTTTCATTCGCGCCAACGTCAAAAGGCATAGCCTGCTTACCATACGCTATTGGGATGAAAACTTCCAAGAGCATACCCAAACCTTTGATGGCATGGCGGCGCGCATCATTCAACACGAATACGACCACATCGAAGGCATTCTGTTCACCGATCGAATCGCTCCCTTGAAACGCCAAATGCTCAAGAACAAGCTAAAGTCTCTGTCTGAGGGTCGCGTAAACGCCCCCTACAAAATGAAATTCGCCAAACGCTAACCGGCATGAGATCTTGGAAATGGTATTGGCTGCTGGTACGACCCAAAAACCTGGGTCTAACCTTGCTGCTTCAAGCCCTTTTCATGATGGCCAGTTCCCGCACCCATGGCCCTTTGCAGACCCTATCTGATTTGTTTCAAATCGATTGGGGGAATTTTCGATGGCCGGTAGCCGCATTTGTGAGTTTGTCGTGTTTGTTCACTGCTGCCGCTGGTTACGTCATCAATGACATTTACGATGTAGAAACCGACCGCATCAACCGGCCGCGCAAGCGCATTGTTGCGCAGCACATTAGCCCCCAATCTGCCAAGCGATTTTATGCCGTTTTGGCCCTGGCAGGTCTACTGTTTGGATATTTGAGCGGTTTGGGCATGGGTTTGTTGGTCAGCGCCATTTCCCTTTTGTTGTTCTTCTATTCGAGCGATTTGAAAGGCACGCCTTGGCAAGGAAATGTGTTGATTGCCCTGATGGGTGGCATGGTGGTCTATGTCGCCTCCCGAGGGGTTTATCAAGTCAAAGGCGGATACTTCGCCGAATTTGCCTTATTGGCCTTTTGGGCCACTCTGGCCAGGGAAATCACCAAAGATGCCGAAGATGTACAGGGCGATGCAAAAGGCGGCTATCAAACCCTTGCCGTAACCAAGGGAATCAAAGCGGCCAAAAGAAGGGCTCAAGTGGCCTATTTCATGCTGTTGCTGAGTGTTTTACTCCTTCAATTGTTCGGCATCAAGGCCCAGGGCTCTCTTTTCTACCATGACTTTATGCCCAGTCCCAAATTCCTGTTTTTTGCTTATGGCTGGGTGGTGGTGCTGGGGCTTTGGTTCAGGGGTTTGCTCAAATTGACCCAGGCCCAAACTGCCGATGATTTTCACAGTGCCGCCAACTGGCAAAAGGGTTTGATGCTAGCGGGTTTGTTGTGGGTTTGGTTCCTTCCGTAATGGAGGTCTTTTAGAATCGGGGTTTCCAAGCGGCATAAACCTCGCATAACTCTTGGTACCATTCGGGTCCCATTTTGCGAATCAGCGCATCTTTCAGAAACTCATGCACCGCTATGTTGCCTTCGGTGCCCGCTTGGCAGGCATCGCTGCATATGTCCCAGTTGTGGTAATTCATGGCCGTATACGCACCGTATTTTTTGGCCCGAATGGGATACAAATGGCAACTGATGGGCTTTCGAAAAGAGCTTTGGCTTTGTGCATGGGCTTGTTCTATGGCACAAGAGGCCACGCCTTGCGCGGTATACACCACAAACACGCATTCTCCTGATTCCTGGCAGCGGGTTACGGGCTCCCCGTCTTCATCGGTCTCGTGAAATCCGCCGTGGTCCAACAAATCCAAGCCCTCGGGCGACATAAAGGGACGTATGCCAGGCAATTGAGACTCTATCTCGGTAATCTCGGCGCTTTCCAAGGGCGCTCCTACATCGCCCTCCACGCAGCATATGCCTTTGCACTTGCCAATTTGGCAAGCAAACTTGCGCTCAAAGATGTCTTCAGACACCAGGGCGTTCCCGACAATGACCATGATTACTTTTTGAGATGCTCGCGCCAGTCGCTTTCGACCGAAGCCGCTTTTTCCAATACGCTCGCCTTCAAATCTTGTTTGTAGGCTTTGATTTTTTGAGCCAATGAAGCATCACCTGTAGCCACAATTTGAGCAGCCAATATACCGGCATTCATCGCTCCATTGATGGCCACTGTGGCCACTGGAACACCCGGAGGCATTTGCACGATGCTGTACAAACTATCAACCCCGCTCATGGTTTTGGATTGAACCGGCACGCCAATGACAGGAAGATGCGTAAAGCTGGCAATCATACCGGGAAGGTGGGCAGCGCCGCCGGCTCCTGCGATGATGCAAGCGATACCGCGACCAGCAGCCTCTTTGGCATAGGCCATCAAACGGTCAGGTGTACGATGAGCGGAAACGATGCTCACTTCGTGGGAAACCCCCAAATGTTCAAGGATTTTGGCCGCTTCCTGCATGACGGGCAGGTCGCTATCGCTTCCCATGATGATGCCTACTTTCATGTTGTTGAATTTGATTGCTTGGCTGCAAAGTTCGCTAAAACCGAACAAATGAGATAACCCAACAGCAACAGAGGCCCAGCTGCAAAAGGCAAAACCAACAAGGCTAGCACCGAATAACCCAAAAATGCATAGTGCCAAACACCCAGTTTCCCTTTAAACGCAAGCATACGGGTATTCCCTACCATTAAAAATGCCGCCAACAATGGCATGTACAACCAGACTAAAAATTGGTTAAACATTCCAAGCATGCCGTAAATGAAATTATTGAGCACTCCGTCAATCCACACCTCAGATGGTAATTTCAAGGCATACGGAATCAAGGACCATGCGGCCAAAGCTAAACCCATCATCGGCGTTGGAACCCCAACAAAACCAGGACCCTGATCCGATTGCACATTGAAACGGGCCAATCTCCAAGCCGCTGCTAATGGAATCAACATCCATACATATTGGTTGATGCAAAATCCGCTGCTGCTGCAAAAGCCCAATTCCAACATATAATGCCGCCAAATCAAACCGGGAACCACGCCAAAACTGACCAAGTCGGCCAGGCTATCGAGTTGTTTTCCCATCTCGCCATCGGCACCGAGCCAACGAGCCGTAAAGCCGTCAAAAAAGTCTAAAACTGCCGCCAATCCCATTAGAGCAAAGGCGTAGAAAGGGGCCTGCGCATCTCCAAGACTGAGCCATTGCAAGGCCAGTAGGCCGCACAACAAATTACCCAGGGTGATGTAGTTGGCTAGGTTCTTCTTCATCGTTGATTTACCAATCTTCTGTTATCCATTCGTAGTCGTACTCGTCGCTGCCACCTACATCGAAGAGAAATTCCAAGCGCAGACCCATGTTGTAGCCGCTCAAGGGTTGCCCCAAAGCGTTAGCCGACAAATAAGGATTCAGCGTTCCCTTGTAGTAGTACTGCAGATCTTGTTGGAAAGCGGCCTGCATATTGGCAAAAACGCTCAAGCGAAGCATTTCCCAGATTTGATAACCCACAGAGAAGCCTGCATTCCAGAAATTCTGATGAGAAACCACCGACACGCGTTCACGAGTATCGGGATTCAGCAAGGAAGGCGAAGTGGGATACCAATGCAACTTGTCTGTGTACTGGCCCACACCTGCGCAAGGACTCAGTACGAGATTGGATCCCAAGTTGATATCAGCAAAGAGTCCCAGACTCGTGCTGTTAGCAGCCAATCGCATGCGCCCGTCCAGGCCGTTGTAAACGTCGAGGGCAAACAATCCTTGCTCCAATCGCAAACCCAAATGCTGACCACGATAAGCCAATGCATAATTGTACATCAAGGGATTGGGCACCTGCTCAAAAGGCTTACTCAATCCCGCAAAGTGATTGGCCATGGTCGAGTAATCGATTCCGAAATTTTGAAAACCCATAGGCTCGAATATCAACCAGGCAGCTGCAGCACTCGATTCAGTACCATCTTCATTGCCCTCGCCGTAATACGAGGCATCCAGGGTAGTGTCAACCTCTAAACCCTCAATTTCCTCGCTGTGAAGCAATGCCAAATTGAATTTCTCTGCCAATAGGGGCAAACGCGCCGAGGAGTCTCTGATATCAAAGACATAAGTTTCGGGGCTTTCATAACCCGTCATGGCGGTAATCTCATCGCGTATGGCTTGGCGCTTGGACGGGTCATTGGTAGAAATAGCGTCCATTTCGCCGCGGTAAAAGACCCCAATCGAAAGTACCATGCTGTCGTTTTGAAAGTATCGTTCCTTCATTCGATTCATGACGCTATGGTATTCAAACCAGCCACAGTCTTGTTGCTGAGGCGTCAAACCAATGTGGCAGCGGCCAAATTGGCCAAAGAATTTAGCGGCCGGCTCTGCTTGCATGGCCGCCTTCAAATTCTGGTACATATGTTCCTCGCGCCACGCATATTGCTGGGCCAGGTCATCCATTTCTTCCCATCGCTGATATTCTTTCAACCAGCCCATGGCTTCGGCATAGCCCGCATAATCATCGCCCAACCAAGCTTTCATGCTCGCATCCAGGCTATCGGCATAACGCTCAACCAACTCTGCCAACGTGCACTCGAAGTCTGCGTCTGCCTGTAAGCCCTGCAAATGAGGCAATTTAACCGAACGGTATTCCACTTGACCCTTGTCCAAGGCAATGGCCCCCATTTGATGGAGGGTCTCAACAAAAGCTTTGAGGTTATCAGGGATGTTGGATTTGGGAAGAATTTCATGCAGCCGAAGCATGGGCAAATCGGTAAAGCGTTCGACATCGATTCCTATGATTCGAATCTGCTGATCTTTGGGTACGTCTTGCATCCAGGCGCGCATAGCCCTGAACATATCCATATACCGGTAGCCCGTCATGCTGCGCAATGCAGCCAAAGCGGCACTATCTCCGTCACAGATATAGCGGTTCATGTAATGCGCTCGAGCCGGGCTCAATTCAATCAAAAAGCGGTTGAACCCTTTTTGTTCGTACAGATTGCGCATCATCACATATTCCAGCATGGAATTGAATTTGGAATAGGAATGGTTTTCACCGGTAAAGACCAAGCGAGCGGGACCCACTCGCTGAACAATCAAATCCATACCGGGGCTTTTCAAGGTATCCCCAAAGCCCATTTCCAAGAGTTTTGCCTCGGGCAAAATGGGGTCCAGGGCCTCTTGCATGGTTGTTTCATGTTCAACGGCGTTGCGAATAACTGCAGTATCAGCCGTTTGAGCCTTTATCGTTCCAAGCAGCGACAAACTGGCTGCCAACATATATGTCCTCATTTTTTTCCTCCTTTCTGAGCGGCCGACAACGGCGCAAATACCTTAAAACCTGAATCTGAAATGGTATCGGTGGCTAGGTTCGATTCTGTCGCCTCTCCCCCTCCCAACGGAATGGAATAACTGACCGACAATTGATAGTAAACGCTGTTGTTGACGAATCCGTCTTCGCCGTTGATGAATTGACCGTTTAAGCGCCAACGTTCATCAGAACCATCCCAATTGTAACCCACACTGCCTTGCAATTGCAGCGGCCCCATTTGCAAGCGCAAATCACCACCCAAGCCATACAACCAGCCGGGGTTTACCAAAGAACTGGACCCAAATTGGGTGAAGTCAGGGGTAGCCGGCACACTGCGCGTAATGCGGTGATCGACATACCCCACTATACCGGAAAGACCCAGCCACAAACCCCCTTGGCCGCTTCTCACCGGCGACTGGTTTTGATAACTGTACTTGGGACCCATCAATCGGAACTGACCGCCGCTGGTGAACATCCAATATTGGGAAGCAAACTGTGAAGCGGTGCTGCGATAATCGCTGTAGGAAAAGCCCATGGTTTGACAAGACTTCTGACCCTGCGAAAAGCTAAACTGCGCTTGTCCTCCCCTTGAGGTTAGGCCCGACAATTCAGCTAAGCCATTGCTCGCCAATACGGCATTCAAACCGGCTAAACTTTTCATCAAACCAAATTGTGAATATCCCAGGTGCATCAACGCACCGGTAGCAACATCGCTCATCCCTTCTTCGAGATACTCTGAGTAATCGTATTCTTCCTCATCTTCATCCTCGTACCCCTCATCGATTTGGGAATCCAAAATATCGCCGTCGCCGTCAAAGAGAATGAGCGAATCTGCTTCGGGCAGGTAAATGCCCCATTGCTGCACAGATGGATGCTCCTGGGGAAATTCAAGCGCATACCAACGACCAGCTGGCCAAGCAGATACTTGATCGTGCTCATCTTCCCAAGCTTTCACCCAGCGGGTTTGAGCCTCACTGGTATCGTATTTGGCTAGCATCTTACGCTCGTAAACCTGCAACTCGGGCTCATCGAATAGATTCAATTTGGCTACTCCAACTCCTTGCTCCAAGGCGCGATCCATCAAACTGTGAAAGTCCGTCTTCTCTGCCTTTTGACGCATTTCTTGGCTCAAAGCCCAAGGCCATTCACCCGTTACCACGACTTGATCACCCGCTTCTCTACGTTCGAGAATGTGGTTCCAAACCGCCAACTGCCAATCGATATCAATCATGGGTTCTTCGCAACCTTCGCTCTCGAACTTCACGCTCTTCATCAAGCGTTCAATCTCCAAGCTATCCATGCGCATGTAACGCGCGTAGGGGCGACCGCGCAACGGGTAGTATTCCAAAAAGGCCTTTAGCGTGCTTTCCATGCTGAATTCAGGATCGGGCTCTTCCATTTCGTAATCCAACTCTTCTGCGCTGTCATCCATCAAACGTTCGTACTCGGCGTATTTCAATTTCTCCTCCAAGACCCGGTTTACGGCCTTGAATGCCTCATGGTGGGCTCTCCACTCCCAATCGCAAGACTCATCGCTATCGACAATTTGAACCATCACGGGAGCCAGTGCTTGCCACCACCACTGCTTGAGCATGGGATAGACCTTGACCAAACCCGCAGAATCAAATTGGCGAATGGACTGAGCCAAAGCGACGGTCATGTCGGGCGCCGTCGAAGACGGCAACAGGCGCAAGCGAGCCAAATCGACCGAATCGCCGGTTTCCAAGTAGCGGTTGATCAACCAAGTATTGCTGGGTTGCAGTGGCACAAACAGGGCCAATGGTCTGGGCTCAGCAAGGGCCTGATTGGCCTTGATGGCGGCGACTGCATGCAATTTCAACCAACGTTGCGGAGGCCTGAAATAAGGGTGAACTTGGGGAAACCACACCGAACCTTGGGCTATGTTCAATCGGGCTGAATCGTAGAGATCAGCTTCGTTTCGCATGAATCCGTAGGCGCTGAAAGGATCCAGCTCGAGCGAATCGACCAGGTCAGCTTCCAAGCCCATATGGTCACTGGCAATAGCAAGCGGCGCCTCTTCAGACGAGGTTGATTCAGCAGCAGGAGCTACCTCCTCTGATTGGGCCATCACCGAGCCCATACCCAGCAGGTAGAACAAGGAAAATGTGGCTATTTTGAGATTGTTTATCATGATAGGATTGCCCCTTAAGCTGGGGCCGAGCAATATAAGGTTAAACGATATTGAGAACTTGTTCTTTTATCTGCTCCAACTTTTCTTTCATGGCCACCACGGCTTGCTGCATGGGGAAATGATTGCTTTTGACGCCCATGGTGTTCATTTCTCTGCCCATTTCCTGAGAGATAAAGTTGAGTTTTCGGCCTTTGGGCTCTTCTTTCAAACAGGTTTTGAAATAGGTCAAATGCTGGCCCAAACGCTGTTTTTCTTCGGCAATGTCCCACTTGTCTAAATAGACCAATACTTCTTGTTCAAAACGGGCATCGTCGATGCCATTTTGGCGAACATGCTCATGGAGATTGTGGTAAATGCGCTCACGCAAGCCCTGTTTGCGGGGGTCTTCTTCGCGTTCAACCGCCGCCAAATCTTGTTCGATGGAAGCAATCAATTCGGCCAACTTTTGGCCCGTTGCAGCACCTTCAGAACAGCGAAACGCGTCTAATGCATCAATGGCCCTGGAAACGCAATTTTTCACCAAATCGTTGAGTTGATCATCGGGCTCACGCTCAGGCTGTCGAAGCACATCGGGGTAGCGTATGATTTCCCGCAAAGGATCTTGCAAGGGAGTACCCAATTCACGGCCCAAATTCTGCAAAACAGCCAAATATTGCTTGGCCAAAGCCGCATTCGCCTCCAAGGCACCTTCGGTATTGGCTTCTTTCGATTCCAATTTGATGTGGCATGAAAAAGTACCCCGTTCCAACCGATCATTGAGCATTTTTCGCAAGATGGGATCCCATTCATTCAGCATCTTGGGTATGCGCAAATCAGCTTCAAAATAGCGGCCGTTTAAGGCTTTGATTTCGCAGACCACAGACCAGCGATCATTCTCGGTCGTAGCACGACCAAAACCGGTCATGCTCTTGATGCGTTCACTCATGCTTCGAAGATAGGTGTACCCGCTAATTGGGTTACCTTTGCCGATGCTATGTCAGCGAAAACATTCCCACATTGGGCCTTTGCGGTGTTGAGTTTAGTGGTCGTATTCGCATCGGCTTGCCAAAGCCCGAGCACTGAAAATGCCGCTGGTTCTGAAACTGTTCAAGCGCCTACGTTTGTTGAAGTTCCCGGATTTTCAGGAGACTCTGCCAAAGAATACGTAGCAGACCAATTGGCCTTTGGCCCTCGAGTTCCCGGTACCCCAGCCCAATTGCGCTGTGCTGAATACCTGCAAAACAAACTGCTGATTTGGGCCGACACCGTGCTGCGCCAAAGCGGCAAAGTCACTGCCTTCAACGGGACCGAACTACCCTGCTACAACATCATAGGCAGCTTCAATTGGAATGCTTCTCATCGCATAGTACTAGCCTCTCACTGGGACAGTCGGCCCTTTGCCGACCAGGACCCTGACAACCCAACGGGTGCCATTTTGGGAGCCAATGACGGCGCTAGTGGCGTGGGTGTTTTGCTCGAAATCGCCCGAAACCTCAGTCAACAGTGTCCTGACTGGGGCATCGACATTGTCTTTTTTGACGCCGAAGATTACGGCATGTCTCAGGTAGAGAACTCCTTTTGCTTGGGTTCTCAACTGTGGGCAGCTCACCCACATCGCGAGAATTACCGAGCCGATTTTGGGGTACTCCTGGATATGGTAGGCGGCAAAGACGCCCAATTCTTTTGGGAAGACCACAGCTTCAGTTGGGGTCGTCAAACCTTAGACCATACCTGGCGCTTGGCCAGTCGTTTGGGGTATTCCAAGCATTTCATAGCCCAGCGCGTTCCTCCCATCATCGATGACCACTATTATGTGTACCAGGGAACGGGCATTCCCATGATTGACATCATTCAGTACAACGGCCAAACGGGCTTTGCCCCTTACTGGCATACCCACGATGACAACCTCGATGCCGTTCACGCTGAAACCTTGGAAGCCGTAGGGAACACCTTGCTCCATTTGTTGCACAATCCCCCATCTTTGTAACATGAGCCCGCTGCACATTTTAGCCTTTGGCGCACATCCAGACGATGTAGAATTGTCTGCGGCAGGCAGCCTATTGGCACACAAAGCCCAAGGCTACCGAGTGGGCATTTGCGATTTGACTCGAGGCGAATTGGGCACCCGGGGAAGCGCTGAATTGCGCGATCAAGAGGCGGCTCGTAGCGCTTCCATCTTGGGCCTTGATTACAGGTATAACTTGGATTTGGGAGATGGCTTTTTCGAAAACAACGAGAGTACATTGCGCGAAATCATTCGCGTCATTCGCCATACCCAAGCTCAGGTGGTCTTGGCCAATGCTCTGCGCGATCGCCACCCCGATCACGCCCGCGGCGCTGAATTGGTAGCCCGCGCTTGTTTCTTGGCAGGTCTTCCCAAAATTCAAACTCAGTGGGATGGCCAAGAACAGGCTCCCCATCGGCCTGTTTCGCTTTACCATTACATTCAAGATTGGTACAGCGAACCCGATATCATCGTGGATATTTCGGCCCAGTTCAAAGTCAAAATGGAAAGCATTTTGGCTTTTTCCTCCCAATTCTACGATCCCAACAACCAGGAACCCGACACCCCCATCAGTGGAGAGGCCTTTTTGGACGGCATAGAAGCCCGTGCCAAAGCCTTGGGCCGTCTTATTTCCTGTACATACGGAGAGGGCTTTCATAGCCAACGTCCCATTGGGGCACCGAATTTGCTTGATTTGCAGTAAATCATGCTTGCCAAACGTCTCTTTTTGAGTTGCCTATGGATCATGGGAGCCACTGCTGCGTGCTTCGCACAGGTCACCGTATCGGAATTGATGAAGCTTAGACCCATTTCGGTTGGCTTGCATCCGACGCCTAAATCAGCGAATATCATCTACTTGGAAATGGGCTTTTCCCGCGCCAAGTTCATCGAAGAGCTCACCGCCAACAAACTGCCCGTCGCCAACCAAATCCAAGCCATTCACTTGGTTTACACCCGTTATAGGCAGGTCGACTCGTTCAATCAGCCCGAATTGAACCGCACTCGATTTTCAGAATTGCAAGCAGTATTCCCCAGTATTTTCGAGGAGAACAGCATCGAATGGCGCATATTCGAACAGCGCAAACCCGTCACCGAAGACGAGGCTCGGCAAGCCTTTCACGGATTTGTGGTGTATTTGAAAAATCCGCCGAATGTGGCTGAAGTAGAAAAAGAACTGGCCCGCATCGAAGCCGTACTTTCCAGCTACCGTGACACCAGCACCTGGGTCCCCGAAAAAACCGTTTACCGCACCAAACGACACCTGGAACCCACGGGTTTTTACTTGCCCCACAACAATTCCAAGAAATTGCAAGGCATGCGTTTTGAAAGCGCCGGCATTTGGATGCGCAAACCCGAAATGAAGGTAGTGGTCGATAGCATTCCCTTGAAAACCATACCCGGTCACTACCGCAAAGACGGGTTGTTCGACTCCAGCTTGCTAACCCGCACAACCGAATACAGATCCCTGACTTCCAAGACCTGGTCGGGACGTTGGACCATCATTGCTGACGTTACCGGCTCCATGAGTCCCTACAACGCCCAGGTCATGCTGTGGCTGCGGTATTCAACCGAAGCCTTGCGCATGGGCCAATTCTGTTTTTTCAACGACGGGGACTCCAAGCCGCAAGAACTCAAGTTTGTGGGCCGCACCGGCGGCTTGTATTTCGCCGAAACCCAAGACTTTGACTCGGTATACCGCACCATGTCTCGGGCTATGAAAAACGGCATGGGGGGTGATTACCCCGAAAACAACATCGAGGCCACCCTGTTTTCGTTGAAGCGCTGGCCCAACACCGACTCCATATTGATGATCGCTGACAACAACGCGCCCATCAAAGACATTTCCTTGATGCAGCATGTAGACAAGCCCGTTTGCATCATGCTGTGTGGGGTGCACGATCAAATACACCTGGATTACATCGAATTGGCGCGCAAAACAGGGGGTAGTTTGCTGGTCAATGGTACAGAACTGCGCAACCTTCAGGTCTTGCGAACCGGCAGCAAAGTCAAAATCGGACGGCACTGGTTCCAGTACCAGAGCGATGGACTCAAACGCATAGGAAGCTGATATTTCACATGGTTTAGGCCAGCAGCAAGCCTTATTTTTGCGGCAGCATGATTGAAACCGACATCATCATCATTGGGGCAGGCCCCGTTGGACTGTTTACCGTTTTCGAAGCGGGACTGCTCAAATTGCGCTGCCATTTGATCGATGTCTTGCCCCAACCGGGAGGCCAGTTGACCGAAATCTACCCCAAGAAACCCATCTACGACATTCCGGGATTCCCCGAAGTCTTGGCCGGCGATTTGATCGACAACCTCATGAAGCAAGCCGCACCATTCAAACCCGGCTTCACCTTGGGAGAAAAGGCCGTTTCCATTGAGAAAACCGAAGACGGCGCCTTCATTGTCACCACCGAATCAGGGACTCAGCACAAAGCACCCAACATAGCCATCGCTGGCGGTTTGGGAGTCTTCGAACCCCGAAAGCCCCCCATTCCCGACCTGCAGCGCTTTGAAAAAGTTGGGGTTGATTACATGGTCAAAGACCCCGAAAAATACCGCGGCCAACACCTGGTCATTTCAGGGGGCGGCGACAGCGCCCTGGATTGGACCCTGTTCCTCAAAGACGTGGCAGCCAGCATCACCTTGGTGCACCGCAGAACCGAATTTCGCGGGCATCTGGACAGCGTTCAAAAGGTCATGGATCTGGCACAGACCGGTACCATTCATTTGGTTACCCAAGCTGAAGCGGTAGCCTTGCGCGGCGAACATCAATTGGAGCAAGTGGGTTTGCAGATCCAGGGTCAAGACGATTTGACTTGGGTTAAGGCAGACAGCTTCCTCCCTTTGTTTGGGCTTTCGCCCAAGCTAGGACCCATTGCCGATTGGGGCTTGGCGCTCGACAAAAACGCCATTGAGGTCGATACCTTCGATTACCAAACCTCTGTACCGGGCATTTACGCCATTGGCGACATCAATACCTACCCCGGCAAATTGAAGCTGATTCTCTGCGGATTCCACGAGGCTACCTTGATGGTTCAAAGTGCCTTCAAACGCATTTATCCCAACAAAAACCTGGTGCTCAAATACACCACGGTAAACGGCGTTAACGGCTTCTAGTATTTTTTTCAAGGGCCGCTCGGCGAGCCACTTCCTCCCCTATTTTCGCTGCATGTTGCTCTGGGCAAAACGATTGGGGAAAGGCATTCTGTACTTCATAGCCATTACCGTTTTTTGGGTGCTGCTGTACCGCTTTGTCAACCCTCCAATTACTATGCTCGAGTGGAGCCAACGCTCCCTGACCCACGAACAATTGCAAAAGGGCAAACTGCTTCCCAGCAGCGACGCTTGGGTACCCTTGGAACGCATACCCAACGCCATGGAGCTTGCAGTCGTCTGCGGGGAAGATCAACAATTTTTCAAGCACCATGGTTTTGACTTCAAAGCCATTCGAAAAGCCTGGGAATACAACAAAACCCACTCCAAAAAACGAGGAGCCAGCACCATTTCCCAGCAGTGTGCCAAAAATACATTCCTATGGGAAGGACGTTCTTGGTTGCGCAAAGGTTTAGAAGTGTATTTCACTTTGCTCATCGAAACCCTGTGGGGCAAGGAGCGAATCATGGAAGTGTACCTCAACTGCATTGAATTTGGGCGAGGGGCTTTTGGCGTCAATGCAGCGGCCTATTACTATTTCAAAAAGTCACCCCAGGCCTTGAGTCGATACCAGTGCATTCAAATTGCCAGCATGATGCCCTGCCCCAGAACGTGTGGGTTGCACAGCGCAAAAGCCACGCGCAGGGCCGCCGCCATCGATCGGGCCATGCGGCGATACGGCATTCAACTCTCCTATTGAGCAGGGCCTTAGCCGGCATTTCGGCCCTTTGCCGTATTTTTGCCTGCATATAATTATGGCTACCACTTCAGATGTTTCAGTCGGAACCTTTTTGCGTTACAACGGAGAACTGGTTCAAGTAATCGAATGGCAACACCGTACCCCCGGTAACTTGCGTGCTTTCTATCAGGCAAAAATGCGTCGTGTCAAAGACGGCAAAGCAGCCGAAAACCGCTTTCGCAGCGGGGAAAGCGTCGAAATCGTTCGCGTAGAGGTAAAAGAATTGCAGTATTTGTACGAAGAGGGCGATGCTTTCGTGTGCATGGACAACGAAACCTACGACCAAATGAACATCTCCAAGCACATGTTTGGTGACGGTGCCAAATTCATGAAAGAAGGAGACACGGTTATGATTTCCTTCGAAGGCGGCGACAGCCCCGTTGCAGCTGATGCCCCCGCCCAAGTGGTATTGGAAGTGACCTACACCGAACCCGGTGTAAAAGGCGACACCGCCACCAACACCTTGAAACCCGCCACGGTTGAGACAGGAGCTAGCGTCAACGTTCCTTTGTTTGTAGGCATTGGCGAGAAAATCAAGATTGACACCCGCACCGGGGAGTACATGGAACGCGTTAAAGACTGATGCAACCTGTATTACCTGCTGAGCAAGGGTTTTTGGCCCTTCCAGAAGCTGAATTGACCCAGTTCGACAAGGCCAAAGTTGTCATTCAACAGCTGCCTTACGAATATTCGTCGAGTTACATTTCGGGTTCTGACAAAGGCCCCGCCGCCATCGTAGAGGCATCCCATTTCGTGGAGTACTATGACGAAGAGGTGGGCGCTGAATCGTACCGAGACTTTGGAATTTGCACCTTGGAAGCCCTTGATTTCACGGGCAAAATTGACAAGGCGGCCGTTGATGCCATCGAGCAGCACACCGACGAAATTCTTCAAGCCGGCAAGTTTTGCGTTTCACTGGGCGCCGAACACACCGTCACATATGGATTGGTCAAGGCCCATGCCCAAAAATACCCCGGTCTGAGCGTCTTGCAAATCGACGCGCATTCTGACTTGCGCCAGGCCTATCAAGGCAACCCCTATTCCCATGCATCGGTGATGGCCCGGGTGCACGACGAAGGCATCCATTTGGTGCAGGTGGGCATTCGAGCGCAATGCATCGAAGAGGCTCAATTGATTCAGCAATCTGACAACATTCACACTTGGTATGCGCACCTGTTGCACGACGAGGGCTGGATGGACCAGGTCATCGATCGCTTGGGCGAAGAGGTATATGTGACCATCGATGCCGATGGATTTGACCCCTCCATTGTGCCCGCGGTGGGCACGGCCGAACCCGGCGGATTGACTTGGCACCAAGGAACCCAACTGTTAAAAAAACTCTGCGAACGCCGCAAAGTGGTTGGTTTTGATATCGTTGAAATTGCCCCTCGCGAGGTCGATATCATCACCGAATTCACCATGGCCAAATTGTGTTACCGCTTTTTGGGCTATTTGAACCAAAACAAGCAACTCTAACATGGATAAGCGCATTTACTTGGATAACGCTGCGACCAGTCCTTTGGATCCAGAAGTCATCGAAGCCATGATTCCCGTCATGAGGGAACATTATGGCAACCCCAGTTCTACGCATGCACACGGCCGCAAAGCCAAAGGCATGTTGGAAGAAGCGCGGGGTACCGTAGCCAAGCTGATCGGATGCAGCCCTGCTGAGATCTTTTTTACCAGTGGAGGCACCGAAGCTGACAACCTGGCGTTGAGAAGTGCGGTGAAAGACCTGGGGGTCAAGCATATCATCAGCTCTCCCATCGAACACCATGCCGTGCTGCATACGGCTGAAGAATTGGCCCATGCAGGACTAGCCGAATTGCATTTGCTCCCCATTTTGCCCAATGGGCATGTGGACCTAGCTGCCCTCGAATCCATTCTCCAAAACCACTCCAATTGCTTGGTTAGCTTGATGCATGCCAACAATGAAATTGGCAATTTGCTCGATCTTTCGCGCGTTTCAAGTTTGTGCCAACAATACGGTGCCTTGTTTCATTGCGACACCGTACAGACCATGGGTCATTACCCTTTCAATTTGGCTGAGATGGGCATCGACTTTTTGGCTGGCGCCGCGCACAAATTCAACGGCCCCAAAGGGGTTGGATTTGCCTATGTGCGCAAAGGCCGCAAGATTAGCCCTCAAATCACCGGTGGCGCCCAAGAGCGGGAATTGCGCGGTGGCACTGAAAACATTTACGGAGCCATTGGCCTTGCCAAGGCTTTGGAGATTTCGTACCGAGACCTTGATCATAAATCCCAGCACATTGAAGGCCTGAAATCGCGCATGATTCAGAAGCTGAAAAGCGAAATCCCCGGCATTGCTTTCAATGGCGATGCAGAAGGGAATTCCCTGTATACCGTTCTCAGCGTTTCATTTCCCGCGCATGAAGTCGGACCCATGTTGCTGTTCAACTTGGATCTTGCCGGCATTTCGGCCAGCGGAGGCAGCGCCTGTTCAGCCGGCTCCAATGCTGGAAGTCATGTCATTCGCTGTTTGAACCCCCAAACCGACCGAACTACGGTTCGATTCAGTTTCGGAAAATTCAATACTGAAAACGACATCGATGCGACGGTCGCAAAACTCAAAGAGTGGTACGCCTAATTTTGGCTAATTTTGCCGCGTCATGCCCTTGTTGTATTTGACCCGAAAAGAACATTTCAATGCGGCTCACCGTTTGTGGAATGACAATTGGACCGAGGAAAAGAATTTTGCCGTATTCGGCAAATGCGCCAATCCCCATTACCACGGGCACAACTTCGATTTGTACGTTACGGTAAAGGGTCAACCCAATCCCGATACGGGCTGTGTGATGGACCTAAAAGTATTGAAAGTCATCATTCGCGAGCAGGTGACCGACCCCTTGGATCACCAAAACCTCAACTTGGATGTCGATTGGTTGAAAGGCCAAATGCCCTCTATTGAAACCTTGGCCGTAGCCATGTGGCCCCGCATTTCCCATGCGCTGCCCGAGGGCGTTCAACTGCATAAAATCACCCTCTGGGAAACCCAAAATAACTTCGTTGAGTATTTCGGGGAATGAAACCTAGAACAATCGATATACCGGTATCTCTTTGACCCAAGGCTCTGATAAAGGGCCTTTTTCATACAGCCAAGACAAGGCTTGATAAGGATTCTTTTCCCATTCTGGGTGCTCCTGCTTGGCTCGATCATAGGCCTCTTTGAACGCTTCGTTCAGTTCAAGCTGCTCAGCCGCCCAATCTTCGAACACATAATCGCTGAACCACTCCTTGCGCTGCAAACAGGCATCGAAAAAATTCCATGCGAAGTAACTATCAGGAGCTCTTGGCTCTAAAACGTTCATCAGGAATAAGGCATTCTCAGGGGTTACCGGTATGATCCAATCACCTCGGTGCACCTGGACGTTTCGCGCGTATTCTTGGGTTTGAATTTGGCTATGCAGGTAGTGACCTTCATACGGTTCCTGGCTTGTCTTCATGGACAGCAGGTGACTGGCGGTCAAGGCAATGACGGTATCGACCGGTATCATTCGAAGTTTGACCCCTAGCTGAATGGACAATCGCTCTTGCACCTCCCGCGCATATCCCCTAGGCAATATGTACGCCAAGGGCACTCGGGCTGAATCTACGGCCCGGTAATGATTCCAATAGGGAACGGTAAAATCTAGGGGCTGGCTTCGATCGTAATACAAACGAGCGGCCCCGTGAACCTCGCTGGGTTTATAACCATGGGCGAATCCATGAAAAAGAAGACTGTCGCTGGGCTGTTCATCCAACTCATAGCGAATGGGACAATAATCACCTGCCTGAATCCAAGGATGGCTTGAGAATTGTTGCTGCAAGCGCTGCCGGGTCGAATCGTGGAAATCCTGAAACTGAGAAGCGGCCAATTGATCAGAAAATGCCTGCAAAAAAGCCAAGGTCGCCAGCACTCGCTCAGGAAATGGCTTGAGCATGTGGGTTTCTACGCAAATGCCTATGCAGTGGTGCAAAGCCGCATATCCCGTAGCATAGCGACCCGTTTCAAAAAAGCCAACCAAACCCGTTTCGGGCGTGCGGCCTTGGGTTTGGACATACGGTGCATTGATCCAATTTCGCTCGTTCAAATCCGCGCGCAGGCTTGTTTCCAAGTGTTCAGACAAGGGCCTGAGTGTGGGGTGTAATTTATCAGGGTGTGTTGAGAAGAAGGTCAAGGCATATTGATAATCGGCACCATTAGAGGTGTGATTGTCGATGAAGTAATCAAAGCGATTCTGAGCAAAATATCGAGCAAAGGTCCAAGCCTCTCGGCTATCCATTTTGATGAAATCCCGGTTTAAATCCAAATTCTGGCTGTTTCCTCTAAATCCATATACCTCGGGCCCATCTTGATTCGCGCGAGTATGAGCATTGCGGTTCAAGGAGCCCCCCACGTTGTAATGAAGCACAATGTGATATTCCACCCGATCGCATGCCGCAGAACCTTTGGCCAGCAGCTTGTCGCGTACCCAAGCCATGCAAGCATCTACCCCTTCTGGCTCACCTGGATGTATGGCATTGTTCACGAGCACCCGAATGGGGTTGGGCTGTTTAGCCGAAATCACAAATACACGTACGGGCTCAGCCGCATCTGAGGGACCCATCTCTAGCAAGGAGCATCGATCGGGAAAACGTGACTGCATGGCTGCATACCACTCTTTGGCTTGAGAAACGGTAGCGGTATGATTGAACTGGCTGACTTCACAAGGCGTTTGGGGGAAATCAGACAAACGCCAAGCCGAAGACTCTAGGGAAACTTGAGCAGTGAGTACATGCAGCCCGGCAAACAAACTCAACAACAAAACTCTTCTCATGACTCTATGCTTTTCTTCTGGTATACATAGTACCCAATCAGACCCGATATCAAGCCCATAATCAGGGGACCCATTATCTCCTTGCGAATGAAAATCTCATATCGATTCGATGGGTAATATTTCTCCAAATACACCCAAATGGTGAGGAATACCTCTACCCCGTAAGCCATTAATATAAAGGACAACAATAGCAGCAAGCGAAACTGTATGGTATAACGCGTATAGGTCAGCAATGCGGCTGGCAAAACGGCCAAAGCGGCCATGTATGTTCCAAACAACCAGTAGTTGGGATACGAGGTAAACCGAAAGGCCGATCCACTCATTTCAAAGGTATATACACCTGAAACGGCCACGTGATTCATGCCGTCTTTAGCCGGCATTTCAAACAGCAAGGGATCAATGGCTAAATAGAAGACCATCAAGACCCCAAGGGCTATGATCAGCAAAGATTGAAGTTCTTTAAACATGAGTTGACAAAGCCTTAGCTGCCAGGATTACCCGCAAGGTAGTGCGTTTATTTGGAATGCTGTCTTTGACAAAAATCTCACCGCTGTGGTAATCAACCACAATGCGCTTTGCCAGAGACAACCCCAATCCCCAACCTCGCTTTTTGGTTGTAAAACCGGGCTGAAAGACATCTTTCATTTGGTTCTTGGGAATGCCCTTACCGTTGTCCACGATATCGATGTAAGCCTTGCCCGAACGATACGCCAAGGTGCATTCGATTTTTCCCTTACCCTCCATGGCGTCAACGGCATTTTTCACCAAGTTTTCAATGACCCAATTGAACAAGTTGATGTTCACTTCAGCCTGAATGGTTTGGGGCGGGGTGTGCAAGGCAACCTCCACTTGATTGCCCGCTCGGCTGCGCATATAATCAACAGCTTGATTCAGAACGGCATTCAAATCGACCCATTGCAAAGTGGGCTCTGAACCAATTTTGGAAAATCGCTCCGTAATGACCTTCAAACGATCGATGTCCTTGCGCATTTCTTCAGGAGCCTCTGGAGGAAAGACATCGGCTTCCAGGCATTCGACCCATCCCAATAGCGAGGAAATGGGAGTTCCCAATTGATGCGCTGTTTCTTTGGCTAAGCCCACCCAAACTTGGTTTTGCTCGGACCGCGTGGAATAAGAAAATGCCAAGTATGCCAGCAACATAAAAACGGCAATGATGCCCAACACTCCGTAGGGGTAATACTTGAGTTGCTTGATAATGGTGCTCTCCCCGTAGTATACCCGATAGGTCAAATCGCGGTCGATGGGAACCAAAATGGGTGGGTTTTCAAAGCGAAATCGCTGCAGCGCAGCCTGCATGTCGGCGGGCGTTTTGGCATTCACATTCACACTTTGAAGGATATTCATCTCTTCATCAACCAAGATGGCCGGAATGGTGGTATTGCTTTTGATCACATCCAAGTAGAAGCCAAGATCTCCCTCGTTGTACGGATCATTCAACAATCGTTCGGCTTCAGCCCAGAGTTCCATTCGGGCGGTTTCTTCTTCGGCAATTTGACTCGCTAAACGCTGACTCACCAATAAGGTTGCAATGCTGATGAGCAATGCCAACAGCAGCAAGATGACGCGCACCAACCGTTTCAATTCATATGCGTTCATCGTGTTGTCTTCAAGGCGGTCCAAATCAACTCGGCATCCATGTACACCGAATAATCCCGGGCATAAATGGCCAATGCATCGGCTTCAAACGTAGTTCCATCAAATCGCCCAGCGGCTGACAAGACCCCCAACTTCAAAGGAGGCAAGGCCGCATGTGCGGATTTGGGGCCGTAGCTCACCCAGGATTTAAAACCCAATACGACAGGCAGCGCCTGGGACAGCAAAAAGCGACCGCCTGGCAACAGCCATACAAGGGGAGCAAGTACAAGTAGCCCCATACCTATGGCCAGATCAAACAACCGCTTATTCCTTCTTTGCTGAGGTTCAGACAATCGGTGGCGAAGGTCGACTGTAAACAATTCTCCCGGTTCATTCTTGGAATCTGAACCTATGATAGCATCGCTTCTTTCAGGGGCTATTTTCACTTGCAAGCCCGCGCGATGCGGAGCGCTCATGAATGCCATGATCTCCTTGCTCGCTACATCTTTGCCACTGAATATCAGCACATCGATGCGGTGAATGTCAACCAATTCTGAAAGTTGATGCATGCCTGCGGCTGCCCCTGTGGGCTTGGACCCGCTGACATGAACCCAATGCAGGGAATCGGTTTCTACCCGGCTGTTCATCAACAGCTGACGTATGCGTTCAAACTCTTCTTGGTCGGCGACAATGGCCATATGTCGACCCGCCTCAGAACGCGGATCCAGCAATCGACCGCGACTCATGATCACCCGAGCCAGCACGAATGCCCCCAGGCTAAAGACCGACCCCAGCCCCAAAATGGCCCTTGAAAATTGCCAATCTTTGGGAAGCAAGGCATAAGCCGCCAGCAACACCAGGGCGCCTACGGCTCCCCCTCTAACGGTTCTGCGAATGGAATAGGGTTGGTCGTATCCGCCGCTGAAATAAACCCAAATCTGAAGCACGGCGATGTATACAGGCAAATGCAACCCGTAATAGGCATCGGGATAATATCCCCGCACAAACTTGTGATTGATTTCCCAGTAGTTGGCAATGAAGGCAAACAGCGCAAAACTAAGAACCGCGTCCATCAAGGGAAGCAAAACCCGACCCAGCAGGCGGTGAACCAGGGCCAACAAAGCGCGCAGGTAAATCGCCACGGCAATGATGCGGGCAAATGAACCGGCCATGGCGCCCGAATAGTGCTTATTGGCAAACAGAACCATGGCGTTGTAAAACACCTTGACGTAGTTGGCCGAACCTTTCTTGGTGCTTTCCCCCTTATAGTGAATGATGGTCGTACCCGGAAAATAGACATTTTTATACCCGGCTTGGGTGATTCGGTAGCTCAAGTCAATGTCCTCGCCGTACATGAAAAACTGCTCATCCAGCAAGCCTATTTCATCCAATACCTGTTTGGGCATCATCATGAATGCACCGGCCAACACTTCGACTTCGTTGGTCTCAAATTCGGGTAAATAACGCAGGTGATAACGGCCGAATTCCCGGCTTTTGGGAAACACAGTGGCCAAACCGCTCATTTTATACAGCGCCACTTTGGGACTGGGAAGGCCCCGCTTGCTCTCGGGAAGGAATTGCCCTTTCCCGTCGATCATGCGAACGCCCAGTCCGCCAACCTCGGGATGATTTCTCAGGTAATCCAAACAGAGTGAGAAGGTCTCTTCTTCCACCACTGTATCGGGGTTGAGCAGCAGCACAAACTCCCCGGTGCTTTGGCGAATGGCTTGGTTGTTGGCCTTGGAGAAGCCCGTATTGTCGGTATTGGCAATGAGTTTAACCCACGGGAACTTTTCCCGAACCAATTCTATGCTGCCGTCGACTGAGTTGTTGTCAACCACCCAGGTCTCTACTTGCAAG
Organism: Bacteroidota bacterium; assembly: GCA_030833525.1. Classification (GTDB taxonomy): domain Bacteria; phylum Bacteroidota; class Bacteroidia; order NS11-12g; family UBA955; genus JALRLA01. The sequence goes on along the minus strand of JAURGZ010000007.1, from coordinate 16,400 downwards.
CCCTTCGACGCCTTTTCAACCGACAACAGCACCTGCTCGAGGAAGTGCTTGACATTGTAATTGACGATGACGACCGATAAATCCATGCTTATACGCTGTAGGGGGTTCGTTGTTGAAGGCTGCGAGCCAGGGTAATCTCATCGGCGTATTCAATTTCACCGCCAACGGCTATGCCCCGTGCGATGCAGGAAGTCTTCACGGCGCTATCTTTCAATTTGCGGGCTAGGTAATACATGGTGGTATCCCCTTCAACGGTCGCCGAAAAGGCCATGATCACCTCCTGAATTCCCCCCTGCTGCACCCGGTCCAACAAAGCTTGCAAATGAATATCTTCAGGACCTATGCCATCCATGGGGCTAATCAACCCCCCCAAAACGTGATAAACACCTCGGTACTGACCTGTCGATTCGATGGCCATTTGGTCTGAAAAATCTTCTACCACGCAGACCAACGAGGCGTCTCTCGAAGGATTGCTGCAAACTTGGCAGAGCTCACCATCGCTGACGTTGTTGCAAATGCGGCAAAAATGCAGATCGGTCTTGAGCTTCAGCAAAGCTTCGGCCATGCGCGCCACCTCTACATCGGGGCGTTTCAACAGATGCATGACCAAGCGCAAGGCTGTACGCCGGCCTATTCCAGGAAATCCCGAAAGCGCCTCAACAGCTTGTTCAACAACCTCAGATGTAAACTGCACTCCTGCGAAAATAGCAATCTACGGGCAGGCTGAATCGCATTTTTGGATTTACCTTTGCCTCGGCATGCTGATTGAAGTCCTTCAAAGCAAAATTCACAACGTTCGTTTGACCCAAACCGAACTCAATTACACAGGCAGCATTACCATTGATATGGATTTGGTAGACGCTGCCGGAATGGTCCCCAATCAAAAGGTCCTGATTGTGAATAATAACAACGGTGAACGGTTCGAAACCTACATCATCGCGGGTGACCGAGGCACGGGAATCATTGGCTTAAATGGCGCCGCAGCCAGACGAGGTCAAGTTGGAGATGAGTTGATCATCATGACTTTCGCCAGCATGAGCCCAGAAGAAGCTAAGACGCACCAGCCTTGCAACCTCTTTCCCGATCGACACAACCGCCCCATTTCATGACCCCATCTCGCCCCCATAGCCCGTCTTGGAAAGCTTTGCTGGGGCGAATCTTGATGATTCTGGCCAGTTTAGGCCTGTTTGCCTACATCGGTTTCAGCGTCGATTGGAAACAAACCGGCGCCGCCATTCAACAGGCTTCTTGGTCTTGGATAGCCCTATATGCCATCACCATGTCCTTGGCCCATTTTCTGCGGGGCTGGCGTTGGAACATGCTCAGCGAACCCGCCGGCTATACCTTGAACACACGTCGTTCCTTTTATGCGGTCATGACCGGGTATTTGGTCAATGTCGCCACCTCCAGAGGGGGCGAAGTGGCTCGATGTGCCATGGCGGCCAAAAGTGAAAAAGCACCGGTTGAGACCCTCATTGGCACCGTGGTCACGGAACGCATCATCGACATGCTGGTGATGGGGAGTTTAACCGTTCTCTGTTTTTTCTGGGAATACGAAGCCATATCTGAATTTTTGCTTCGCCCCCTGCGAGGCGCTTGGGCTTGGTCATGCGAGCAGCCCCTTATTTGGTTGGCCCTGCCTGGCGCTGCGGCGATAACTTTCTGGATTTGGCGTAAAAAATCAAAAGCCTCCAGCGAATCGGGTCCTGGTTTTTTATCTCGTTTCACCGGCGGATTAAACAGTGTATTCAAACTCAAAAACCCCCTGCTCTTCATGGCCAGCTCTTATGCCATTTGGCTGGGGTATTGGTTCTGCATGTATTTCACGCTCAAGGCCCTTCCCGCAACGGCTGATTTTAGCCTATCGGCCTCCTTGGCCGTCATGGTTTTCTCGGCGTTTGGCATCATCGTTCCGGTCCCAGCGGGGGCTGGAGTTTGGGGAGTTGTCGCCTCCGGCCTGCACATGGTATACGGCTTGGAATTAGGCACAGCCGAAACTTTTGGTATCTTCACGGTAGCGTTGAGCAACCTGGTTCTGATTGTGGGGGGCAGCCTGTGCTACGGCGCTTGGATTTGGGAATCCCGAAAACAAAGGGCATGAAACTGAATACAGCTCAAAAACTCTGGCCGCGAGAATCGGCGATTCAACGGGCAAAGGCCCTGCGAGAGAGTGGGAAGACCATCGTCTTCACCAATGGCTGTTTCGACATTTTGCACGCCGGTCATGTTCAATACTTGAATGAAGCCGCAGCATTGGGTCATTTCTTCATTGTAGGCTTGAATACAGACGCCTCGGTTCAGCGATTGGACAAGAGCCCGGCCCGGCCCCTACAATCTCAAGAAAGCCGCGCCAAGGTCATGGCTTCTTTGGGTTTTGTAGACGCCGTTGTGTTGTTCGACGAGGACACCCCAGAAGCCCTGATTCGCGAAATCAATCCCCATGTTTTGGTCAAGGGCGCCGATTACAGCATTGACCAAATTGCCGGTGCACCCTTCGTGCTTTCCCAAGGGGGAAAGGTAAAAACCATAGCCTTGCTACCGGGTTTCAGTACCACTTCCATTGAACAGAAAATTCTCCGGGCTCATGGCTTGGACCAATAAACCCAACCCATGCATCGACGAACTGCGTTTGGGCTCTTGGGAATACTCGGCCTGATCACCCTGTCGCTGTTTCATTTTCCCGTAGCCCTGGCATTGGGAACCCTAGCTTGCGCTGGCTACACCTGGATTTGGTGGCAAGCATCTCGAACAACCCTCAACTCAAAGTCTGACTGCGCTGGATGCGAAAAACAACAGCCCAGATCGAAAAAAGCACCCTAGAACTGCAATTCTTCATGGGTCTGTTTGCAGCTTTGCCCTGGGTATTCCTGATTCGCGCAGGCTTCTTTGTACCCCATGAATCAGCTGCTTATGGGGGGCTTGCACTTTTGGCTTGGGTGCATAAAATCAACGTGGACCTTTGGGTGGTGCTTCCTGCCCTTCGCCGGTCAGGCCAAATCATACCCCGTTCTTGGGCCTGGGCCCTTTCCATATTCCAAACCCTTTGGCTGCCGATTTTGGGATTGGCTGCTCAGCTTCCAATCTCGTTTAGCTGGAAGGGCCGGAAGCTTCGGGCTTAAGGCATGGGCCTTTATCGCACTTCTCCCAGGCTCTTTGCTCGCGCAATGGGACCCAGCGCGAATGCCCTTAGCTGACACGGCACATTGGAAGACTCAAGATTCGGTTTGGATTTGGAGCGCAGATGGGCATCGTTCGCATTCCCTGAATTCTGCAAAACACCAATGGAGCACGCTTCACTCTGAACCACACGAACATCGTGAAGACCTGGCATGGGAGTGGCGATGGAAAGCCGGTTTCTCCTCCACGAACTATTTGGAAATAGCTTGGTTGAATCGCGAAGAAACCATCAAGCTAAAACTGGGTGATGTTTGTCGATGCCTGCAAGTTCACTCTGGCGACACTTTGCTGGCTCAAGGCCCCTATAGCCTTAGCTCCTCATCCCTCTCATTTGTGCTGCTCATTCATCGCAATTTCAACCGATACGAGGCCGAATTATGGGTGCAGGGTCAGCGCCTTGATGCCCTGACTTGGTCAGGGATTTCGAAGCGATCAGACAGTATAGAACTGCGCATTGGGCAATCAGGAAAATCGGCCATAGGCTCCCATGAATGGCAGGGCTTTTACCGAGGCGAGCCGCTAGACTGGGGCTGGGCCGAGGCCGGGGATCCCGCCATGATGGCCCTGACTGAAATCGCACTCAGTGCACCCAGTTTTGGCGGCGCATCCTTCATTGAACTCGTGAATACTGGCGGCAAAGCCGCCAACACCATGGGCTGGACCCTAAGCGACCCCCACTATAGCCGGGAGGCACCGAGATCGAGAATCCTAGCCCCCGGGGAGCGCATTTGCCTGTCACAGGGCAGACCCCATGATGCCCGCATTTCCTTTCAACAGTGGGACAAAATGCCCCACCTCAATCAAGATGGCGATACGCTTTGGTTGCGGGATGCTCAGGGACAACTTTTGGCCCAAAGCTGCTATCGGGTAGCCCATTGGGGAGCATATTCCTCCTCCTGGGGGTATACGCTTGAGAAAGCCTGTGAATCCTTTTCCTGCCTAGAAGAATTCAATTGGCAACCTTCTGAGCTGCCCGGTGGAAGCCCGGGCTTGGCCCGGTCAGAGCCCTGCCCCATCGACTCCACTTGGATCTATGCCCGCACACCCATCTTGGTTCAATCGGGACCTTGGCTAGACTGCAAGGATCCACCTCACAGCTGGGGCAATTGGACCCTGGTCGACTCCTCCAACAAACTCCTGTCATGGCCTTATTTCATGAACCCCGATTCTACTTTGTCTGTTCACATCAGCTGGTGCAACCATCGGTCAAGTTTGGATCATCTGCCCCATACATGGCCCCTGGCTCAGCGCTCAACCCTGCGCTTAAGCGAATGCATGCTGGGTGCCCAAGGAGCCGGCCAAAGCTTCCTGGAGCTTTACAACCCCGGTGATTCGGCTGTAAACCTCCAACATCACCGGCTGGAATTTTACCGCATGGACGGCGAGCCTTTGCTTATACTTTCTTTGGCTTCTCTATTTTCCACTCTGGGCCCAAAAGCCATTGCGGTTCTTGCTGAAAACCCCCAACAACTGGCGTGGGATCTTCAAACCCGCATTGGAACTTGGACCCAAGAATGGAATTCCTGGCCCAGTGGTCATCAAGATCTGCGGGTTTATGCATGCAGTGCTCAACAGCGCCTGGATTCGATGATTTGGCCCAGTTTACGATACCCCTTATGCTCCCAAGAACGGGCCTTCCCCAACGGCCATTGGCAGCGATGCTGGTCAGAGCAAGGCCAGAGTCCCGGCATGCTGCGAAACCCATCTCCCGAACCAAGTCCAACCTGGATTTTGACCCAGCGCGAACTTTCAACCGACCGACCCTCTGCCTATCTGCACCTCACACTGGCAGAACCGGCAACCCTATCGGCCTACCTGTTCAATACACAAGGCACCTATCTCAAAACCCTGTTTTCTGAAGATTGCAGCAGCGGGACCCAGGGCTTCGCCCTGTACAGAGAACAATTCCCCGGCCTCAGCCCTTATCTGTTGCTATTGGAATCCAGCAACTCCACGCAACAACAAAGGGAATGCCTGCGCATCAGCCGCATAGACTGAGTACCTTTGAAGGAATGACACGCCAAGAATTTCATCAACGCTGCATCCCTTATTTTTCAGCAGATGAGATACAAGCTTTTTGGCTGTGGTTCCAACACCTAGCATCTTCTGAACAAGTGGAAGATTGCATGCAGCGCCTTCTCGCGGGTGAACCCATTCAATACATATTCGGCACAGCGCCATTTCATCGATATGAATACCGCGTAGGTCCTGGTTGTTTGATTCCCCGACCCGAAACCGAAGAATTGGTAGAATACATTCTCCAGCACCCCCAAATCCAAGCTTTGCAACATTGGCTCGATATTGGCACGGGTTCTGGATGCATCGCTCTCACTTTGGTGCAAGAAAGACCCTGGCAACTGCTGGCGGTTGACTGTTCTGAAGCAGCCCTGACCCATGCCCGAAACAACCGTGCAAGACTCAACACTGAGCAGCAAAAGCGATTGGAGCTTCGATGCAGTGACTTTCTGAAGTGGACCGAATGGCCCAGCGGCGTACAAGCTTTGGTTTCCAACCCGCCCTACATCTCGAGTGATGAGACCTTGGACTCACGAGTGGTAGACTGGGAACCTTCAACGGCTCTTTTTGCCGAAAATGACCCTTTGATATTTTATAAAAAAATGGCCCAGTTGTGCCTAAACCGGCCCCATGAATTGTGGTTATTTTTAGAAATAAATCAGCAACTACCCGAGGCTACAGAGGCCGTATTTAAAACGATAGGATGTAGCACAAAAAAAATCGCAGATCTCTCTGGAAATCTGCGATTCATTGAGGCCTATTGGCCTGGATTTTAACAACTTATCCCTTTGAAATAACCCCGTCTTTGTTTACCAAAGCACCGGTTTTATAAATTTGGGTCAACGTGGTATAGATGCCTTGAGAAAAGCGCTTCTTGTCTTTCTGACCGCTCTTTTCAAACAAAGCTTGGATCAAATCGCCTGATTTGATGGGCTGTCCCAATTCCGTTACATAGTTCACAATGATGTCTCGGCGAGTGGGCTCACCGGCTTTGCGACGGCCAGCACCTGGACGCAGAGGGCTTTTGGCAGGACGGCCACGACGAGCAGGTGCCGCTTCTACCACAGCCTTTCTGGGGCGACCGCGACGGCCTTTACCCGCCTCTTTGGCCGCTTCCTTGAAAGACATTGCCTTGGCCTTCCACAAAAACACAGAAGCTTCTGCCTTGGTCACTTCTTTTTGGAATTGACGCTCGGCTTTTTGCAATTTTTTTGAAAATTCCTTTTCAGCCATAGCATAGGCTGATTTAAGGTTTTTTTGCATTTTTTCCATGTCTTTCTCCAACGCCTGCAAGGCTACTTGAAAAGGAGAAATTCCTTTCTGAGAAGGCTTTTTATTTTTTGAACCGGGCTTTCTGCCGCGGCGCTTCGGGGTTACAACCGCTTCTTTTGATTGATTTTTTTCTGTATTAGCCATTTTAATTGGCACAAAATTAAGTACATATTTTAATTATTAAATACTCATTTTAATTAATGCAATAAAATGATATAAATAATTCGACCAATGGCAAGCATCCAAGGCTTAAACCCTTAGCGTTACCTTTGCACCCATGGCTGGTCTATTAGAGCATATATCCTGCCCCCAAGACGTGCGCAGTCTCTCCCTAGATGACCTGGATAGGCTAAGCCAAGAGCTTCGATCCTTTCTCATTTCCAGCATTTTGGAAAATGGGGGTCATTTCGCGGCCAACTTGGGCGTGGTTGAGCTCACCGTCGCCTTGCACCATTATCTGGATTTTGAACGAGACAAACTCGTTTTTGATGTTGGCCACCAGAGTTATGCGCACAAGGTATTGAGTGGCCGCAAAGATCAATTGCCGAGCATTCGCTCTTGGGGCGGCTTGTCAGGCTTCCCGGCGCTTCACGAAAGTCCTTACGATCATTTTGGAACAGGCCATTCCTCTACCGCTCTGTCGGCCATCATGGGCTTGGCCCATTCAGCGCATTTGCTAAAACGTCCAGGGAAATTCGTGGCCGTTATAGGCGATGGTGCATTCACGGGCGGCATGATGTACGAGGCGCTCAACAACCTGGTGCAGTGTCCCAAGCCCGTTTGGATCATCCTCAACGACAACCAAATGGGCATAGACCCCAACACGGGGGCCTTGAACCAACACTTGACTCAACAAGATTCAGCCATTCGGGAATGGAGCGACTGGTTCCATTTGGATTACAGTGGGCCCATTGATGGACATTCCGTTCAGGCTATTTTGAACGCCCTAGCCTCTCCCAGCCAAGGTCACAGGCACCGCTTGATTCACATTCGAACCGTCAAAGGAAAGGGATACGAACCAGCCGAAAAGGAACAGACCCGATGGCACGCCACCGCCAAATTTGTCAAGATAGACAGCCACACGGAAGGCCCGAGAAAATCCAAATGGCAAGATCTATTCGGAAAAATGCTGTTGAACGAGGCCGCCCGTCATTCTGATTTGGTTGGAATCAGCCCCGCCATGCCGAGTTCCTGTGGCATGGCCGCGGCCTTTGAAAAATACCCCGATCGCTTTTTCGATACGGGCATTGCCGAACAGCATTCGGTCACCTTTGCCGCAGGCCTCGCCTTGGGTGGCAATCGGGTTGTCTTGAACATTTACTCGACGTTTCTGCAACGGGCCATGGACCAATGGGTGCATGACGTAGCCCTTCAAAACATTGGGCTTACCTTGTGCATAGACCGCGCCGGATTGGTAGGCGAAGACGGCCCTACCCATCATGGGGCCTTCGATTTGAACTGGTTGCTTCCCGTTCCCCACATGCACATTGCCACTCCCGGCAATGCGCAAGAGTTGCAGCAAGCCTTGCGTTTGAGCTTGGAGCGGCGCATGCTCAGCGCCATTCGATACCCCAAAGGAGAAGCCGATGCTGATCAATTCCATGACTGGGAGCCCCATCCGCATCCTTTTGAACCCCTGTGTTTGCACCCGGGTAGCGAGTGGGCCATATGCTCATGCGGCCCCATTTCTTTCGAGCTCCAGCATGCCTTGCAGCAGCAAAATCTTCCCATTGCCTTGTACCATTTTCCCTGGGTACGCACGGCACAGGGCTTGATTGAAATGCCCAAGGACTTGGCTGGGTTTTCTTTGATTGCAACCGTCGAAGACGGCGCCCTTCAAGGCGGATGGGGACAAAGCCTGCGCGCTTTGCAAAGCCAATCTTCAGCCCAATGGTTGCATTTTGGCATCGGAGACGCCTTTGTGAGCCAAGGACCCATCTCAACCCTGCGCCAACAAAACGGCTACGATGTAGCGTCTATCTTGGATCGCTTGAGCCACTTATAACCCCTACTTAGAATCAGACTGCAACAGGGTCATCCAGTTGGCCAGCAATTGGGGGCCCCAAGGGGTTAAAATGCTCTCAGGGTGAAATTGAACGCCGTAATGAACCTGCAAACCGCTATTCCAAGACACCGCCATGCACACTCCATCTTCGCTGAAGGCCAAGGGCTGAAGATCCTCGTTTTCCCAAGGGTGAAGCATGAGAGAATGGTAACGACCCACCTGCATGTTTTGCGGCAAACCGCGAAACAACCCCGACGGTTTGTGGCGAATCAAGGCGGGTTTCCCGTGAACGGGACAAGGGGCATGACCCAAGGGGGCTCCGGCTAGAACACCCATGGCTTGCATTCCCAGGCATATGCCCAACATGGGCTTCTGAGATTGCCACTCTTTCATTCGCAGCAACAAGGGCCCTGACTGTTCAGGCGTACCGGGTCCCGGCCCCACCACGATTCCCTGAAAATCATCGAGGGCTACATCGTCCAATTCCAAGTGGGTCCGAACCTCTACCTCAGCTCCTGCGCTCTGCAAAGCGTGCACGATGTTGAACGAAAAAGAGTCGAAATTGTCGATGAAAAGCAGTCTCACACGCGGTATTTTTTATTGATTCCCGGTTGAAAATCCTTCAAATAAAAAGGCTCGAAATAGGCGACATCGGCAAAATCGGCTTCTGAGTATTTCGCCAAAGCAAGCGGCTGTAAGGTGGCGGCCGTCAAGGCCAAATCCAATGTATGTTCAGGATCGTTGAGCTTAAAGGCCCCATTGCCAACACAATAGCAATCACCACCCCAATCGGGCAAGGGGGTTTCATCCAATACATAGGGCTGAATGGAACCGACCTTCGCTGGATATTTCAACGTCAGCGCATATACTTCGCTTCGCCGCGCATCCATCAACGACCAAACCACCGCCCCTTCGGCCCATTTGTCACCCAACTGTTCAGCACCGGCCAGCGCCAGGGCATGCAAACCCGAAACGCCTAACATGGGCAAATTCCAGGCATAGGCCAAGGCTTTCACCAAGCTGCTTCCAATGCGCAAGCCGGTGTAGGACCCAGGGCCCTCGTTTACCGCCAACCCCACGATGCGCCATTCATGAGCCCGGCAAACCGAAATAGCCTCCTCGACCAAGAGGGGCAATTGCTCTGAATGGCTTTGGGTAATGGGATGCACTTTTTCCCATAATACCTGAATAGACTCTGCCGAACCCAAGGCGACCGAAGGAAATTCGGCCGAAGACTCTACCAACAACAACACGGGCTTCATAACAAGCTCAGTCGTTTGGCATGCCCATTCAAATGAACGAGTTGTTTCATGTGTTCAACCTGCTCCAAGGTATGCAGCAAGGATTTCAAATGGTTGAGGGCGTAATGCTGCCTCTCTGAAACCGAGGTCAAGGCTGCCATTTCATATTCCCTAGCCAGCTCCATCCCGCATTTGTGCACCCAATCCAAGTACGAGCCCCCTTTGTTAGGGACGTTTTTCCCCACTTGAGAAAGTTCGTAAATCTGGCTCAGCAAGTCCAGCAAACGCAGGTTCATCTCTTTGTTCTCGTCATCGACAAAAGCCAAGGGCTCGCAACAGGCTGAATCAAAATCATCGATCGTTGCGGCCTCGCTCACGCCAGTCAACACCACCCGTTCTTGGCAACGGCAGCTGATATCCAAACTACCGTCTTCGTACCGTTCATCGATGGAAACCAAGCGAACCAATGCTCCCATCGACTGCAGCGTTCTATCTAGGCTTGTTCCCAAGAGAAACAAGGGCTCGGACTGTTGCAACTGAGCCATCATTTTCTTGTAACGAGGTTCAAAAATGTGCAGTCGAAACGTTTCATTTTCGAACGCCACCATGGGCAAAGGAAACAATGGCAACCAATCTGACACTTTGCAAATTTAACAGGGAAAGGACGAATGCGGCACACAGCCCTTGGGCAGAGTTCGTTACCTTTGTTTCATGGCACAACGTGAAGTGTATATAGTTGGCGCAAAGCGCACCCCTCTTGGAAGTTTCAACGGCTCATTGTCAACCGTTCCTGCCCCCCAACTCGGAGCTACGGCCATCAAAGCCGCCTTGCAACAAGCGGGCATAGACCCCAATGCCGTGCAGGAAGTGTACATGGGAAGTGTGTTGCAAGCAGGATTGGGCCAAGCCCCTGCTCGTCAAGCCGCTAAATTTGCGGGCATTGGCGATCACGTGCCCGCCACCACCGTCAACAAAGTGTGTGCCTCTGGCATGAAATCAGTGGCCCTGGCTGCTCAAGGCATTTTGCTGGGTCACACCGACATTGCCGTGGCTGGTGGCATGGAAAACATGAGCCTTGTACCCCACTACCTTCCCCAATCCCGCACGGGTACCAAGTATGGTGAAATTCGTATGCAAGATGGCCTGCAATTGGATGGTTTAACCGACGTATACAACCAGGTTCTCATGGGCAAATGCGCCGATACCTGCGCCAGTGAATACGGGTTTTCCCGCGAGGACCAAGATGCCTATGCCATAAGCAGCTATCAGCGTTCAGCTGCGGCCTGGGCTGCTGGCAAATTCGCCGATGAGATTGCTCCTGTCACCTTTCAAACCCGCAAGGGCGATGTCACCATCGCAGAAGACGAAGAATATAAAAACGTACATTTTGACAAGATCCCTGGATTGCGTCCAGCCTTCAGCAAAGAGGGAACTGTCACTGCAGCCAACGCCAGTACCATGAATGACGGCGCGGCTGCTTTGGTTCTGGTAAGCGGCGAAAAATTGGCCGAATTGGGTTTGACGCCTCTGGCCAAACTCAGCGGTTTTGCTGATGCCGAACAAGCTCCAGAATGGTTCACGACCTCACCGGCCAAAGCCATGCCTCTAGCCGCTGAACGAGCCGGCATTTCAGTAGATCAAATTGATTTCTTTGAATTCAACGAAGCCTTTTCAGTGGTTGCCTTGGCCAACAATAAAATTTTGGGAATATCAGGCGATAAAGTCAACGTAAACGGTGGCGCTGTTTCCTTGGGCCACCCACTCGGCGCATCTGGGGCACGAATTTTGGTAACCCTGATTCACGTGTTGAAACAAAACCAAGGTCAGTTCGGCGGTGCAGCTATTTGCAATGGCGGTGGCGGTGCGAGCGCCATGGTCATTGAAAATTGCGCATGATAAAAAACACCCTCAGCCTCCTTTTCGCCTGTTGCGCTCTTTGGTTCAATCCTGCACGGGCGCAACTCAGTCCCGTCCAAACCCAATCAGCCGTTATGGCCTTGCAAGGCGCTTGGCTTTCGGCCAATAGCGATTCAGCCCGCCTGCAAAGTGCAGCCCAGGCCCAACAATTGTTGTTGCAAGGTTTGGCGAGCAAAGAGGCTTGGGTCTTTGAATTTGATTCGCTGCGCATGAGCACCATCGCCATTGCCAGCGACCCCAAATCTTCGCTTCGATTGTTCACCTGGAATGCCGTATTGCTCGACAAGCGCTTTGTTCACTTCGGCATCATCCAGTGTAAAAAGGGCTCAGAGATCCAGTGCATTCCCCTCTACGATTCTGCCCAAGACCTCCCCGAGGCTTGGGACGAAGCCGAACTATCAGCTGATGAATGGATTGGTGCCCTGTATTATCAATTGATCCCCCTGGGCAAGAAGCAGTATATGCTGTTGGGCTTTGATGGGCACAATCAAAATTCAAACCGGTCCATTGTCGATGTGCTGCATTTGGAGCAAAACGAGGAAGGTTTGCAGGCCATCTTCGGGAAAGCCCTTTTTCGCGAAAGCCTGCAAGATCCATCTCGTGCAGCCCGCATGGTATTCGAATACCACAAATCGGCCCGCATGTTGCTGCGCTATGAGCCTTCAGAAGACTGGTTGGTGGTCGACAACTTAGGGGCCACTTTCGATGGCGGACGAGACAACCCATTTGTGCAAATCCCCACAGGGGATTACTCGGCCTACAAAGAGTTCAAAGGAGGATCTTGGGTGCGTTTTGATTTAGAGACCCTCAAATTCGTCAATGACAAAGAGGTTGAGCGCAGCGCAGAACCCCTGACTCCCTCCGATTTTTAAAGCCCTAGGCTGTCCATCTTGGCCTGGGTTTCTGCCCATTCCATGTCAGCCACGCTGCCGGCATTGATGCCGGCTCCTGCAAACAGCCAGTGGCCATTTCGAAACAGGCGTGCACAACGCAATTGGACCCATGCTTGCAGTTCAGAACCATTCCAGTATCCCAATACTCCTGAATAGGCTCCGCGTTCAAAATCAAATTCTTGTTTCAGCATGCGAAGGGATTCATGCTGGGGATATCCGGCCACAGCCGGTGTGGGATTCAGCGCCAACAACAAGTCGGCTAACTTCTCTTTGGGCAAATCAAAGCGATATTCATTGCGCAAATGCCGAATTTCGCCGTATGCAATTTCCCGTCGCGAATCGACCTCGAATGGCAATCCTTCGACCTGCAGCACTTCTTCAATGAATCGACTGGTGACCGATTGTTCCAGCTGCTCTTTTTCAGTCCAACTCTGGCCTTCTCTGAGGGTGCCGGCTAGCGACAATATGGTCCCTAATCCGTCTTTCCATTGCAACAGGTGCTCGGGACTGGCCCCCATCCACATGCCCAAAACAGGATCAGAATAAGCATAGCAAAAAGCGGGAGCATGCCGGGATCTCAACCCCTTCCACCACTGGAGCAAATCGGGTTCAGAATCGCTGAGGCAAGCGCGGTTACGGGCCAAAACGAGCTTTTCAATGCGTCCAGACTGAATGCTGTTTTGAACCTGCTCTATGCCTTGGGCCCATTGGAAAGAATCAATTGGATGGAGCGGCCCATGGGGTTGCATGGCCAGGGAAGCCTGCAAGTCAGACCATGTGCAGGGCTCAAGCCCTTCTGTCGCCTGCAAGACCGAAGCCCCGAATTCAGAAGCAAACAACACCTGTGAACATTCCAGCATATCACCCCAGCTCATGGCTTTCGCCTGGCCACCGCGCAACAGGACCTCAGGCTGTCCTGGGAACTGAAAGGCGTAAAAACTCTTGATCAAGGGCATGTTCACGTGTGCACCGATAAGGCGAGCTGAAAGGCCTACCTTTGCAGGGCTGGATGCCGCAAAAATCCCACCCCCTGATGACAAAAACAATTTATTTAATTCGGCATGGCCAAACGGATTTCAACCGCTTGGGCATCGTGCAAGGGTCAGGTGTGGACACCCAGTTGAACGAAACAGGCCGCAAGCAAGCCGAATGTTTTTACGAAGCTTATCGCCACATTCCATTTGAACGCATCTACACCACTGAACTGCGCCGCACCCAGGAATCGGTAGAACCCTTCGCCTTGCAAACCGAGATTCCCATCGAGCGCTTGGCTGAGCTCAATGAAATCAATTGGGGCTACTTGGAAGGGAAAACCCCAACGAAGAAAGACAAGGCCCTTTTCTTCGACACCTTGGAGCGATGGGCTGCAGGGCAACTCGATCACGCCATTGCTGGCGGCGAAACCCCATTGGAAATGTTGGAGCGCCAAAAAAGAGGGCTCGAACGCATCATGTCTGGGCCCGAATCTAAGGTATTGGTGTGCATGCACGGCAGGGCCATGCGTTCCTTTCTCTGCCTCATGACCGGCCAAAACCTCAAAGACATGGACCAATTCGAACACGGCAACCTCTGTTTATACGTGTTGGAAAAATCCAATTCAGATGAACACTTCACCGTGATCAAGTCCAACGACCAAAGCCATTTACGAACCTTGGATTGATATGGACCCCCTGATTCGAATCACCGTCATAGACCGAGAAGGCCAGGAGCATCATCTCGAAGCGCCCACCGATATGAATCTAAATTTGATGGAGCTTACCAAAATGGAGGGGCTCGGTGTAAAAGGCGAATGCGGAGGCATGGCTCTATGCGCGACTTGTCAAGTGTACGTGGAGTCTGATCATGCTTTGCCCGAACAAAGCGACGATGAATTGGACATGCTCGACCAAGCATTTTTCGTTCAATCCAATTCCCGTTTGGGCTGCCAAATCTACCTGCATTCCAACCTTGACGGTTTGAAAGTGCGCATTGCCCCCGAACAAGACTGAGGTGCAGGAAGCGTTCCTGAGCCAGGACACCTTTGGAAAGGGTTGATATTTTCCAATTTTCTTTTGAAAATGTTTGCTTTTCACGTACCTTTGCAATCCTTTTTAGCAAAGAAATGGCAAACCACAAGTCAGCAATCAAGAGAATCCGTGCCAATGAGGCCAAGCGCGATTTGAATCGCTACCAGCATAAAACCGCACGTACCATCGTGAAAACCATTCGCAAAGCCACTAGCAAAAGCGAAGCTGAAAGTCTGTTGACCAAAGCGTTCAGTGCTTTGGACAAATTGGCCAAACGCAACATCATTCACAAGAACAAAGCCGGCAACTTGAAGTCCAGCTTGAAAAAGCACGTCGACACTCTGGCTTAATCCTGAAAACCGATATTTTGAAAAAGCTCCGATTCATCGGGGCTTTTTTTATGCCCCTTATTCAACCACCAAACCCTGTAGTAAGAAAATCACGGGGTAAAGAGCCTGGCAATGGGCTTTTTGAGGCACGCTAAAATCGAAACTCACAGAAAGGAAGGCCCGGCAAACTGCAGGTATCCTGCTTTCGATTGGAACGGGAAAAGGTGCTTAGAGCAAAGCCTGAAGCTTTTGCCAAGCCGATGGCCCTATGCCATGAGCCGATTCAAGGGCTTTAGGGTCGATTTGACGCAAATCATCTACATGGCGAACACCCAGGGTCCACAAGGCGCGCAAAGCGGGCTGAGAAAGGCCCAACGCGTGAATTTCGGGATGCAGGGCCTTGAGCCGCTGCTCCCACTCCAGTTGGAGATGCAAATTGCCTTGAAGATCGCAACGGGAAATTCCCATTGCCTCACTCACTGACGGTCGTACCTACCGCGTCTCCCTTAACCAACTTCAATAGATTACCGGGCGTATTCATGTCGAATACTACAATGGGTTTGCGGTTCTCTTGGCAAAGGGTAATGGCGGTTAGATCCATAACCTCCAATCCCATCTCGTAGACCTTTTTAAAACTGATTTGGTCGTATTTGATCGCATCGCTGTACTTCTCAGGATCCTTGTCATAGATGCCGTCAACGCGGGTGCCTTTGATGACCACATCGGCCTCAATCTCTACCGCCCGCAAACTGGCTGCCGTATCTGTGGTGAAGTAAGGATTACCCGTACCTGCGCCAAAAATGGCTACACGTCCCTTTTCCAAGTGGCGCATGGCACGGCGGCGAATGAAGGGCTCTGAAATTTGCTCCATTTTGATGGCTGACAACAAGCGAGTCGTCATGCCTGCCTTCTCAAATGCGCCCTGCAAAGCCATGGCATTGATCATGGTTGCCAACATACCCATGTAATCGCCGGTAGCGCGGTCAACCACCCCACCTTGAGCCCCTTGAACACCGCGATAGATGTTGCCACCGCCAATGACTATGGCCACTTCTACCCCTGCCTCAACTACGGCTTTCACTTCTTCGGCGTATTGTGCCAACATATCGGCATCTATGCCGTAGGATTGCTTGCCCATGAGGCTTTCACCGCTGAGCTTAAGTAGAATGCGTTTATATTTCATGGTATTCAGATAGGGCGCAAAAAAAATCCCTCAAAATTGAGGGATTTTTTCAATAGTTTTCAAATTAACCGAGTTGTACGCGTGTGAATTGCTTTACAGTCAGACCGGACTCGATATCGTTCAACATCTTTTCTACGGTCTTGGAACTGTCTTTCACAAACTCCTGACTCAACAAAGTGCTTTCCTTGAAGAACTTATTCAGCTTTCCTTCAGCAATCTTATCGATCATAGCTTCGGGCTTACCCTCAGCACGAGCTTGCTCGCGTCCAATCTCCATCTCACGCTCGATGCGAGAAGCATCAACACCGCTCTTATCTACGGCTACAGGATTCATAGCCGCAATCTGCATGGCTACATCCTT
>JAURGZ010000075.1 GCA_030833525.1 Bacteroidota bacterium | reverse complement strand
TTGATACTGGTCAAATTGTAACCCAATTGATAATCATAGCCTACGCTGATCAATTTAGAAGGGCTCAAACCCTCAATCTTGTTGGTGCAATAGGCCTTGGTTCCCGCATCGGCAAACGACACATTGTCGTACAGGCTGTAATCTTCTTCTTCCTCGGTGGCCAAAGAATCTACTTGGGCCCAAGTGGAACCAAAGGCTAAACCCGTAAAGGCAGCAAAGGCAAGGTACTTTCTCATCAGTTGCGTTGAACCTGCAAGCGTTTCCAAACATCGGTACGACCGAAGGCCGATACCCCAATGTAGCCGCGAATATCCAAGGTATTGTTGTCGCGCATGTTGATGGTACAATTGTAGGTACTGCCGTTCAAGGGGTCATAAATCGTACCGCCAGTCCATTGGTTGTTGCCGGCATAGGTAAAATCCTTAAGCATGCGATACCCTTTCAAAGGAACCGATTGAAGCGCTGGGTCAGGATTGTTTTTATCGACTTTCGGCAAGTTGGTTTCGGGATCAATGGGTTCCTTCAACCAAACGATTTTACCAAAATACTTAGAGCCAATTTTTTCAACCTTGACACGAGCCCGACCGTTGCTGGGCTCCCAAACACCGAGCAAGCGATCACCGTCGGTACCTTGTTGAACAAATGAACTAAACAAACTGCCTGACAAAACCAGACACAAGGCTATTAACACGTTTTTCATGGATTATTTTTTTACTTCTAGATCAAACACAAAGTCACCCAACACCGACAAATCGGCATCCCAATCCTGATTGATGCCCAATTCCATAACCAGGTAGAAACGACCTTCCTCAAAGTACACGGTAGGGTCAGCCTCGGCACTCACGCTCAAATCAGCCTCTGAGCTGCCAGATGGAACAGGATTCAGCACTGCCATGCCGCCCATGTCGGCTTTATTGCCCACCATGGAAAAAGCCACCGATCCCAACATGGACAAGCCCGCCGAATCGCTGGCGTGAATGCGCGCTGATTTCAATTTAGCACCCACTACCTTGCCTCTCAAGGACTCGTCGAGTACGATTTCGTATTGTGCCGTTTCTGACCCCTCATAAATGGGACCCGAAACGATAAAATTCACATTGTCTAAGGTGTAATCTTGATGCTCGCCCGATTCAGAGCAAGACCACAAACCGATTGATAGGGCCATAGCGACCACCCACATCATTTTTTTCATACGACTCAAAAATAACAATATGACTCAGTTGCGCAAGCATCTTTATCTCTTCAATACTTCCACAATACGGAAGCAACTCCTAACAGACCGCGTTCGGGTTGGGATAATTATCGCTTTGATCCTCGAACGTATTGTCCAAACAAACGAAATCTTTTTCGATCAGCAAGAACAATTCTCCACCTTGAGGCAAGGGCAGTTTATGCTGAAAACCCACTTCATTGCTCTCTACCCACTGCTTGGCAATCGCTGAAGGCATATACACTTCAATGACCCCATCGAACCATCGAGCTGCCAGGGTGGAGTACTGATCGGTGCTGAGCAATTTGTACTGCAACTCACCACCCAGCATCTGGGTAGTCTCGGTGAACATACCTGTATTGCCAAATGTATCCACCTCCGTTTTGGTCAAACGAAGGCGAATGGAGTTCCCTTTGATTCTGATTTTCATAACTGCTTAGCTTCAAAGTTACTGATTAGGCGCGAATTCGCTCAGGAGCACTGTAGACATTGAAGCGATGAGACTTGGTAAATCCAACTAGGGTTATATTCAACTCCTCGGCCAACTCAGCGGCCAAGCTACTGGGCGCACCCACAGCCACAACCATCTGAATTCCCGCCATCGATGCTTTTTGAATGAGTTCGAAGCTGGCTCGCCCGCTCAGGAGCAGGGCGCGATCCAGTATAGGAATGCTCCCTTTCAAAAAGGCCGCGCCTATCAACTTATCCAAGGCATTGTGTCGACCTACATCTTCCCGAAGCTCAAGTATCTCGCCTTGCTCATTGAAAAGGGCGGCTGCATGAATGCCCCCGGTTTGCTCAAAGGCAGCTTGCGATTCGCGCAGCCGTTCAGGCAATTGGGCCAGCTCGTTTTGCCCCATGCTAAACAAGGGAGCCGAAACGGGTATGGGACAGGCCACTTTGACCGCATCAATGCTCGATTTACCGCATACACCGCAACTGCTGCTGGTGTAAAAATGGCGTTCGAGAGTCAAGGGATCTACCTGGCAATCGCTCGACAATTCCCAAACCAGGGTTTGACCCAACAAAGCCTCTGTTTGCCCTGTACTTCCTTGTTGATGAAAGCCCAGCAACTGATGCGGCTCTCGCACAAGCCCTTCGCTAAACAAGAAACCCGCTGATAATTCTGGATCGTTTCCCGGGGTGCGCATGGTGACCGAAACAGGCCATTCTTGGTCACCCTGTTTGAGCCGTATCTCCAAAGGCTCCTCAACGGCCAGCAAGTCACTTTTATACTCCTGATTCCATTGCTCATCTCGCTTGAGATGCGTCTGTATGGCATGAGGCTGGGTTTGATACTTGGACATGGTTAGGCAGGTGGGCTATCAAAGCTAACCAAACCAAGGCGTTCATCAAAAGGCAACACCAAGGGGTCTGCGTTGAGTAAAAATTGTTTGAGTGACTGTCCCCCGCCTTGAAAATAGACGAGCAATTGCGCCAAATCAGCCGGTGCATACAGGGCTACCAGGGGCTCTAATCCAGCTCGGTTTGGCCATTTGGTTTCAGGATTTGCGGGGGCAAAACAAACGCTGCGTCCGCTTACGCGATAGGCCAGTATCAAGCGCTGCAAGGCGAGATCTTGCAACTGCGGATAATCGACTCCCATGACCAACCACGCTGAACTCGGCTCCCGATTGTGGGCGGTCAACAAGCCCGAAATGGGACCATGGCCAGCAAAAGGTTCTGCGTCCAGCCAACAGGCCTCATCGGATTCTAAATCAAATATGTGTTCGGCTCTACCTGAAATTACGAATGAGCGAATGCCCGCATCGAGTTGGGCCAAGCCTTCAGCCCGTTTCATTTGATCGAGAGCATAGCGGTACTGAGGCTGCTCATGGTATTGGATAAACGCTTTGTCTTTGCCCATGCGGCTGCTTTGGCCTCCACTCAAGACCAAGGCTCTGAGATCGGGCCTGGGAGGAAACCATGGACCCTGATTCACTCTGGGATTCAAGCCTGGGAATGCCCGCAGAAATTCAGCCAACAAATAGTCACGCACCACCAACAACACCTTTCGGCCGGCCTGTTCAGGCCCTTGCATGCTCTGCATGAAAGTCGAGAGCACCGGCTGCAAGCCCGAATCCATGCGCAGCTCTAGGGGCCCAATTTCATCTACCATCACCGTGCTCAGTTCAGCCTGTTTGGCTGCATTCAACAAAGCAGCATGAGCCCAATCAAAGCTCGATTTGCGAAATCGAAACCGACCCATTGGAATGCAATCTTCGGGATCAGGTTGGTCTTCTCTTTCCCATTCGAAGGGATATTCGCGACCACTGGCAACATCGTAAAAAACCCGAGTCCTTGCTTGTGCGCAGCCTCGGTCAGGACTTAAGAACCCGCCTACAGTACCCGGCTCTTGACCCGCAGCCCAAGCTTCCAACATGGTGGTCTTGCCGCACTGAACGGGGACCGATAAAAGATAGAAGTCAGCGCTCATGGTCTATCTGTGCATGCTCCAGAACCGCTAAGGCTAAGCTGGATTCCACAGCCGCCAACACTCGTGAAAATGCCCTTTTTTGACGGTGATAATTCCAACAAAATTGAAATATTCCCGATTGTCTCCCAACCACCACAAGCAGTTCAGCCATTTCTGCACTTTCTTGCTTTTTACCCAAGGCCTTTCGCAGCAAGTGAAGGAACCACGGCGCGGTTGCGTATAACATGAAACTAATGGCCATGGCTCGG
Organism: Bacteroidota bacterium; assembly: GCA_030833525.1. Lineage (GTDB taxonomy): Bacteria > Bacteroidota > Bacteroidia > NS11-12g > UBA955 > JALRLA01. Next base: position 1,255 of record JAURGZ010000075.1, on the reverse strand, counting down.
GCCAAAGATTCCCAAGCGTGTTCCAAGGGGATCACAAAAGCCAGCACCCCCAAAACACCCAAGAATAAAAAGCGCTTCCAACCTCGACGGCGTCGGGGTTCCAATTCGACACCAGAACCTTGGTATGCCGCAAATTCAATCGCCAATGACGAAGCCTGAGCCTCTAAGCGCTTAGGCCAAGAGCCCAGTCGCAGGCCCAAAAACAGCCCCCAAGCGGCATATAAGAGCACATAGGCGACAACCAGCTGCTCCAATTGAATGGGTGCAAAGTCCAATTGCTTGGCCACCGATTTCATCCAAATCGAAACACTTTCCCAAAAATCAGAGCCAAAAATCAAAAACAACAGCAGCATTTTCTGAAGGGCCGACTCCAGCATGGCCATCACGGCAAACACCACTGAAGCCCAGCGATGCGAGGGAATCAATTGGTAACAACAGGCGGCCCACAAACCTTGAAACCCAACGGCGATGTACGAGGTAGGAGGCGAATGCGGGCTTACCATCAATTTCACGGCCATCACCCAAGCGGTAGCGCTTAACAATTGTTTCATCAAGCCAGCTGAGCCGTACTTTGAACGATGAGAATGGGCTATTGCGCCCAAGGTCACGACCGCTGCCCCACCAATGAATATGCCCGTAAAGGGCAAATGAAAGGCGTGCATCATTCCTCCCAACCCTGACTCTACGAAGGCCCAGAAGGCGATGAATGGCCAGGGTGGAGTCGGCAACTGCTTGTTCATTGCGGCAATTTACTGCCTCCCAGTCTAGATTCCCACTAGCCCTCTCGACGGCAGCGTTCGCTGCAATATTTCACCTGGTCCCAATTCTTTTCCCATTTCTTGCGCCAGGTGAACGGCTTTTTGCATGTGATGCAAATCTTTTCGGGCAAATGCTGCTTTTTGACTCCTCGCATAACTCAATGTTGAAAATCCCGGCGCATAGCGCGCTCAGCCTTTTTCCAGAAGCCAAAAAAAGAGGAAAACTCGCCCTGCACTTCTGGGGCTAGCCAATTTCGGGGGTCTTCATGCCCCGAATAATGACGATTTAAAGGGTGTTCCCGGTAAATCATTGGCGAAGCCCCGCAAAGGGCCTTCAGTTCAGCGTATTCGCCCACGAAAATCTGCAGGCCCGGAATCTGCGCGGCCCATTCCAAGGCAAAGGCCATGGGTTTGGTAGCAACCGGGTATTGGCGAAAAACTGAAGGCTCTAAAAGCAAAATGCGATTGGCTTCTTGCTCCTGGCGCCAGAGGGGAGA